>JAISHO010000034.1 GCA_031262485.1 Propionibacteriaceae bacterium
CGGATCGACACAATTCCACACCCTCCCATTAGTAATTTCGTCATTGTCGGATTCGACGTACCGCTAAATAGCGGATAGAAACCACGAGTAGTCAGCGCGGAGGGCAGGAGTCTCGAAGCGTCGGATTCGACGTACCGCTAAATAGCGGATAGAAACCAATGCTTGACTAACGCGTCAGCCAATGCGATACCGTCGGATTCGACGTACCGCTAAATAGCGGATAGAAACTCGTTCCAGTTATGGGATATCAGGGAATGATGACGGTCGGATTCGACGTACCGCTAAATAGCGGATAGAAACTGCGGTGACGATCGCCGTCGCCCCGGTGGCGAGGTCGGATTCGACGTACCGCTAAATAGCGGATAGAAACACCACCGGTATCGCATATGCGCCGATCTGGAGCAGTCGGATTCGACGTACCGCTAAATAGCGGATAGAAACTTGCGGCGTTTCTTCGCGCTGCCATCGTTGACGATGTCGGATTCGACGTACCGCTAAATAGCGGATAGAAACGTGAATGAAGTCTCCGAGATCTGAGAGCGTCTCGTGTCGGATTCGACGTACCGCTAAATAGCGGATAGAAACCCCAGTCGACAACCGGAATGGCCTCGTTGAAGAAGTCGGATTCGACGTACCGCTAAATAGCGGATAGAAACTTGGCATGGAGTTCCGGCGTCGCCGCGACTGCGACGGTCGGATTCGACGTACCGCTAAATAGCGGATAGAAGCATTTCGTTCCAGTCTTCATATTTCATTCCCCGGTCTGTCGGATTCGACGTACCGCTAAATAGCGGATAGAAACCAGAGAGTATCACCGGAAATAACTGTGTATTCACAGGTCGGATTCGACGTACCGCTAAACAGCGGATAGTAACATGGCGAAATTTTTACGTTCGACGCGTTCGTGACAAGTTGGATTTGAACCAACGATGACTTGTGGATATAAGTTTGAGTGACTGCACTTCCGACACGGGGACATCTCGCCGTAGTCGGATTCTCCGTACTTTTAAAAATTCCGGACAGAAATCTCGCACCAAGGAGTGCAGGATGTAGTGACGAATTGTTTAATTATGTCACCGTTGAATAAGTGGATTGCGGCCATTCGTTACCCTCATATTGTTCTCTAATATGACGAAGTTGTACTGCAACTATGCGGTTGTATCGAAGCATGAAAAATGGTTTTACTTGGGCGTAGGCCGTGTCCCCGCTGTCTCAGTTGACATGAGGAAGAGAGACGTCGGTCATTGTCGGACATAGCCATGGTGAGGTATTATTGTTACGGAGATAATCATGAAGGATATGAGAGGTGATACAACTGAAAGCGCCTGAGAAAGAAAACAATCTATCTTCGTTGATAGAGTGCGCGCGGGATTGGGATGATGCCATCATTTCCTCGTGCCAAGTTTTGAGGACGATGATCGTCTCAAACGATGATGAGCCCTTACGGGGGAGTGGTGCTTCGCTTCTCACTTTTTTCAATAGTGATTACGTTTCGACGAGAACACTCGAAGAAGTAGACAAAGCTATTGAAGAAGAGCGCAATTCATGGGATTGATCTATCTTGCTTCTTACTCTGTCGCTCGATTTTAACGCTGTGATGGTCGATCGACCCGGTTGATCATGAAGTCGACGGCCGGGTTCGCACCGCTCACGTCAAGCTGAATATCGGGGTGCGCGTTCTGCCAGACACGGAAGAGTTCGTCGGCGAACCCTTGGCCGACGAAGGTGACCCCGGTGAAGTCGAGGATGACGTGTGTGAATTGTTCGAGGCCGAGGGCGAACCGTTTCGCTTCGCTGCGGCTAATGAATCCGCCGACGGAGTCGATGAGGGAGATGCGAGGGGTGGTGAGAACGAACTCTCCGTCTTCGGTGTGGCGTTTGAAGACGTCGACGAGTTCGCGTGTCGTGTCGAGGTCGAGCCGCAGTGTCACCTCGGTGCCCGCGTTGAATGATTCTCCGAGGGCGATATCGTCGATGAGGTTGTCGAACATGACGGCGTATCCGTTGGCTGCGATGGTGAACACGTCGACGGCCTTCGAGGTGAAGAAGATGCCCTCGCCAGAATGACGGTCGGGCGCCGTGGTTCGTTTCCCCTTGGTGATCTCGACGAGCGCGTCTTCGGGCTGGGCGAAGGAGAATTCGTCGGCCATGCGCTGGAAGGCTCCGACGCCATCGTCGAGGATCGTCACGGTGAGAACGCGCCCCATGATAACCGCGCCGATAGTCACCTGGGCTCCACCCGAGTGATCGATCGCGTTGTTGACCATTTCGGTGACGGAGTACGCGAGGATGACGTCGGCGCGTTTGGGAACGGCTCCTTCTCTATCGACGAGTGCGGAGCGAAGTGCGCCCCACGTCTCCTCCTCGTGGAGACCTCTCAACGGGAGGGTCTGCGACCAGAAAGCGGATTCCTCGTTTGGGCGGGCGGCGTCTGGACCACCTTTCCAGGCTTTCCATTCGCCCATGAGGGTCTCGCGGTCGTAATGGCGGTGCCCACCGGGAGTGAGCGATGATGAGAGCACGCCTTCGCTGGTAAGGAGCCTCACCTGGCTCGGGGAGACGCCGAGGAGTCGGGCCGCCTCCCCGATGCGCAACGGTTTTCCGGGCATGTGGTCTCCTCACGAATGAAATCTACAGAGATTCTATAGAATCATCCCGTTGGAATCTAGAATTTTGTAGATTCGAGAACGGAGCAGGGCGTTCTCCTCTAGAAGTTATAGATTTGATGTAGATTCAAGGTGATTCGTGCGTGTCCTGGGCATGAGTCGGCACCCGGTGATCCCATGTGGTCGGTAGACTCTGTGGAAAGAGGAGAAAGAGATCTGGTGTCAACGTTCACGTATGACGGGATCGATCCCGTGGTGCTTTACGAAATGTTTGTTGAGTCCGCCACTCGCTTGGGCGGAACTTATATCAGCTTCTCTTACCAGACTGAGGACCCATCAGAACTTGACATGTGGCTGAGAGCTGACCGCGCCGTGATGAATGAACGTCTTGCCATCAGCCCCGACGATCGGGAAGCCCAGATTGCGGCTATTGAGCGCTGGAACTCGGAATTGAATCGTGTGACGGCAGCCCGGGCCTTGGGGGCTTCTCGAAGTCTCGCCGGGGTTGAGGTTGATCTGGACATGGCCAGGATCAACCTCGGCGACTGTGATGGGCAGCGTCATTTTGGCAGCAGCGGGGGTGAACTTGGTGAATGGCAGGGGCAGATCAGTGAGGACCCCCCCTCGAACCATTCGATTCGGAAGATGAGGCGACCGATTTCGTCACGACAGTGAGCCGGAGAATGCTCAATGAAGCGTAGTGAAGTTTGGGTCCCTTAACGCCGACTACTAACTCACAGCGCCGGCAACGGCGCCTCGTGCCCGTCCATCGCCTTGTGGGGGTGCCGCCGGTGGGCGTCGAAGCCGGCGATGACGGCGGCGCAGGCGACGAGCGCAGCCGAGAGCATGAGCGCGCTCCCGGCGGCCAACTCGGCGGCGGCGGCTTGGCCCAGGTCGGCTTGGCGGCTGGCGACGATGGAGAAATACACCGCCAACACGACGGAGACGCCGATGGCGGAGCCGACCCGTTGGCCGACTTGGAGCACAGCCCCGGCGACCGAACCCAACGAGGGCGGCACGTGGGCGAAAGTCAGCGTCTGGTTGGGTGAGATGACGGCTCCGTTGCCGGCCCCGGCGATGATGAGGATGAGCGCCATCCACAAGCCCAGATGGCTCGGCCCGGCCAGGCGGAGCAGCAGGATGAGCCCGACGAGGCCGATGAGCATGCCGAGGATCCCGGCGACGACGACGGGCCGCCCCCACCGGTTGACGAGACGGCCGGAGAGTTGGGCGACGAACCCGGAGGCGATGGCGTAGGGCACGCCGACGAGCCCGGCCTCGAGCGGGGTGTACCCCAAGCCGTTCTGCAACACCATCGTGATGATGAGGAACAACGCGGTGAAACCAGCGAAATACGCCACCCCCAACGCTGCCCCGAAGACGAAACCGGGGTCGCGCAGCAGCACCGGGTTGAGCACGGCCGCGCCCGTCCGCCGCTGATACGACTTCTCCCACAGATACGCCAGCGGCGCCAAGACGACGGCCGGAGCCAACCACCACCAGCGTTGCGGATCGTCGAAGAAGCCGCTGTCCGGCGTCGTCACGAACGGCGCCATGAAACACATCGTGCCCAGCGCGATGAAGACGACACCGATGAGGTCGAGGGGTTGCTTGAGGGTGGAGGCGTGTTGGCGGGGCAGGAGCCGCCACCCGAGGATGACGACGGCCAAACAAATCGGCACGTTGACCCAGAACACCCAGCGCCACCCGTGCTCCGAGCCGAAGGCCGCCAGGAGCAGGCCGCCAGCGAGCGGGCCCAGCGCCGTCGAGACGCCGATGACCATGCCGAACAACCCGAACGCTTTGCCCCGCTCCGGGCCACGGAACAACGATTGGATGATTCCGGAGGTCTGCGGGTTGAGCATCCCGGCCGACGCGCCTTGCAGGAGCCGCAAAACCGCCAGCATGGTGTCGTTTTGGCTCAACCCGGCCAGCAGGCTCGTCACCCCGAAACAGGTGACGGCGATGAGGAACATCGTCCGCCGCCCGCGCACGTCGCCGAGACGCCCGGCCGGCACGAGCATGAGCCCGAAGGCGAGCGTGTACCCGGCGACGATGAATTGGAGCTGTGTCGCCCCGGCGTGCAAAGCGGCCTGCATCGACGGCAAAGCCACATTGACGATCGAGACGTCGAGCATGGTGACGAACCCGGCCGCGAAGCACACCCACAGGGCCTTCCAACGGTTCGGGTCGGGGACGTAAGTATCCGCCGCCGGGGGGATCGCCCCGGCCCCATCGGTTCCCGCTGTGCCCTGGCTCATGCCGCGACGACGGGGTTCCGCAATTCCCCGATCCCTTCGACCGAGCAGACCACGGTGTCCCCACCGGTGAGCGGACCGACCCCGGCCGGCGTGCCCGTCAAGACGACATCGCCCGGCAACAACGTCATCACCGTAGAAGCGAAGGCGATGAGATGGGCGACGTCGACGACGAGATCACACGTCGTGCCGTCTTGGCGCAGCTCCCCGTTGACGTGGCAGCGCAACGCCAGATCGGCCGGGTCGAGCCCGGTGACGATCCACGGCCCCAGGGGGCACGACGTGTCGAAAGCCTTGGCTCGCACCCACTGCGGCTCCGTCTTCTGCACGTCACGCGCGGAGACATCATTGCCGACGGTGTACCCGAAGACATACGACAACGCCTCCTCGGGAGCGACGTTGCGCGCCGCGCGCCCGATGACGACGGCCAACTCGACCTCATGGTCGACGTCCGACGAATACGACGGCAGCACGATCGGCTGGTTCGGCCCGACGACCGCGCTCGGCGGTTTGAGGAAAAGCATGGGGGAAGCGGGCACCTCGGCGCCCGTCTCAGCGGCGTGGGCCGCGTAGTTCTTCGCCACACAGACGATCTTCGACGGCGTGACCGGCGCCAGCAGCGTCGCCGCCGCCATCGGATAACTCTTGCCCGTGTCGGCGACGTCCCCGGCCACCGGGTCGCCCGTCAACTCCTCGACGATCTCCGAGCCGGCCTCCCCGCTGATGGCGGCGTGAATGATCCGTCCTTGGACCTTGCAGCGCGCGATTCTCATACCGATCATCCTTCCACGATCGTCCGTCACCCTCATTCTCCGCGAAAAGTGTGAAATCTCACAGCTATCAGATATCAGATACCACAGAGAGGGGCTTGCCCGACCCCCCTAGTATCATCACCATGATGGTAGATGAGACGACTTTTGTTGAGAAACAAGTGACCACTCCCGAGGGCGGCGTCATCAACTACGGCGAGAGCCCCGACGAGGGCGGCGACCCGCTCCTCCTCATCCCCGGCCAATGGGTCTTCTGGCAAGACTATCTGCCGGTCGCCGAGCGTCTGGCCGGCGCGTACCACGTCTTCGTCGTTGACGTCTACGGCCACGGCGGCTCGAGCATGGATCCGGAGCTCTACCCCGTCAACGCCAACGGCCGCGATCTGGCCTGGCTCATCGACAACATCATCGGCGCGCCCGCGGTCGTCTCCGGGCACTCCTCCGGCGCGCTCATCGGCGCCTGGATGGCCAGCCGCCACCCCGATTCGGTGCGCGGGCTCGTCCTCGAGGATCCGCCCTTCTTCTCGATCAGCCCCGAACGGCGCGGCGAGACGGCGGCGTGGAAACAACACGTCTCCGTCATCCATGATTTCCTCCAGCAGAGCGAGGAGACGAATTACACCAAGTTCTGGCTCGACCACACCTACCTGCGTCAGTTGTGGGGCGCGTCGGCTTGGGACAACGCCGTCAAGCGCGGGGCGCTGACCGCCATGGAACGCCACCCCGGCCAGATGCCGAAGCTGACGAGCCTCGCCGCCATGGCCAACAAGCCACTCTTGGCGACCCGGAACACCCACGACGGCACCGGCCCCTACGATCTCCAATACGCCGAAGTCATCGACACCGACGTCTGGTTCCAGGATTGGGACGACGCCGAGATCATCGCCAGCATCACCTGCCCGACGATCCTCATGCACGCCGCCGCCAGCTACAACAAGGACAACGTCCTCATGGGGGCGATGGACGACGACGACGTCAAGCGGTTCCGTGAGCTTCTCCCCGCCGCCACGGTCATCGACGGCATCGCCGGCGGCCACGAGATCCACGAGAACAATCCCGATCTCTACGTCGACACCCTCCTCGACTTCCGCTACCAGCTCATCTGAGACGAGCGAGAGCACGACGGTTGGCGCGGACGACGTCCAGTGATCCACAGAGGGACGATCTGGGTCGTCGAGCCTGTGGACGATGAGGAGAATTCGCGTCGCCGGCCCCATCGCCCTGTCATAGCCGGTCGATAGGCTGGGAGGCATGAACCTCGCCCTTCCGATGGCGCCGCTCCAGATCGTCTGGGAGTGGCCGCACACCGCTCTGGTGATCCTCATCACGATCGCCGGCGCGATCGCCGCCGACATCGTCGTCCGCTGGATCATGCGTCGTGCCTTGTCGCAGGCCGAGAAGCGGGCCCAGGAGGGGCGGCTCGGCGAGCACCGCTGGCCGTCGTTGGCCATCCGCGGCCACGTCGAGGACGAGGCGCGCCGCAAAGCGATCCGGGAGGCCCGCCAACGCGCCCTGCCGCGCACGGCCGCCGTCGCGCATTTGCTGATGTCGCTGTGGCACTTCGCCATCACCCTCATCGTCGTCCTCATGATCCTCGAGACCCTCGGCATCCCGATCGCGCCGATCCTCACCAGCGCCGGCATCGGCGGCGTCATCCTCGCCTTCGGCGCCCAATCGCTCATCAAGGATTACTTCTCCGGCATCTTCCTCATCCTCGAGGATCAATACGGCGTCGGCGACCAGATCACCGTCGGCACGATCACCGGCACCGTCGAGGACGTGACGCTGCGCATCACCAAGCTGCGCGACACCTCCGGCATGGTCTGGTACGTCCGCAACGGCGAGATCCTCCAAGTCGGCAACATCTCACAGGGTTTCTCGACGGGCCTCATCGACGTCCCGGTGGCCTATGATGCCGATGTCGTCACCGTGACGAGAGTGCTCGAGGGGGTCGTGGCCAAGCTCGAGCACGATCCGGACATCGCCGAGCAACTCTTGGAGCCGGCGAAACTGCTCGGGGTCGAGTCGATCACCGCGACGACGCTGACGATGCGGATCCTCATCAAGACTCCGCCTAATCAGCATTTCGCATTGGCTCGTGAGATCAGGGAGCGGGCCATCGAAGCGCTCAACGACGCCGGGGTGCCAGGGCCTAAGCTCATGTCCACGACCGGCGTCTTCAAAGCGATGACGGGGTTAACGGGGGAGAAATGACGCAGTATCAACAGTGGGACGCGGATCCGTCCGCCGGCCCGCCCGCCACCGCCGGGCCTGACATGCTCCCGCCCGGGGCCGTCCCACAAGGAATGGTTCCTCCTGGAGCGTTCCAGTCCGGGGCGGCACAGCCGGGGCCGGTGCATCCCGGTGTCGCTCAGCCCGGAGCAGCTCAAGCCGCGGCGGTCTATCCTGGCGCCGCCCAACCGCCGGTCTATCAACCGCCCTATCAGCAGCCCGCCCAGCCGTATCCCCAGCCCTACTACGGGCAAGCAGCTGGTGCAGGGCAGCCCGTGCCCGCCCCTCAGGCGGCCGTTCCGCCGCGGCCCGTCGCGCCGCCCACGTGGGGATCGCCGGTTCCCCAGCCGGCCCGGCAGCCGGCGGATCCGCCGGTCAGCGGACGATCGGTGGTGGCGTGGCTCATCGCCGCCGTCCTCACCCTCATCGTCATCCCCGGGGCCATCCTGTGGGGTGGTTGGCGCGGCATGAACGAGTCGATCAACGACTTCATGTCCGGGCAGACGTTCGTACCCGGCCAATCGGCCGTCGCGCGTCTCGACGCCGGTGAGCACGCGCTGTGGGGGGTCTCCACCCCGCTCGCCCAATGCTCCGTCAGCGATCCGAGCGGCGCCGACGTCCCCATCGACACGAGCGTTTCCTCGTCACTGTCAGCCGACGCCCTCTTCCGTTACGGCGTCTTCACCGCGCCGCACAACGGGGATTACAGGATCATGTGCGCCGCCGGCGCCACCGGCGATGTCGGCATGGTCGGCCCGCCCGATCCCGTCTTCGACGCCACCGAGGCCCTCCTCCTCTCCTTCGGCGTCGCCTCGCTCATCGGCGTCGGCGGCATCGTCGTCACGGTCTTCGCCGTCATCCGCTTCCGGAAATACAACCGGCAGCCGAGGGGCTACCCCTCATACAACTGAGGACTCTGCCCTCAAGGGGAACGGTTTCGGCCTGTCGCGCCTCAATGTTGTCTTCGTAGCGCCCGGTAGTGCCCCCAGCCGCGTTGTCGTTGCCGGGGGAGCGCATCGTCGATCCTGCTCCGCGACACTCCGTGTCACAAGACGAGGGGGAAGACGAGCGCGACGATCGCCGCCCAGACGAGGTAGACGGGCAGATAGTCGGTCTGCCACTGCTCGAGCGCGGTGATCGGCCGACGCCCGCGCAGGAACCCGGTCAGCAAAACCGCCGACCAGGCCAGGTTGGAGAGCAGGATGATGTTGAGGCCAAGCGAGGCGATCTTGTTGGCGCTGAAGCCGAAGGCGCCGATCCGCGACACCATGGCGATGAGCACATAGAGGTCGATGGCGAGCGCCGCGACGAGGAGGACGAGCTGCAATCGGTCGAACAATCCGACGGGGCGCTGCGGATCACGCGCCGAGAGGCTGTAGAGGAAGAGCGCGAGAACGACGAGGAGCAACAAGTCGAAGATGATGAGGAACTCGCGTTCGACGTCGACCGGCGGCTGCCAGGCCAACGTCACGAGGAAGACGAGGAGGAGCACCGTGAACAAGGGGGTGAAGATCTTCGTCAGCACCGGCGCCATGTTCTCCACGACGCTCTGCTTGGCTTCGACGAGCCACGTCGCCACGAGGGTCGCACCGGCCGCCCCCAACGGGAGCACCCAGGTGACGATCGCCTCGGCGGCCGCCTCCTCGGCTCCGACGGCGGAGAACACGGCGATCGTCAGTCCGCACAACACCCCGCCGCCCAAAGCGATGAGCACGTAGTAGATGAACCATTCCCCGCTGAAGCGGATGAAATCCATGCGCGCTCGGCTCGAATTCCACCCGACGGCGGTGTAGGCGAGGCCGATCAGCAGCCACATGACGACGGGCAGATGGATCGCGGTGAGCACGAACGTCGAACCATCGCCGGTGATGTCGAACGGGGTGAGGTTGACGGTGACGATCGCGACGACGTACGCCGCCGCCAACACCGCCAGCATCCGAGCCGGCAGACGGCGCCGCCAGGCGAAATACGCCGTCATGAACGGCAACACCAGGAATGAGATGTTGTGCAGGTAGAAGATGATGAGGGAATTCTCGGAGACGACGTCGCTGAACAACGAGGGAATCTTGGCGGCCAGCCCGGCGCCGGCCCCCAAGGCGAGGGCGACGAGGAGGCGGCGATCCCCCAGCGAGGAACGTTCGGGTGCGGGCGAGGGCGATCCGACGAGCTGCTTCCACAACTGCGTCGAGTAATCCCGGGCGAACTCGAGGGAGAGATGGTCGAGGGCTCCGAGCCGTTTGACGGCGACGAGGAAGGCCTCCTCGGCGCTCAACCCCGCCGCCCGCAGATCATCGATCTGATCGCGCAGATGCCCCTCCAACTCGTCGGCGTCGCTCGCCGAGATCGTCTGGCGGCGCTCGACGAAGGCGCGCCAATCGGCGATCCGCGCCTCCAGATCGGCGTCCGAAATCGTTGTCATCGTCGTTCTCCTTCTGTCGGGCCCTCGTCGTGCCACACCTTTTTCAGGGTTCGCACGACGACCTCCCACTGCTGGCGCTGCTCGGCGAGAAAGGCGAGCCCCTGCTCGGTGATCGTGTAGTGCTTGCGCTTACGCCCCGTCTCCGCGACCGACCACGCGGCGTCGACGTGGCCGAGCCGCTCGAGTCGGTGGAGGAGCGGGTAGAGCATGCCGTCGTCCCACTCCAACTCCCCGCCCGACAGCTCCGTCACCCGCTTGGAGATGGCGTACCCGTAGGACTCGCCCTCGGCCAGGATGCTGAGGACGAGCGGCGTCGCCACCGCGGCCACCAGGTCTTTGCCGAGACGCATGGGCCGCCTCCTCTCCCGTCGCCTCTCCGCCTGATCCCTCACGACGATGCGGTCGCAGGGAACCGAGGCAGCGCAAGCCTCATACCTAGATCTGTATACCTTGAAGTTCAAGGTATACGAGGACGCGGACTCCCGCAACTCGTCGAGTGGAGAGACGATGCCAGCGATCGAAGATGTCGCGATGGCGTCAGAACAAGGTGATATCCAGGACAAGGGACGCCTGCGGCGTCAGCCCGTGATCGTGGCATGGCACGACGCCGCCAGGGCATGAGAAAGGGGGAGGCCCGAGCGACTCAAACTCAGGCCTCCCCCCAACTCACTTAGGGGCAAGGGAAGGGG
The DNA here is from genome assembly GCA_031262485.1 of Propionibacteriaceae bacterium. Classification (GTDB taxonomy): domain Bacteria; phylum Actinomycetota; class Actinomycetes; order Propionibacteriales; family Propionibacteriaceae; genus WQYJ01. Next base: position 10,975 of record JAISHO010000034.1, read on the forward strand.
TTAAAGGGGCTAACCCATGAAGTTTTGGGTGGCGTAGCAATCGCCGTCGGCGGAGAAGGCGATGCCCACGCCGCTCGTCGTGAAGGAACCGTCGACCATGCTGCGATGGTGGCCCGGGGATCCGATCCAGGCGTAGACGATGAGGGAGGCGAGCTCATAGGTGGAGTAGTTCTGGGCGTCGGGGTAGCGGATGACGTTCTCGCCGGTCTTCGTCATGGCGCCGACAATCTGAACGGAGTAATTCGGGTTGTGGCCAAGCGAGGCACGGGCGGCCATCGAATCGCTCCACCCTTGGGCGACGCCGGCGACCTGACCACTCCAACTGAGGGAGTGCAGCCCTTGGGAGACGCGATAGGCGTTGACCTCGTCGTGGACGGCGACGGCCAGGGAATACGGATCGATTCCGGTGGAGACGACGGGTTCCGGTTCCGGCTCGGGCGCCGGCGGTGGCGGCGGAGCGGGGGCGGTCGTTTGGGGAGCTGAGGAGGTGGCGGGGGCGGCGGCCTGAGCGACCGGGGCGGCGGCGGGAGCGCTCGAGGCCGGCGGATTCGTTCGCCCGGCGGTGGCGGCCGATGAGGCGGCCAGCGCGGAGGAAGTCTCGGCCGAGTCGGAATCCATCGCGGCGTCGAAGGTGGCTGGATCGGTCGGATCGATGAGCCCCTGCTCGACCGCGGCGGTCGTGGCCGGATCGCTGGTGGCTCCATCGGTGGCGTCGGGCACGACCGGTGAGGCGGCGGCGATCGGCCCTTCAATCGCCGGAGCGGCGGCAGTGGAGGGATCGCCCGGTTCTCCGACGGGGGCGAGCTCGTCGGACTGGGCGGGTTCCGTCTCGTCGAAGGAGAGCGGGGCGGTGGAGGCGGCGTCGGGGGCGATCGCCGCGATGCCGGTGAGAGGAGAGAAAACGCGCGCGAGTGCTTCGATCGGAGCTCCGCTGGAGAGACCGGCGAACGAGGCGTTCACCGCGATGATGAGACACACCACAGCGCTCAGGGTCGTGATGCGTCGACGGGAGAAGTTCCGCATAGACGACCTCCTTTCGCTGAAGATCAAAGGGGACCGAACCAACCGTGACGTCCCCTCCCCCCTGATTCCCAGTGGCGGGGTTGTCGTCGGCGACCGGTGACCCATCGGAGAGAGAAGACGACGGGTGCCGGATGTCGGCGCCGCCGCCACACTAGCCGACTTTCGGAAGAATTTCTCAGTCTCTTCTCAAGTTCGACCCATGGTCGTAGGACGCTGGTTCGAAGTCGACAGAGGCATCGATCATCGCGCTTTCTCCCTTGTGAAACGACAGTACAACAAGTTTGGTAAGAAAATTGAAGGTCGGCAACCCTTCTTCTAAATTGCCATGAATCATTAACAATTCTCATGCTCATTTCTCAGGTGCTTCTCAGATGCGGGTTTGACAAATGTCAGGGAACCACCTCGGGGAGCGCTTTCCTCCCGCGGATGTGCGGGCACCGTGAGCCGCACGTGGGGATTTCGCAGAGGCCGGATCACGCCATCGACTTTCCTCCCCGCCCTTCCTTCTCGCGTGCGACAACGGACAGTAGACTGGGTGTAAAGCGAACGAAAGGCGTGACCATGTCACTTCCCCAAGCGGCGCCCTATGGTTCCGATGGGCCGAATCTGCCGAAGAAGCCGGGGATCGCCGGCATCGTCGTCGGCATCCTTCTCATGGTCCTCGTCCCGATCATCTGCGTCGTCATCGGCATCACGGTGACGACGATGCGGAGTTCCGCGCTCGTCCCCGGCGGGGAATCGAACGATGTCACCTTCCCCATCACCGAGGCCGCCACCATTGAATCGAACGGTTCGACCGTCCACTTCATCTGGGGCTCCCCGAACGCGCCGGAAACCTGCGGCGTCACCGATTCCTCCGGCGCCTCGATCACCGTCGAACCGCTCGGCGACACCCCGGCCACAGTCGACGGCGTCGAATACTCTGCGACGGGAGTGTTCCAGCCGCCCCAGGCGGGCGATTACCTCGTCTCGTGCATGGCTGGTTCCGAACCCGTCGATGAGATCGTCATCACTTCGCTCGACGCTCTGGCAACTATCATTCCCATTATTATCGCGTTGGCGGTCGGCGGGCTCTTCTTCGTCGCTGGCCTCGTCCTCCTCATCATCTCCATCCTGCGTCGCAACCGCTGGAAGAAGGATCATCAAGCCGCCCTCGCCGCCGCCTACGACGCTTCCGATCCCTATGGCTACGCCAACCGTCCCGAGACGTTCGCCGGGGAGCCGACGCTCAACCGTGAGAGTTTGGCCAGACGTTCGCCGTCGAGCCCGTCACAGGATGACGCCGTCAGCACGGCCTACGACGCCGTGCCCACCTATGGGAACAGTCAGAGCTACGGCGCCGGGCCCGCCTACAGCGCCGGCCAGAGCTACGACCAGGCCCCGGACTACGCGGACGACCAAGACCACGGCGCCGCGCCCCGATATGGCGGCGGCCCCAGCCACAACGATCCCCCAACCGGGCAGAGCGGTCCGAGCTACGGATCATCCGGCTCCTCGCCGTCCTATGGCGCCCGCGCTTATCCGAGTGAGGACGAGGAACGCTGGAACGGTCCATCGCGCTAAAATCGTTCAGCCTGAACCGGCTCGCGGGGTGAGAACGTCGCACCTGTGCGTGGCCGCCGCCTGTGAGGAGCTGAGATTTCCGAGCAAACGCCCCCTGTCGCCGAGCATGTCCGCGCCGAGCTCGAGCGCATCAGTCCTGCCACCGATCCGCTGACGCGTGCCTTCGACGAGGCCGGCCAGTCGCTTTTCCTCGTCGGCGGCCCGGTGCGCGACGCCTGCCTCGGTTTGACCTCGCACGACCTCGATTTCACGACCTCGGCTCGCCCCGAGGAGATCGAGCGGATCCTGCGCGGCCTGGGCGGCCCGATGTGGGATATGGGCCGAGAGTTCGGCACGATCGGAACGATGCTCCAGGCCGCCGGGCAGTCCTGGCAGATCGAGGTGACGACGTTCCGCGCCGACAGCTACGACGCCGATTCCCGCAAGCCACAGGTCCGCTTCGGCGACACCATCGAGGGCGACCTCGTCCGACGCGACTTCACCGTCAACGCCATGGCGATCGATCTCATCAACCGTCGCTTCATCGATCCCCACCAGGGGTTGCGCGATCTGGCGGCTAAGCGTCTGCGCACCCCGGGCACCGCCGAACAATCTTTTTCCGACGATCCGCTGCGCATGCTGCGGGCGGCCCGTTTCGCGGCCCGTCTCACCTTGCGGCCCGACCCGGACGTCGTGCGCGCCATGATGGCGATGGGGGACCGCCTCGCCATCGTCTCGGCCGAACGGATCCGCGACGAGTTCAGCAAGCTTCTTCTGACGAACGCGCCGCGCACCGGCCTCGACCTCCTCGTGCGCACCCGGTTGGCCGATCAATTCATCCCCGAGTTGGGGGCGTTGCGCCTGGAGATCGACGAGCACCACCGGCACAAGGACGTCTACCAGCATTCCTTGACGGTGCTCGACCAGGCGATCGGGTTGGAGAAGGCGCGTCACCACGAGCCCGACCTCGTCTTGCGTTTGGCCGCCCTTCTTCACGACATCGGCAAACCGAAGACGCGCCGCTTCGAACCCGGCGGCAAGGTCTCCTTCCATCACCACGACGTCGTCGGCGCCAAGATCGTCCGCAAACGCTTGACGGCGCTGAAATATCCCAACGACGTCATCGATTCCGTCAGTCAACTCATCGAATTGCACTTGCGCTTCCACGGTTACGGCGACGCCGAGTGGACGGATTCCGCCGTCCGCCGCTATGTCCGCGACGCCGGGCCCGAGCTCGAACGCCTCCACATCCTCACCCGCTCCGATTGCACGACCCGCAACGCCGCCAAGGCGACGCGGTTGCGCCGCGCCTACGACGAGTTGGAGTGGCGGATCGACGAGTTGGCCGCCCAAGAAGAGCTCGACTCCATTCGCCCCGATCTCGACGGCCACCAGATCATGGAGATCCTCGGCATCAAGCCGGGGCGGGACGTCGGCGCCGCCTACAATTTCCTCCTCGAACGCCGCCTCGACCGCGGTCCGGCGAGCGAAGACGAGGCGAAGGCGGAATTGCTCCAGTGGTGGGAGCAGCGCCAAGCCGGGTGAACCGCTAGCGACTTCGAGCCCTGGCCTGTTCCTCACAACCCAGCGGAGCGCGACGTCTCTTCTTGAAGCGGCTCAGGTGACGTCGTCATGAGGTGATAGGTGGCCCCAGGGCGCCCAAGACGACGATGAGAATTCAGTGAATTTGCCGCTGCGTCTTCCCTTCTCACCCTTGTCTTGGATAGGTTCGCCGTGGACGAGCCTCCTGATCCTCAACGTCGAGCGGGTTAGGGGCGGTCGTCCTCGCGACAACCCCTCGCTGCGAAGGAGCAGACCATGAGTGTGACGACGGCGCCCGATCCGACACCCGGCGCCCCCGCCTCTTCCCGGTACACACCCGAGGAAGAAAAACACATCATCCGCAACAAGGAGGGCATCCCCGTCGGGATCGCCGTCCATGAGAACTGGACGCCGCTCAAGATCGTCATCTGGGCCGCCATCGCGCTCTTCGGGGCGGTCGGCTGGACGATGCTGGCGATCGTGCGGGGCGAGAACGTCAACACCGTCTGGTTCGTCGTCGCAGCCGTCTGCACCTATCTCATCGCCTACCGCTTCTACGCGCTCTTCATCCAGAAGAAGATCATGCGCCCGGACGACACCAACGCCACCCCGGCCGAGCGGATCAACAACGGGCAGGATTACGACCCGACCGACCGGCGCGTCCTCTACGGCCACCACTTCGCCGCCATCGCCGGCGCCGGCCCCCTCGTCGGCCCCGTCCTCGCCGCCCAGATGGGCTATCTGCCAGGCACGATCTGGATCATCGTTGGCGTCTGCCTGGCTGGCGCCGTCCAAGACATGCTCGTCTTGTTCTTCTCGCTGCGTCGCGGCGGCCGCTCGCTCGGCCAGATGGCGCGCGACGAGATCGGGACGATCGGCGGCACCGTCGCCATGATCGGCGTCTTCGTCATGCTCATGATCGTCCTGGCCGTCCTCGCGCTCATCTGCGTCAACGCCATGACGGGTTCCCCCTGGTCGGTCTTCTCGATCGGCTGCACCATCCCGATCGCCCTCCTCATGGGGCTTTACCTACGATATCTGCGCCCCGGGCGGGTCTCCGAAGTCTCGATCCTCGGCTTCATCCTCCTCATCACCGCCATCATCGCCGGCAACTGGGTCGCCCAATCGCCGCTCGGCGACGTCCTCACCCTCTCCGGCCCGCAACTGGTGCTGTGCATGGTCGTGTACGGTTTCTTCGCCGCCGTCTTGCCGGTCTGGCTGCTGCTCACCCCGCGTGATTACCTGTCGACGTTCATGAAGGTCGGCACGATCGTCCTGCTGGCTGTCGGCATCGTCCTCGTCCAGCCGATCGCCCAGACGGCCGCCGTCACCGAGTTCGCCTCCAATACTGAAGGGCCCGTCTTCGCCGGCGCGCTCTTCCCCTTCCTCTTCATCACGATCGCCTGCGGGGCGCTCTCCGGCATGCACGCCACTGTTTCTTCGGGGACGACCCCGAAGATGATCCAGAAAGAGTCGCAGGCCCGCATGGTCGGCTACGGCGGCATGATCATGGAGTCCTTCGTCGCCATCATGGCCTTGGCCGCCGCCGTCTCGATCAACACCGGGGTGTATTTCTCGATGAACATGTCGACGGCCGGCATCACGAACTTGGCTCACTCGGCCGTCGAGGCCGGCGTCCTCGTCGACGACAACGGTGACGTCTACCAGGCGGGCGACGACGCTCCGACGACGGCGCGAGCCTTGACCGCCGACCAGGTCGACCAGTGGGCCGAGGACATCCGGCTCGGCTCCGCCACCGGCGCCTCGGCCGAGCAGGTCGCCGCCGGCAACGCCGCCCGGGCCGAGTCGGCCGCCGTCGCCGTCACCCAGCTCAACGTCACCGACGCCAAGGGCGAGCGGCCCAAGGTGCTGTGGGACGAGGAGATCGACGGCGCCATCGTCTCCTTCCAGGACCGCGAGGCCCTCGAGCAACTGGCCGAGGACGTCGGCGAACCGTCGATCGTCTCGCGCACCGGCGGCGCCCCGACGCTCGCCGTCGCCATGGCCGACATCCTCCACCGCGTCTTCGGCGGGCGGGGCATGATGTCGTTCTGGTTCCACTTCGCCGTCATGTTCGAGGCGTTGTTCATTCTCTCCGCCGTCGACGCCGTCACCCGCGTCACCCGCTTCCAGCTCTCCGAGGCGATCGGCAACTGGGTGCCGAAGTTCCGCGACACCTCGTGGCGCCCGGGCGCCTGGCTGTGCACCGCACTCGTCGTCGCCAGCTGGGGATCGCTCTTATATATGGGTGTGACGGATCCGCGCGGCGGCATCCAGACCCTCTACCCGCTCTTCGGCATCGCCAACCAGCTCATCGCCGCGATCGCGCTCATGATCTGCACCGTCGTCGTCGTGCGCAAGGGGTATGTCAAGTGGATGTGGATTCCCATCATTCCGCTCGTGTGGGATGTGGCGACGACGTTCACCGCCTCGTTCTACAAGATCTTCTCCGCCGACCCCGCCCTGGGCTACTGGAAGCAATGGTCGAACGCGAGGGCGACGAAGGCCGACGGCGGACTCGACGAGACCACCTTGCAAGCCACCGACGCGACGATCCGCAACACCTTCATTCAAGGCACTTTGTCGATCGTCTTCCTCGCCATCGCCGCGACCGTCCTCGTCGCTTGCGTCATCCGCATCGTCACGACGATCCGTTCGCAGCGCTTCTCCTCGTCCGAGGACCCCTACCAGGAGTCCCGCTACTTCGCCCCCGTCCACTTCCTCGCCACCGGCTTGGAGAAGAAGGTCGAGCGCGAATACGCCGAGGTCGGCGACCCCGCCCTCCTCGCCGGCCACGGTGGGAAACCGTCGCACTGAGGCGCCGACACGTGGATCCATCCGTTCCTGACACTGCTCGGCCCGTGCCCGTCGCCCCAGGCGGCGGGGCGGGCCGAGCGCCGTCCCTGCCCGCCCGGACACGCTCCTTCCCAACCTGGGCGTCGTCGCTCCTCGCCCGAGCCTGGTCGTCCGTCCGCTCGATCGCCGCGACGGTGCGCTGGTACACCCGCGAGCTCATGGGCGACGCCGCCTACGACCACTACCTCGCCCGCTGGGCCGTCGAGCACCCGACTGAGGGAAGCGGCGCCCACCACGACGGGGCTAGTGACGGACACGCCCCGATGAGCCGCCGTGAGTTCTGGCGCCACCGGATCGACTCGACTCCGGTCGAGGGGCGCTGCTGCTGAGTTCAGGGAGACAGGAGAAAGAGGCGCTCAAGAAGAGGGATGTACTACCTATGTCAGATCGACTGGTAAAATTCTCTTATGCGTACGATCTCAGCGAGAGAACTGAATCAGCACACGGGAAAGGTGCTCGACTCCGTCACGGCGTCGGGGGAATCGGTTTTAGTGACGAGGCGCGGGCGCCCTGGGTGGATGATCGTTCCAGCGGAGCAGGCGACTTCACGGTTATCACGAATCGATCAGTTGGTTCTTTCGGGGGCGCTCATCCCTCCCACCTTTGAAGGGGAATTGCCGGATCACCCCCATCCGATTCCATCGGGGCGCACGGTCGAGGAGCTCATCGCCGATGTCTCATCAGATCACTGATCCCAAGCCAGGCTGGTACATCGATTCATCGGTGCTTCTTCATGCCATCTTGGGCACAGATGACAAAGCGATCGCATGGTTCAAGAGGTCCATTTCCCAGGGGCAGCTGACTTCATCGTCCCTCCTTCGTCTTGAAGTGGTGCGAACGCTCCGTCGCGAGGGCCTGAGCCTGTCGATGGCGAATCCATTCCTCAACTGGTTGTATTGGGCGCCGATCGGGGAAGATGTGCTGAACCTGGCGGCCTCACTGCCTGGCCACGTGAAATCTCTGGACGCCATCCACTTAGCCACGCTCTCCATCATTGATCCGACAATGACACTCATCACCCACGATCGCATGATGACAACCGCTGCAATCGGCATGGGAGTCGATGTTATGGATCCTTTATCGGAGAACTAACAACGGTATATCGCCCCTGAGGGCGGTAGTAGTTTTCCCCCTGAGACTGCGTCGGGGAAGAGAAATCAGCGTGATTCATGCACCTGACTCTCTAGGTCATGCCCCGACCGGCCCGTTCCGTATTAGGCTGACGGCTTAATCGAGCGGTTGTCCCCAAGGGTCGGGGCGACGTGGACGCGAAAGGCGTGGTTGCGATGCCAAGTGATGGGGCAGGCGCAGGGCCGCGTCCCCGATCGTCGCTCACCCGTCGTTCTTTCGCGCGCTTTCTCGCTTTCTGCGTCACACTTCTGCTCGCGTTCGTCGTGCCGCTCGGGGGGGCGGCCATGGCCCAAGCCGACGAGGGGGTGGCCGCCGCGTCGATCACGTTGACGGAGGTGACGACGACGGACACGGGCGTCACCTTGGCGGGCACGGTGAAGAACACTGGTGACCTCGACCTCGATCTAGCGGAGATCCTCACCTGGGTCGACGACACACGGTTGGAGACCTCCGAGGAGATCGCGGCGGCCGCTGCCGACACCGACGACACCGAGGGGGAGCGCCTGGGGGCGGCGGGATCCTTCGCTCCGCTCACCGCCACCGGGCAGACCTTCGCGGCGGGGGCCTCGGTCGGGTTCTCGGTGACGGCGACCTGGGCCGACCTCGGGCTCGACCAGGCCGGCGTCTACCGCCTCGGGGTGCACCTTTTCGCCTTGCCAGAGGGGGAGAAGCGGGGCGATCTCGTGGGCCGGTCGCGGGTTTTCGTGACGCGTCCGGGGACGGCCAAGGGGACCCGCAGCGACATCGTCGTCCTCTCCAGCACACCGTCGCTCCTGCACGACGACATCTTCCTCGACGATCATCTCGCCGAGGAGTTGACGGGTCGTCTCTTCGCCCTCGTCGGGGCGGCCGGCAACGCGGACAACAGTTGGATCATCGACCCGGCGCTCTACGACGAGGTCGCGGCGATGGCCGACGGCTACCAGGTCCGAGCGGCCAACGGTTCGCTCTCCGCGGGGACCGGTCAGGCCGCCGCCCAGCAGTGGCTCGCCGCCGTCAACGCCCTCGACCGCAACCGGGGCTATCGCCTGCCCTGGGGCGATCCGGACCTCATGGCCACCGGCGCCGGCACCCCCGTCGTCAACCTCGACCTGGTCGGCCGCAGCGAGTCGGTCTTGCCCGACGACCACCCTCTGGCCGGCCTGCCCCTCGTCGTCAGGCCCGCCAATGGCCTGGTCGACGAGAGGTTCGTCGCGGCCGTCGAGGGCTTCTCCCCCCGCCTCGTCCTCGCCTCCTCGCTCGGCGGCAACGCCACGATCGGTTCGGTCGAATCGGCCTTGTTGGCCCAGACTTTGCCCGTCGCCTACCCGGACGGCCCGGGCCCGGATGACGCCGCCTCCCTCCTGCAACGACGCCAGCGCGCCCAGGCCGAGGATTACGCCGCCGCTCTGGCCGGGATCACCGCGATTCGCCTCCTCGCCACCGTTGAGGACGTCGCCTTGGCCCAAGAGCCGCTCGCCCCCTGGATGACCCGGGTGCGCTTGGGAACCGTCCTCGCCACGTCCACCTGGGATCCCGACGACGCGCTCGGTTCCGCCGCCGGGCCGCTCTCCCCAGCGAGCGTCGCGGCCGCTTCCCGCCTCGTCGCCGACGGGCTGGTCTACGGCAATCTCGTCGCCGATGCCACCGCCGCCCAGGCGATGATCGATCCGCTCGTCTGCCGCGGCTTGTCGCAATCGTGGCCCTCCGAAGATCGGGCGCTGTCTTACCTAGCGGCGGCCGGGTCATGGATCGGTTCGCTCAACAACAGCCTCTCGTTGGAGATCGCCCCGAGGGTGGCGTTGACGGCCCGCTCGACCGTTTTCCCCGCCACCATCACGAACAATTTGCCGACGGCGGTGCGCGTGCGGATCGAGACGGTCTCCTCCTCGCCGGTGCGCGTCACCGTGCCCGCCTCCGACCTCATCGAGATCGAAGCCGGTGACAAGGTGACTGTCACCCTGGCCCCGGACATCGTCGCCGACGGCGTCGTCACCCTCACCGCCCGCCTCGCGACCGAGGAGGGCGACACCGTCGGCACCCCCGTCGACGTCGAACTGACCGCCAGCGAATCGGCCTGGATCGCTTGGGTCGTCGTGCTGAGCTCCGGCTCCGTCTTCGTCATCGGCACCGTCTTGCGCGTGCGCACCGTCGCCCGGAAACGCTGGGGCGCCGTCGCCCAACAGGCCGCCTCCGGCCACCTTCGCGGCGCCGATCCCGATGACGTCGTTGGGGCGAAGGGGTAGGCTACTGAGCCGGCACGGAGCAGCTGCCGCGCTCGCGGCCCTCGCCCCCGAGAGGAGAACGCCATGAGTGATCCCGGCGTTCCCGAGAACCCCGCCGAGGCCGCCGGGACCCCAGAGACCACGCCGGCCGCACGCGTCAGCTCCAAGCTTCTCTCCGCCACCGCCCTCATGGCCTCCGGCACGGTCGTCTCACGCGTCCTCGGCTTCGTGCGCGTCCTCCTCGTCGCCTACGTGCTGGGCACCCAGACCCGTCAGGCCGACATGTTCGCCGTCGCCGCCGGCGTGCCCAACATGCTCTACTTCCTCTTCGCCGGGGGCATGGTCAACGCCATCCTCGTGCCCCAGATCGTCCGCGCCGCCAAGCGCGACGACGACGGCGGCGTCGCCTACACCAACCGCATCCTCACCGCCTTCCTCGGCTTCATCGCCATCGTCACCGTCCTGCTCATCGCCGCCTCACGCGGAGTCACCTGGCTCTACTCGGGCGCCGATTGGCACACCGCTGAAATGGCCGCCCACTTCAATTCGATGGTCTTCTTGACGACGTTGCTGCTGCCGGAAGTCTTCTTCTACGGTGTCTTCTTCGTCTTCGGCCAGGTCCTCAACTCGCGCGACTCCTTCGCCCCGATGATGTGGGCGCCGGTCGCCAACAACGTCGTCCAAATCCTTGTCACCGGCACCTATGCCGCCCTCTGGGGCTTCTACACCCCGGAGACGACGGCCTCGCCCTTCACGACTCCGCAGACCCTCGTCCTCGGCCTGGGCACCCTGCTCGGCGTCGTCGTCCAGGCGATCATCCTCATCGCCTGCCTCAAGCGCGTCGGCTACCGCTACCGCCCGCGCTTCGACCTGCGCGGCACCGGGCTGGGCCACACCTTCTCCGTCGCCAAGTGGACGCTCGCCTTCATGGTCGTCTATCAGATCGGCTGGATCGTCGTGCAACGGCTGGCCACCTCGGCCACCGCCGGCAGCGACGGCGCCGGGCTGACGGTCTATAACAACGCCAATCTCATTTGGATCATCCCCCATTCCCTCTTGACGGTGGCTTTGGCGACGGCCCTGCTGCCGGGGTTGTCGCGGTTGTGCGCCGACGGGGCGATGCGCAGTTTCGCCGACACCCTCACCCACGGCATGCGGATCGTCGCCGCCGCCATCGGCCCGATCGGGGCGCTCTTCGTCACGACCGGCCTGCTCATCGGCGCCGTCATGTTCCGGGGTGGAGGGGGCGGCGGCATCGGTGGCGACTACATCGGGATGACGCTCACCGCGATGGCCCCGGGCCTGCTCTTCTTCTCCCTCCAGTTCATGATCGTGCGTGCCTTCTACGCGCTCGAGGACACCTTCTCCGCTTTCCTCTTGCAAATCGTCATCTCCGGCGTCCACGTCGTCGCCGCGCTCGTGGCGATCTCCCTCCTTGACGTCCCGCCGAACTGGGTGGCGCCGTGTCTCGGCTTGGCGGAGACGCTGTCATATATCGTCGGGTTCATCGTCTCGATGATCCGTTTTCATCGATTCGTGCCAGAATTCAAACAGGGACCCCTCTACCTCTTCCTCCTGCGGGTGATCGTCGCCTCGCTGCCCGGAGCCCTCCTCGGCGGTGTCATCGCATGGCTCGTGTTCGGCAACTCGGAGAGTCTCGTCGCCGACTTGCTGGGCTTGGTCGCCGGAGGATTGGTCGCCGCTGGTGTGTACTTAGGAATGGCGAAGCTCGTCCAGGTCAAAGAGGTAGGTGAAGTCGTCACGATGGTGCGGTCAAAGCTCGGACGGTGACGCTGAGAAGGAGTGAAGATGGTCGTCGATCCCCCGGCGAAGGTCGAAGAGAAGCGCAACGACGAAGAAGTCGTTGTGGATTTTGGTGTGAGTTCGCCCAGCGAGACGAATGATGTCCCGGAGAAAGCGGACGGGCCCGCCGCCCGACGGGCGAGAACGAAGCGCAACGCCTCCACTCGGGCGTCTGGCCATTCCGCGCGGGCGTCGAGGAAAAACGAGGCTGAGATCGCCAGTGTGATCCAGCCCTTGGACACATCCGAACCCGCTGAGCTGGAATCCGCCGAGCCCGATGTCGTCGAGCCTGAAGTCGAGGATTCCCGGCGCGAGGAGTTCGAGGCCATGGTGGCCGATTTCACGAACGAGCCGACGGAGTTGCTCGACGAGCCGCCCTCCCCGGTCACCTCGCCTGTCGTCCCTGCCTCGCCGTCCTCCCCGTCGGCTCCGGGGCGTCGGCGCTCCTCCACCCGTTCGCGCGACCGCGATCGTGATCGGAGCCGTGATGACAAGGCGAAAGAGGAGAAGAGCGGGGAGGATTCCCTCGTCGGCGAGGAGAATTCCCGCCCTGATCTGACGGACACGTCGAGCCAACCAGTCCTCGCCGGGCTCGAGCCCATGGTCGTCGGCGCGCTCGTCGGCGATCGTTACCGGTTGACGGAGGCGCTCGGCCAGGAGGGGATCGCCTCGCGCTGGGTCGCCACCGACGAGGTCCTCGCGCGCACCGTCATGGTGTGGACGGTCGAGGAACAAGGTCCTCGGGCCGATCGGGTGCTCAAGGCGGCGCAACGGGCCGCGGCGGTCATGGACGCCCGCTTCGTGCGTGTCCTCGACGCCGGTCTAGGAGTCGACGGCGCCTACGTCGTCTCCGAATGGATCGAGGGAACCACCTTGTCGGAGCTGTTGAGCTCGGTCGGCCCTCTCCAGGGGTTCGAATCGGCCTGGCTCATGCACGAGATCACCGACGCGCTGGCCGGGATCCACGCCCTCCACCTCGCCCACGGGCGGATCGATCCACGGCACATCCTCGTCACCTCGACAGGATCGGTCCGGTTGGCCTCTCCGGCCGTCGTCGCGGCGGTCGAGGAAACGGGCAACACGAGCAAGACGGTCACCGTCGACGACGATGACGATCCGGCCCAGCGGGCCCGGCGGGAGCGCCGCGACCTCGTCGACTGTGGCAAGGTGCTCTACGCCTGTTTGACCGCTCGGTGGATCGGCTCGAGCGACATGGGCTTGCCGGAGGCGCCGCGCAGCGGCGAGGGCTGGGAGTCGCCCATCAAGATCAACCCGGGGGCCTCGGTCGCCCTCGACCGGCTCGTCTACCGGATCCTTTCCCCCTCGTCGACGCCGCGCCAACCCGTCCTCGAGACGGCCGCCGACATCGACGCCGAATTCAAAGCCATCATCGGACCGGTCAACGCCTCGGCCGATCTGCGCCGTCGCGTCGAATCGATGGAACCGCCGCTCGACCTCTTCCAAGCGCCCCCGTCGGGGAAGGCGGCCGTCGCCGCAGGCTCCGCCAACGCCGCGCTGGGCTCCGACAGATCCGCGTCGTCGAGAGAACCGGACGCCGCGACGACGGAGGCGGGCCTGGGCGAGACCGAGAGGGGTTCCTTCGAAGCTGACGATGCCGCCGCCCCAGCGTCCGGTAGTGAAGACAGCCTGCTGTCGCGCTCGGCGGGCGACGCGTCCGACGAGATGGTCACCGAGGTCGTGCCACCGCCGGACTCCTTCGACGACCAGGCCGAGGGGGCCGCGGCGGGCCGCGGGCGCCGACGCCGTCGCGGGATCGCCCAATCGCCGGTCATCGTGCCGGTCGGCGGAAGCCTGCCCGGTTCCGGGGCGGATGACCGTCTCGAGGGATCGGAGGACAGCTTCCGTTCCGCGGCGGTCGACACGTCGATGGCGGCGTCCTCGGCGACAGCGGCGCTCTACCAGCGCTCACGCAATCGCGGCGCCACCGATTCCTACGATCACCCTCGCCACCCCTACGACACGGATGATTCCTTCGTGGCGGAGGACAGCTTGGCGCTCGTCACACCCGTCGAGGCCGAGGGCGAGGAGATCGACGATCGTCGCTCCTCCCGGGCCGCCGGCGCGGCGGGGGCGGTCATGGCGGGCGCGGCCGGAGCGGCCGGCGCCGCCGTCGCCAAGCTCGCGCGGGTCCCTGACCGGCTCAAAGCTGTGCTCCCACGGGGCCGCGACGACCTCAAGGAGGAATCGGCGGTCGCGACGAGCCCGGTGGGTGAGCGCGACGCCCGCACCTGGGCGCTCGTTCGGCTCATCCTCATCGTCGTCATCATCCTCGCGATCCTCACGGCCATCATCGTCGCCCTCTATCGCAGCGCCGGTGGCGGGGACGACGATCCCGCCGCCCCCCCGGCCACGCCGACCAGCGAGGTGACTGATGGAACCGGCGGCGAAGAACCGGTCGCCGAGCGCATCCCGGTGCCGATCATCGGCTCGGCCGTCATGGACGCGGCGAACGACGGTGGCGACGCGTCGGAGAACAACCAGTGGACGTACTTGGCGTACGACCACGACGCTGAGACGTATTGGACGACGGAGTTCTACGGCGCCAACTTCGGCTTCGGCACGACGGGCAAGCCCGGTGTCGGCATCGTCGTCGACTTCGGTTCGCCGGCAACGATCGACGCGGCCGACTTCATTCTCCGCGGCGAACCGTCGACGCTTCAGATCCGCGTCCCCGAGGGCGACGCCGCCACCGTCGAAGAGGCTCCGATGGATTCGTCGAACCAGTGGCGCACGGTCGCGACGGTGAACGCGCCGATGAACACGGCGACGACGTCCTTCGAATCCGTCACGACGCGCTACGTCCTCGTTTATTTCACCGCCCTGCCCGAGGCCGAACCCGGCCGTCTGCAAGGCGGGATCACCGAAATGGAGTTCTTCAGCGCGAACTAACAGCTGGCGCGCAAACTAACAGCTGGAGGACCTTGGTGCGGTTGCTGCTCCGTCCACGGCCCTCCAGCTGACAATCAAACTTTTCACCAGATCTGAAAAATAAACAAGTACAAACGTCGGCGTGTTGGATGAATTCGTTGTTGACGTCGGCGCCGATCCGGACCTCAGGCGGGCAAGCCGATGTACTGCGTCTCGAGGTATTCGTCGATCCCCTCCGAGCCGCCCTCGCGGCCGAGGCCGGAGAGTTTGACTCCGCCGAAGGGGGCGGCGGCGTTGGAGATGGTGGCGGTGTTGACGGAGAGCATGCCGACTTCGAGGAGGCGGGCCAACCGCGTGACACGGGCCGAGTCGGCCGTGTGGAGGTAGCCCTGGAGGCCGAAGTCGCTGGCCTGGCAGCGCTCGACAACCTCGTCCTCGCTCGTGAACGTGACGACGGGCGCGACCGGCCCGAAGATCTCCTCGGTGGCGATCCTGGCGTCGCCCGGCACGTCGGCGAGCACGGTGGCGGGGTAGAAGAACCCGGGCCCATCCGGCGCTGTCCCGCCGGTGAGGACGGTGGCGCCCCGTGCGACGGCGTCGTCGACCAACTCCGCGACGGCGTCGCGCTGTTCGGCGCTGGCGAGGGCTCCCAAGGAGACTCCGTCGTCGAGCCCGGGGCCGAGGCGGACGGCCGCGAACCGCTCGGCCAACCCGCGCGCGAAGGCGGCGGCGACCGGCGCCTCGACATAGAACGTGTTGGCGGCGTTGCAGGCCTCCCCGTTGGAGCGCAGCTTCGTCGCGACGGCCGCGTCGAGGGCACGGTCGAGGTCGGCGTCGGCGAAGACGATGAAGGGCGCGCACCCGCCCAACTCCATCGACGTCCGCAACACCCCGTCGGCGGCGTCCTTGAGGAGGCGCTGGCCCACCGCCGTCGAACCGGTGAATGAGAGTTTCCGCAATCGTCGGTCGCGCAGGATCGGCGCGCTGATCCGCGAGGCCGACGAGGCCGTCACGATGTTGACGACGCCTGCGGGGACCCCGGCCTGGTCGAGGAGGGCGACGAAGGCGAGCGCCGTCAAGGGCGTCAACTGGGCCGCTTTGAGGACGCACGTGCACCCGGCGGCGAGGGCTGGAGCGATCTTCCGCGTCGCCATGGCCAGGGGGAAATTCCACGGGGTGACGAAATAGCACGGCCCGACGGGGCGCTTCGCCGTCAAGACCTGGAGGTTCCCTTCCGGGGTGAGGGTGGTCCGCCCGTTGATCCGCACCGCCTCTTCGGAGAACCAGCGCAGGAACTCGGCGCCGTAAGTGACCTCGCCTCGGGCGTCGGCCAAGGGCTTGCCCATTTCCAGCGTGATGAGTGTCGCCAACTCCTCGCGGTGGGCGATGACAAGGTCGAAGGCGCGTCGCAGGATCTCGCTGCGGGCCCTCGGGGCCGTCGTCGACCAGTCCGCTTGAGCCCGCGCCGCCGCGTCGATGGCGGCTTCGGCGTCGGCGGCCGTCGCGTCCGCCACCGAGGCGATCACCGTCTCCGTGGCGGGGTCGACGACGTCCAACCGCGCGCTGTCAGAGGCCGGTCGCCACTGGCCGTCGATGAACAAGTCCGTCGGGGCCAGTGCGAGCGCGGCGGCGACGTCAGCTGAGGTGTCAGTCATGGATTCATCCTCTCGGACAAGGGTGGTCTGTCGTGTCTGAAACTCACCATGTCAGACGAACCAAGCCACGAGTGTTCAGGCGAAGCTCTCTCCCGGCGTGGCCTCGTCGATCTCCTCGTCGGTCAGAGCGTGGAAGTGGCGGTCGATCCCCTCGCCCACGGCGGCCCCGATCGGGATCGTCTCATGGCGGAAGAAGCCGGGGTTCTTGACCCGGTTGACGATCATGAGGACGACGCCGAGCAGGAGGATCGCGACCGTCAGAAGGAAGACGACGTTGACGCCGCCGAGTTTGGCGCCGGAGCCGTACTCGTCGTCGAGCAGCGACCAGTAGAGCTCGTGGAAGAACATGAAGGCGAGGAAGAGGCCGCCGATGAGCGGAAAGACGAGCTTGAAGAAGACGTTGCGCACGCTCGTCGTCCATTGCTTGCGGAAATACCAGACGGCCGCCAGCGAGGTCAGGCCGTAGTAGAAGCAGATGAAGATCGACGTCGTCGCGACGGTGTCGGTGAGGACGTTCTCGGAGATGGGGCGCATGAGGGCGTAGTAGCCGCCGGCGACGATCCCGGCGGCCACGGTGGCGCGCCCGGGGGTGGCGAACTTCGAGGTCTTCGCGAAGCTGGGCGGAAGCGCCCCGTAGTGGCCCATGGCGAGCATGGTGCGGGCCGGGGAGACGAAGGTCGATTCGAGCGAGGCGACGGAGCTGGAGAGCACGGCCAACGAGACGATGATGGCGAACCCGCCCATGACCGGCTCCGCCAGGGCGACGAAGACGTTGTCGGATTCGGTGATGACGGCGCCGGGGCCGGCGAACATGATCGACGACGTCGCGACGAAGAGGTAGTAGACGGTGACAAGGACGATCGTCCAGGCGGCGGCCCGTCCGGGGGTGCGGCGGGAGTCCTTCGTCTCCTCGGTGATCGTCAGGACGACGTCCCAACCCCAGAAGATGAACACGGCGATGGTGATGCCGCTGATGAGGGCGGGGAAATCACTGATGGCGAAGGGGTTGAACCAGTTCCAGCTGAAGGGGACGCTCTCGGCGCCGGCGACGGCGGGGGAGTTCGGGGCCGTCCCGTTGGCGTACTTGATGGTCGCGACGAGGCCGAAGATGAAGACTGCCAGCAACTGGAAGGCGACGAGGACGTATTGCAGTTTCTCCGTCACCTGGACGTCGCGGTAGACGAGCCAGGTCGCTCCGGCCATGAAGGCCACGACCGACAGCACATTGACGAAGATGTTGTCGTTGAGTTCGGCGAAGAACGGCGTGCGGAAGATCTGCGTCAGCGTCTGGTAGAAGAACGTGACGGCGATCTGGGCCAGGGATGCCAACACGATGATCGTCGAGGCGATGAGCCCCCACCCGCTCAGCCAGCCGAACCAGGGGCCGAAGGCCCGCGCGCCCCAGGTGAAGGAGGTGCCCGAGTCGGGGATGGCCCGGTTCATCTCCCGGTAGCCGAGGGCGACGAACAGCATCGGGAACAGGCCGACGAGCACGACGGCGGGGGTGAATTGCCCGACGGTGTCGACGGCGTACCCGAGGGTGGCGGACATCGTGTAGTCCGGGGCGATGCAGGAGATGCCGATGGCGATGGCGCCGATCAACCCGATCGACCCCTTCGACAACCCCTTCGCCGACAGTTGCTTCTCAGCGACAGCGCTCATGACGCGCTCCTTTTCTCATGGGTGTCCCAGGCTGGTCGCTCGCCGGCATGTGGCGCGCAGCCAGCCCGAGCTGACGGCGGTGGCCCTAAGCGGCGCTCATGATGTGCTTGACGCGCGTGTACTCCTCGACGGAATACAGCGAGAGGTCTTTGCCATAGCCGGAGGCTTTGAAACCGCCGTGGGGGAATTCAGCGACGAGGGGGATGTGCGTGTTGACCCACACACAACCGAAGTCGAGTTCGCGGGTGGCGCGCTCGGCGGCCTTGTGGTCGTTCGTCCAGACCGACGACGCCAAGCCGAAGTCGACGTCGTTGCCCAGCTGAATGGCCTCGTCGAGGTCGCGGACGGCCTGGACGGTGATGACCGGGCCGAAGACTTCCTGCTGGACGATCCGGTCGCTTTGTTCGACGCCGGTGACGACGGTGGGCGCGTAGTAATACCCCCGCTCGCCGACGCGTTTGCCGCCGGTCGCGACGGTGGCGTGGGCGGGCAGCTCGTCGATGAAACGCTGGACGTTGGCGAAATGCTGGGCGTTGTTGAGCGGGCCGTAGTCCGTCGTGTCGTCGGAGGCGTCGCCGGTGCGGGTGGCCTCGGCCGCCTTGACCAACTCGGCGACGAGCGCGTCATGAAGGCTTTCTTGGACGAGCACCCGGGTGACGGCCGTGCAATCCTGCCCGGCGTTGAAGAAGGCCGCTCCGGCTAGGGCGGAGGCGACTTCCACCGGATCGACGTCGGCCAGCACGAGGGCCGGGGCCTTGCCGCCCAGCTCGAGGTGGCAGCGTTTCAGCGTCGGCGCGGCGGATTCGGCCACCTTGATCCCGGCGGCCACGCTGCCGGTGATGGAGACGAGCCCGGGGACGGGGTGGCGCACGAGGGCGTCGCCAGTGACGGAGCCGGAGCCGAGGATGACGTTGAGGACGCCGTCGGGCAGGATCCCCTGGCTGATCCGGGCCAGCTCGAGAGTGGATTCCGGGGTCGTCGAGGCCGGTTTGAGGACGACGGTGTTGCCCGCCGCCAAGGCGGGACCGATCTTCCAGATCGCCATCATGAGCGGGTAGTTCCACGGGGCGATCTGGGCGACGACGCCGATCGGCTCGCGGCGCACGTAGCTCGTCATCCCCTCCATATATTCACCGGCGGCGATGCCGTCGAGCCGGCGGGCGGCCCCGGCGAAGTAACGCAGTTGGTCGGCGCCGACGGCGACCTCCTCCTGGGCGATGATCGGCTTGATCTGGCCGGTGTTGCGATGTTGGGCTTCGACGAGCGCGTCGCTGTTCGCCTCGAGCGCGTCGGCCAGGGCGAGGAGGGCTTTCTGACGGGCTGACGGCGTCGCTTTGCCCCAGGTGGCGGCGGCGTCCTTCGCTGTGGTGACGGCGGCGTCGACGTCGGCTTCGGTGGAGACGGGCTGGATGGCGACGACCTCTTCGGTGGCCGGATCGACGACGTCGATCGTCTGCTCGGTCTGTGGTTCGACGAAGTCCCCGCCGACGAAGTTCTTCAAGGGTGACGACACGGTGGCTCCCTTAGTTCGATGGATCGGTGCGGTCATCGTGTCCCTGGATTATTACGAACGCGTCAAAACGTTCACCACGTGGACACTATGGGAGAGGGAACCACGGCCCACTAGGTGTTTCAACCGTCCATCAGGTGGGAAAGATCACGCGCGGGCAGGTGACGCTCGGCACTGTCGTGCCGGTGAGAGAACGTGGTGCAAGGGTCACGCGCAGGCGGCGAACGCGTCGGCCACCACACCCATCCCGTCGTCGAGCAGCTCGTCGGAGATCGACAGCGGCGGCAGGAGCCGGATGACATTGCCCCAGGTGCCGCAGGTGAGGAGGATGACGCCGTTGGCATGGGCCTGGGCGGCGATCCGTTTGGCCAAGGCGCCGTCGGGTTCGCCCGTGCTCGGGTCGACGAGTTCGAGGGCGATCATGGCGCCCCGCCCGCGGACGTCGCCGACGCGGGGATCCTTCTCCTTGAGGCTCGTCAGGGCGGCCAGCAGGCGAGTCTCGATGGCGCGGGCCCGGGCGACGAGATCGTCGCTTTCGATGGTGTCGAGGACGGCGAGGGCCGCCGCGCACGCGACCGGGTTTCCACCGTAGGTGCCGCCGAGGCCGCCCGGTTGGGGCACGTCCATGAGGTCGGCCCGCCCGACGACGGCCGACAGCGGCAGCCCCCCGGCCACGCCTTTGGCGATGGTGACGAGGTCGGGCACGACGCCTTCATGCTCACAGGCGAACATCGCCCCGGTGCGGGCGACGCCGGATTGGATCTCGTCGGCGATGAAGACGGCCCCGTGGGCGTGGCACCACTCGAGCAAAGCGGCCAGGAAACCGGGCGCGGGCACGATGAACCCACCCTCGCCTTGGATCGGTTCGATGACGAGGGCGGCGACCTGGTCGGCGCCGATCTGGGCCTCGATCCGTTCGATCGCCCGCTTCGCCGCCTCCGCCCCGGTGAGACCGTCGCGGTAGGGGTAGGAGAGGGGGGCGCGATAGATCTCGCCGGCGAAGGGGCCGAAGCCGGTCTTGTACGGCGCGGCCTTGGCCGTCATCGCCATCGTCAGGTTGGTGCGGCCGTGGAAGGCATGGTCGAAGACGACGACGGCGTCACGGCCGGTGGCGCGCCGGGCGACTTTGACGGCGTTCTCCACCGCCTCCGCCCCCGAGTTCACGAGCATCGCCTTCTTCGGGAAATCGCCCGGGGTCAGCGCTGTCAGCTTCTCCGCCACGGCGACGTAAGCCTCGTAGGGCGTCGTCATGTAGGCGGTGTGGGTGAAGGCGGCGGCCTGCGCGCCGACCGCCTCGACGACAGCCGGGGCGGCGTTGCCGACCGTCGTCACGGCGATCCCGCAGCCAAAGTCAATAAAGGAGTTGCCGTCGACGTCGACGAGCACCCCGCCCCCGGCCGCTGCCGCGAACACCGGCATCGTCGTCGAGACGGCCGCCGAGACGGCCTGACGGTGACGCTCGGCCAAGGCGCGGGAGCGCGGCCCGGGGATCTCGGTGACGAGACGACGGACCTGGGGCAGCCCAGGCCCTCCGACGGCGGGCGCCGACGTGGGGACAGATGTGGAAGAAGCAGTGTTACTCATTGGAAACTCCTCACGTCGGCGCTCGGTCGGGTGACGGGTGACGTCACTTCGTCACGTGGTCACTTGGTCAGTTCGAAAGCCATCTCGTCGAAGGCGGTGACGTAGGCGTCGATCGCCTCGTCGGTGTGGGTGATGGACAAGGTCCACTCCTCTTCACGGCCCGGGGTCATGAAGATCTTCCGGTTCATGTTCCAGAACCATGCCAGTTCGGTGACCTCGGCGTTCTGGTTGGCGATGTACGACTCGTAGTCGGTGATCTTGGCGGTGGAGAAGGTGACGCAGCCCTTCGAGGCGAGGCCGACAGCGTACCCGGGCAGGTTGTAGCGCTTGATGACGTCGTTGCACCCGTCGACGATGCGGTCGGAGAGGTGGTTGAGCCAGGTGTACGCCTCGGGGGTGAGGACCTCGAAGAGGTTGGCTTTGGCGGCCGACATGACGAGCGGGTTGCCGTTGTAGGTGCCGACTTGGTAAACGGAGTGGTCCTCGACGACGCTCATGACTTCTTCGGTGCCGCCGATGGCTCCGGTGGGCAGGCCGCCACCGAGGGATTTCGCCATGGTGACGAGGTCGGGGGTGACGCCGAACAACTCGGTGGCGCCGCCGGCGGCGACGGTCAGACCCGTCTTGACTTCGTCGAAGATGAGGACGATGCCGTATTTCTTCGTCAGCGCGCGGACGGCTTCGAGGTAGCCGGGTTCGGGCAAGACGATGCCGAGGTTCATCATGGCGGGCTCCATGATGACGCAGGCGGGCAGGCGCCCCTCGGATTCGAGCTCCTTGACGCGCGCCTCCATGGCGTCGATGTCGTTGAAGGGGACGGGCACCGTCATGTGGACGGTGGCGTCGGGGATGCCGGCCCCGTAGGGGAGCGATTCGAGGTGGTTGCGGTCGCCGATCTTGTCGTAGGGGATGCCGATCGAGACCATGACGGTGTCGTGGTGGCCGTGGTACGAGCCGAAGATCTTCATGACGGTGTCGCGTTTGGCATACGCGCGGGCGATGCGGATGGCGTCCATCGTCGCCTCGCTGCCGGAGTTGACGAAGCGCCACTTGGGGAGCCCGAAGCGCCGCGACAGTTCGCCGGAGACGTCGATGATCTCCTCGACGGCGCTGCCGAAGTGGGTGCCTTTCGGGTAACGCTGTTGGAGTGCGGCGCCGATGGCGGGATGGGCGTGGCCTTGGAGCATGGACCCGTAGCCGTTATGGAAGTCGAACATCTCATTGCCGTCGACGTCCCAGATCTTGCAGCCCTCGCCGCGGTCGATGTAGATCGGCCACGGGTCGCGCAGTTGGTAGGAGGAGGCGACCCCGCCGGACAGATGGGTGCGGGCTCGCTCGTACATCGCCTTCGACGCCTGAGTCCGCTCATTGAGACGGCCCTCTTCGCGTTCGGTCAGTTCCTTGACCCGGGTCGGGTCGATCATGGTGTGACTCATGGCGTCAGAGTACATCGCGACAGATGACTAGGATGAGTCGATGAGACGCTCCCCTTTCCCGTTGATCCTGGGGGCGTTCTGCCTAGGCCTCGTGACGCTGTCGGCGGCCAATCCGCCCACGTGGCGTCTGTCTTTCCCCGAACTGCCTCCCCCTCCCGTCGGTCCTCTCGAACTCTCCACCCCCGCGGCGATGACGCCGGTGGGGGACACTCCCCCCATGGAGCCCTATGCCGGCGAGGGGATTCCCGGCTGGGTGTGGTGGACGATCACGATCCTCGTCGCTGTCGTCGTGCTCGTCCTCGTCGTCCGCATCGCCGCCCGGATCATCCGGGCTTTGCGGGCCGAGACGATCATCGACGCACCGAAGGTCGACTCACTGGCCAACGGCCGGGGCATCAGTGTGGCGACGTTGACGGACGAGGAGTTGGACGACGCCGTCACCCGTTCGTTGCGTCGTCTCGACGCGGCCGCCCACCCGGGCGACGCCATCGTCGAAGCCTGGCTCGCCCTCGAGGAATCGGCCGCCGACAAGGGGATTGATCGTGATCCGGCGAGCACGCCGACGGAGTTCACCCTCGAGGTGCTCGATCGCACCGCCGCCCCGCCCGAGGCCGTCCGCCGCCTGCTCCACCTCTACCACGAGGCCCGCTTCTCCCATCGCGTCATCACCGTCGCCGACGTCGCTGTGGCTAGGGAATCCCTCCTCGCCATCGCCGGCGTCCTCGTGGGGTCGGAGGGCCGATGACGCCGAAATCCATCTTCGTGGTCGTCGTCGCGCTCGTCGCGGTGGTCTCCCTGGTCACCGGGACGCTCGATGTCGGCCACACACTCATCCTCGCGGCGACATTGATCGCGATCCGTCTCATCTGGCCCACCGGCCTCGCCCACGAGGACGCTCTGCCCGCATTGGCGACGAGGACGCGATCGGGCGGCCGCAAGGATCCCTCCGACCTGTCGTGGGCCGCCTTCGACAGCAATGGCGTCGCCTCGGGGAAATTGCGCCGCCGTCTCAGTGACCTGTGTGGCGATGACGTCGCGCTGCGCCTTGTCAAAGCGGAGATCGACACCGCCACGAACGCGAACAAGTCGACGGTCTTGCGTTGGCTTCGTCTCATCGAACAGGAGAGGACCCCATGAGCCCCGACCATTCCCCGACCCCACCGCTGCCTCCCGCCGAGGTCGCCGCTCATGGGGCGCGCGTCCTCGACGCCGTCGGCCAAGCGGTCGTCGGGATGCGCGAGCCCCTGACGATCGCCCTAGCCGCGCTCATCTCCGGCGGCCATATCCTCTTCGAGGACGTTCCCGGGGTGGGGAAAACCCTCGCCGCCCGCAGCCTCGCCGCCGCCCTCGGGCTGGAGTTCACCCGCCTGCAGTGCACCCCCGACCTCTTGCCCGGCGACATCACCGGCTCGACGGTGTTCGACCCGAAGACGCGCGCCTTCGATTTCCGCCCCGGCCCCATCTTCACCGGCCTGCTCCTGGCCGACGAGATCAACCGGGCCGGGCCCAAGACGCAATCAGCTCTCCTCGAGGCGATGGCGGAGCGTCACGTCTCCGTCGACGGCGTCAGCCATCCGCTGCCCGACCCCTTCCTCGTCATGGCGACGTCGAACCCGGTCGAATACGAGGGCACCTATCCCTTGCCCGAGGCCCAACTCGACCGCTTCATGATTCGCCTTGCCGTGGGCTATCCCGACGCCGATCAAGAACGCGACATCTTGCTTCGGCGGGTCGGTCGGCGATCCGAGGAGGCGGTCGTTCCCCAGATCGTCGACGCCGAAATAGTGCGACGGATGCGCGCCGGCGTCGAAGCGGTCGACGTCGACGACGATGTCGCCCGGTATTGCGTCGATCTGACGGCCGCGACCCGCCACCACCCCCAGCTCGACATCGGCGCCAGTCCCCGCGGCTCGCAGAACCTCCTCCTGCTGGCCCGTGGCCTCGCCGTGCTCGACGGGCGCGACTACGTCATCCCCGAGGATGTCAAACGCGCCGCCGTCCCCGTTCTCAGCCACCGCGTCGTCCTCACCCCGGCCGCCTGGGCCGAGGGGGTGGGCACGGAGAAGATCATCGCCCAGATCCTCACCCGGATCGCCGGCCCGTCGGCGGCGGGGCACAGCGAGTGAGACGGTGAGCCCCTTCGCCGAGGAGGCCGACCAGCGCGTCGTCTGGTCGGAGAGGAAGAGCGACGACGAGACGACGCGGCACCCCGCGCGGACGATCGCCGTCACGCTCGGAGTCGTCCTCGCCGGTCTCGGCCTCGTGGTCGGACGCCCCGATCTTGTCATCCTTGTAGCACCCCTGCTGCTAGGTGTTTTATGGTCAGCGCCGGTGGTGGGGCGACCGGTGCTCCTGAGTCGACTGATCTCATCGCGCGCTCGTTCGTCGCGATCGAGGAAGGTTGGTTCCACCGACAGTTCTGGTCTCGTCCTCGCAGCCGCCATCACCGCCGAGCCGAGAGTGGTCACGATCGTCAGCGAGGGTGTGGGCCTCGTGCGGTTGCGGATCGACGCTGACGGCCATCGTCCGGTCGAGGCTGTCCTCGACGCCCGTCCGCTTCGGGTGAACGATGCCCTGCCGCAAGGTGAGAACAAGCAGGGTGACCCCGTCGATGGCACGGTGGCCGGCGACGGGAAGACGGCGCTCGACCGTCAGGCGATGATCGTCTCCGCGCCGGCCGTCGAATCTGCTCGCGTCAGCGCGGCTTGGCGGAGACGTCAACTGGGACGGGACGTCCCGGTGACGGGAATCGGGGTGGCCGCCGAGGCGGGCGATCCCTCCAGCAACCATGCGGCGGTGACGGAGTTGTCCTACCGGTTGACGACGGAACGAACCGGTCCTCAGCCGCGTGTCAGGCTCGACGCCGACGGTTTCTCGGACGGTTTCGAGTGGCAGACCCCGTCGGTGACGCGTCTGTCCGAGGTCAGCGTCGTGCTGCCGGCCGCTGTTCCGCTGGGGCGAGTTCCGGAGTCGAGACGTTTGCGCGGGGCGACCGGGCCGGTCGACTCGCCGCGCCCGGGCGATGGGTTGGAGTTCCGCGACGTCCGCGAGATGCGGCCGGGGGATTCCTGGCGACGGATCGATTGGCGGGCTTCCGCGCGGACGGCCGGCGACGAAGTCTGGGTGCGGGGGACCCACGCGACCGGCGAGACGGTCGCCGTCCTCATCGTCGATTCGCGCGATGACGTCGGCCCCAGCTTGCGCAGTTGGCGCGGCCTCATTCCAGCCCGGGTCGACGAGCCGAGTTCCCTCGATTTGGCCCGCACCGCCGCCGCCTCGCTGGCCCACTCCCTCATCGAAGCGGGCGCCCGCGTCGGGCTGACCGACCTGGCGACGAGCCGACGCATGCTCGCCCCCGCCTCGGGCGTGCGGCAGGAACGGCGGATCACTCACATGCTCGCTCTCTCCGCCCCGGTCGGCTCCCCGGCGCGGCGGGTCCGGGCCCCCCAGATGCCGACCGACGCCATCGTCTACCTCTTCACCACCCTGCTCGACGACGAGTCGCTGCGCCTCACCCTCGGCCTGCGCCGCACCGGGCACCGTGTCATCGTCGTCGACACCTTGCCCGAGATCCGCCCGACCTCGGAGATCGGCATGGAGATCGCCTGGCGCATCATCGCCCTCGAACGCCAAGCCCGGATCGAAGGGCTCGAGGCGCAGCGTGTCCCCGTCATCGCCTGGGCCGGCCAGGCCCGCGATAGGGCCGGGGAACGGCTCGCCGGGCTGCGGGCCGAGGAGAGGAGGCGCCGATGATCTCCGTCGAACGCGGAGCCTCCCAGCGCACGAGCACTCTCCGTCGGCGGGTCGACGAGAGGGGGCGGCGATGACCCTCGTCGAACGGGCCGTCGCCCAGTACCGGCGCTGGCGCTACCGCGAACGTCCCATTCCCGCCGTCGTCCTCGAGGCGCCTAGTCTCATCCCCGCCCTGGTCCCCCGGGTGGTGGCGGCTCTTCTGCTCGGCGTCCTCGTCCTCGTCCCCGCCCTGTGGGTCGGGTTGGCGCCCATTCCCCTGGCGATCGCTGTGCTGGGGGTCGTGGCCGCCGCGATGGGGATGCCGGGGGCCATCGTCGCCGCCGTCGCGACGGGGATCGCCGCCTTCTTCCTCGCCATCGGCCCGGCTCCCACGATCGGCCCGGCCATCCTTGCTCTCGTCTGCTGCGTTCACGTCGGGTGGCGCCTCGCCGTCGTCGCCGGATTGACCGGGTGGCGGGGATGGATCCAAGCCCACGCTCTCCTTTCGTGGCGTGACGTCGTCGTCCTTCTCATCGCGGCAGTGCTGTGGCTCATCAGCCTCGTTCCCGTGCCAGCGCCCGTCCCCCTAGCGATCGTCGGGGCGGTCGCCCTCGTCGTCGCTGTGCTCCGTGCGGCGCCCGGCGGTCGACGACGCTCCTGAGCGGCGCGGCGTGATGATCGGTCGTCGCCACGATCATTGTTGTTCTAGTGGTCTGTCGCGTCTCTCTTGTCGTGTTCGTGGCGTCCGGTGTGGCCCCAGCCGCGTTGTCGTCGTCGCCACGACATCGTCTCTCTTGTGGCGAGGCGGAGACACGCCCGCTCTCACGTCCGGTTGCGTCGATGTCATCCCTGTGCAAAACTGGAATCATTCCAGATTACAAAGAGCCAAGGAGGTTTCCGTGCTTCGTCATTCGCGGCCGTCGCTGGATATCTCTTGTGGCTCTTGGTGTGTCTGCGTGAGGAGCTACCGCTGCGATCAGTGGTAGGTGTTGTGACCCCCCGGCCAGCTCGCTCCGATGCTCGGTCAGGGCGCTCGTCCGCCTCACGGTGGGCGCAGTGTCCCATTTGTGGAGGGGCGAGCCATCGAGGTGGGGGCCGCGCGGATGGATCTCAGCGGCCCCCACCGACTCCTCAAGGTGGGGAAACGTCTCGGCGGTCGTGCCTGACAGCGCCGCGTGGGATGCGAGGGGAAGAACCATACGTGTGGGGTCGGGGCCGATAGTCGCCCTTGGGGCTTCGGCCCCACCGATGGATCTCTCTGCCAGGCCGACCGTTTTTTCCGGGACGACGATGTCGCCTGACCCGGCCTCATGGTTCCACTTTCCTCTGTTTATCCCTTGTCAAAGCCTTTTCGGACGCGTTCGGGCGACGGTATCTCGACCCTCAAAGGAGGACGAGTTGACGAACCCTGTAACGCGTTATAGAGTAGGCGATGTCGCGGGCCGAACAGGGGCCGTTATCAACTTTGGTGTCACTATCTACGGATAGTCCGGTTCGACTCCGGGGAGCCGAGGGGAAACCCGAGGCTCATCTCGGCCCCTACCGCCATGCCCGCGACGCTCGACAATTGCACACGACATCCATCGCACTGTGGTCCGAGTATGGGCCGAAGGCCTCCGGTTATCTCTGAGGAAGCACGGGTTGCGGGTTCGAGTCCCGTCGGCTTCACGGCCGTAGCTCAACTGGCAGAGCAGTGGCCCGGCATCGCCGGGTATTCCCGGGGCCACACCATGTCCGTGCCCGGTCCACAGGGCGATGGTGTCGTGTCGCACGAGCCCACTCCTGTGGCGGCCCACTGCTGGGTCCGTCCTGCGGAAGGAAAACACTATGGGAATCACGGATGCTTTGCGCACGATCAACGTTCGTGCCACGCCTCAATCGGCGCCGGCAAGCGCCGGTCAGGTCGTGAACTCGGCCGGTGGTTTCGTCTTCACCGTCGACGATCGCACCCGGTTGCGCCGCTTCCTCACGCTCGGCACGGAAGCCGGCTCCTACTACGTCACCGAACGCGAGCTGACGAAGCAGAACGCCCGCTTCCTCATCGCGTTGGCCCAGCGCGATCCCCGTCTCGTCGTCGACGAGGCGGTGGCGATCTCCCTGGCCGGGCGGGCGCCGAAGCAGAATCCCACGCTCTTCGCCCTCGCGGTCGTCGCCGGGGTCGCCGACGAGGACGGTCGCGCCTATGCGTTGTCTCGCCTCGCCGAGGTCGCCCGCACGGGAACCCACTTGGCGCTCTTCGTCACCTACGTGCAACAGTTCCGCGGTTGGGGCCGTGGGCTGCGCCGGGCGGTCGGCCAGTGGTATTCCGAGAAGACACCCGACGCGGTGGCTTATCAGACGCTCAAGTACCGCTCCCGCGAGGGGTGGACTCCGCGCGATCTCCTGCGCAAGTCGCACCCGGTGGCCCACGACGAGGCTCAGGCCCGTCTCTTCGACTACATCACCCATGGCGTGCCCGAGGGTGGTGTCGTCCCTGAGGGGTTGCCGGCTCTCGTGGCGGCGTATGAAGAGGCCAAGACGGCGTCGGTTCCCCGGCTCGTCGAGCTCATCGCTCAGCAGCCGTTGTCATGGGAGATGTTGCCGACGGAGGCGCTGGCCAGCCGCGAGGTCTGGGAGGCGCTCATCGAGCAACGCATGCCGGTCATGGCGCTCATGCGTCAGTTGTCGCGCTTGACGCGTCTCGGGGTGCTCGACGGCGCTTGTGGCGCCGAAGTCGCCCGTCGCTTGAGTGATCGGGACACCTTGGTCAAGGCCCGGGTGCACCCGATCTCCGTCCTCGTGGCCCTGCGCACCTACGCCTCCGGGCGCGGGGCGCGCGGTTCGGGCACGTGGGAGCCGATCGGTCGGATCGTCGACGCGCTCGACGCCGGCTTCTACGCCGCCTTCCAGGCGGTCGAGCCGACGGGCAAGCGCACCTTGTTGGCCCTGGATGTCTCCGGGTCGATGGTCATGCCGATCGGCGGAACGCCGTTGACGTGCCGTGACGCCTCGGCGGCGCTCGCCCTCGTCACCGCCGCGACGGAACCGGATCACGAGATCCTCGGCTTCACCGCCAAGGGCAAGGATTCCTTCACCGTGTCCGGTGGCGCCCGCTCCTATGGCAGTGCGATCGCCCGGTTGCCGATCACTCCGCGACAACGTCTCGACGATGTCATCAAGGTGGTCGATCACCTGCCCTTCGCCGGCACCGATTGCGCCTTGCCGATGCTGTGGGCGACGGAGCAGAAGACACCGGTCGACACCTTCGTCGTGTACACCGACAACGAGACGTGGGCGGGAGACATCCACCCGCGCCAGGCCTTGCGTCAGTACCGTGAGGTCATGGGGATCCCGGCCAAGCTCGTCGTCGTCGGCATGACGGCCACACAGTTCACGATCGCCGATCCCGATGACGCCGGCATGCTCGACGTCGCCGGGTTCGACGCCTCCGTGCCCACCGTCATCGCGGATTTCTCCTCCGCCGAGGTCCCGTCCGCATGAGCCTGCGGTCACACCATCCCGGCTCGTCCCCAGCGCGGGGGCGGGCCGGGTGGTGTGATTTTGCCGGTGGGGCGGCGGCGATCCTGCCGTTGTGGCGTGTGGGCGGGTGTGCTCGAGGGGCGCGGTAGTGGATATCAGAGTCCAGCAGGCCCGCGAGCACGACGCCGCCGCCGACGAGGCGAGGCAGGTGGTGGCTTCTCACTTGGCGCAGCGCGATCACCTCATCCGCATGCTCTACGCCGAAGGCACATGGTCGTACGCCAAGCTCGCCAAGGCGGTGGGTCTGACTCCGGAGCTCATCGCCAAGATCATCAAGCCGCAGCGTCGGTGATCCTTCGTCTCCAACTTCTGAACGGCCCCGTTTGATTTTCCGACGGGCACCTGTTAGAGTTCCAACAGGCACCGGTCAAAGGGGGCCGGTCCTCATGAACGTCACGAAGAAACGGAGACTCCACCATGGAGAACACCATCACTCACGAACTCAATGAACGCTTTCGGCAGCTGAACTGGTTGCTGCGCCGTCACGGTCGTCCGCACCGTGGGCCCCACGGGGGCCCGGCGGCCGATCCCGAGCAGGGGCAGGGGCGCATCCTCGCGATGCTCAAGCTGCGCGACGGCATCTCGACCAAAGAGCTGTCCTACTTGCTCGGCATCCGCACCTCCTCGCTCAATGAATCCCTCGCCCGGATGGAACGCGCCGGTCTCGTGCGCCGCGAACCTTCCGAGGAGGATCGCCGCGTCATGCTCGTCCACCTGACGGACGAGGGGCGCGCCACCGATCAAGAGGAACCGGCCGCCGACGGCGTCTACGCCTGCCTCACCGCCGAAGAGCAAACGACTCTGCTGGGTTATCTCGATCGTCTCGTCGAGGCGGCCGAATCCTCGATCGGCGAGGAGGCCCGCGAATCCTTCGAGCGGATGCGCGAGGCCCGCACCCGCTTCGGCGGCGGCATGACCGGCGGTTTCTCCGCCGAATTCCGAGGCGGCTGGAGCGCCGGCGGCCGTCGCCCCGGCGGCCCCGAGGGCGGCCATGGCCCGCACGACGGCCCGCCCCACCGTGGCCCCCGCCACCCCGGCCGCGGTCGTCATCATCACGACGATGACCCGTCCCGCTTCTGATCGCTGCGGAGATCACCTCCTCTGAGAGGGTGAAACATCAAGGTCGGCGGACTCCTCATGGGGTCCGCCGACGTCGTCTCTCTCCCCACCGCCTCACAATCACGGCGCCTTGTTATGCGACATCACATGAGACCGGATTGGTCGGCCAGGTCGCGCAGGGCGGCGAGATGGCCTCGCAGCCGGGAGCGGCCCTCCTCGGTGAGGCCGACCCAGGTGCGCACGTGTTTGCGTTCTGTGGCTTTGCGGATCGTGAGATAGCCGCCCGACTCGAGGCGGGAGAGGTGCTTGGAGAGGACGGAGTCGCTGACCTCGAGACGCTCGCGCAGGGTCGTGAAGTCGATCTCGTCGGCCGCCCCGAGAAGGGCGCAGATCCGAAGACGAAGGGGGGCGTGGATCTCTTCGTCGAACCGGGGCACGACCTGTTCTGGAGCGTCGCGTCGGCTCACGCCACGATCCCGCGAGGACGGACGGAGAGGAGCCACCGTGTGAGCATATATTCGGTCAATCCGAAGACGGGGCCGGCGATCAGCCAGAACCACCAGGGGAAAGACACCCAGAACGCCGCGATCAGGACGCCGATGAGGGCAAGCAACCATAATCCGAGCCCCACCGTGGGAGCGATCGGCAAAGGCTCACGGGGTTTGAGGACGCCGCTATCCGTTCGCTTCACGATGAGGAGGCTGCCGACGAAGACGCCTACCGTGATCAAGCATGAGAGGACGAGTCCGAGCCAGACCACCGGTATCGCTCTCGTCATCAAGACCGCTGCGACCCCCACGCTGATGAGGACCCACATCGACACTGGAGGTTGCCCATCGTGGAGAAGCCCCACCTGCTCCGATTTCAGGTCTTCTAGCAGAGTTGTTGCTTGATCGGGCGAGAGAGCCTCCGCGTCGCGACCACCCATGGTGGGCTCATCCCTCAATTCACTTTCCATGATGGAAAGTATGGACCTCCACTTTCCATACCGTCAAGTAGACAGCCAGGCGGGACACGAGAAGCAGGATCGGCTTGACGGCTCCGTAGTAGTCTGAGCCTCATCCCTAACCCGATTGGAACAATGATGTCGACTTCGACTCTCGCTCTTCCCCTGCGCTTGTCGGCCACGAAGGCCGCCGCGCTCAGCTTCGGCTTCCTCGTCATGGGGCTCGTGCTGCCTCAGGCCGTCACGCACATCCCCGTCATCGGGTCGATGCTGTTGCCGATGCACATCCCGGTGCTGCTGTGCGGGCTCGTTTGCGGGTGGCGCTATGGCGCTCTCGTCGGGGCCGTCGTGCCGCTTCTATCGTCGGCCATGTTCGGGATGCCGCCGCTCATGCCGATCGGGCTGGCGATGGTTCCCGAGTTGGCCTGCTACGGCCTCGTCGCCGGGCTGCTCGGCGCGCGGCTGCCGCAGAACCTCCTTGGTCGTCTCGGCGCCCTCGTCGGCGCGATGATCGCCGGGCGTCTCGTCTGGGGGCTGGCCAGCCTCATCATTTTCACCGCTCGTGACACCGCCTTCACCGGATCCGCCTTCATCTCTGGCGCCGTCCTCGGCTCGTGGCCCGGCATCATCCTCCAGCTCATCCTCATCCCGCTCGTCATGCTGGGTGTGGATCACTATGCGAAGCAGCGCTGAGACCCATTCTTGGGACGACGTCGTCGATCGCCTCGCGGAGATCGCCGACGCGTCGAGTTCTGCCCAGGGACGGATCATCATCGGCATCGACGGACGGTGCGCCGCGGGGAAGACGACGCTGGCGCAGCGTTTGCGTGAACGCCTCGACGAACGATTCGAGGTGGAGGCGCCCGTCTCCCCCACGGTCGCCTCGCGTCGCCCGCCGACCCTCGTCTCCTCACCCCGTCTGCTGGCCGCCGAAGCCGGGGAGACCCTCTCGCCGGACTCGCCCGCGCCCGCGACGATGACCCCGCCGACCGCCGTGATCCCGATGGATCATTTCTTCCTGCGGCCCGAACAGCGCACCGCCGAACGGTTCGCGGAGCCAGGCGGCAACATCGACTACGAACGATTCTCCGACGAGGTGATCGAACCGTTGCGCGCCGGACGCCCGTTCTCCTACCAGCCCTTCGACTGCCAGGCCGGAGAACTGGGCGCCCCGATCGAGGTGACGCCGAGCCGCGTGACGATCGTCGAAGGGTCGTACGCCCTTCACCCGCGATTCGCCGACGCCTACGGGCTCAGCGTGCTCCTCACCGTCGACCCGGACACCCAACGGCATCGCCTCGAGGAACGTTCCCCGGGACTCGTCGACCGGTTCGAACACGAATGGATCCCCCTCGAGGAGCGCTATCTCACCGCCACGGGGATCGCCCACCAGGTCGACGCCATCATCGACACGAGCGACGGCGACACTCTCACGGTGACGGCAGTGGAAGGGGAAGGGGACGGCGCCGGGATCGGCGTCACCTCCACCACCGCTCATGCAGCCGTCGTCACCAGCACTACCACCCCACCGGCCTGAGAGGGCCTTGACACCCACCATGAGATCGGAAGGCACCATGACCGAAACACCGTCATCAGCCAGCACTGTCTATTTCACGAAAGCCATCACTCCGGCCGGCCTTCGGGCCGCCTACGACGCCCTGAAGTGGACGCCGACGGGCAAGGTCGCCGTCAAACTCTCCACCGGCGAAGAGGGCAACCCGAATTATCTCCAGCCCGCCCTCATCAAGGACCTCGTCCACCACGTCGACGGCACGATCGTCGAATGCAACACCGCTTACGGCGGCGCGCGCTCGACGACGGAGAGCCACTACAAG
Source organism: Propionibacteriaceae bacterium (assembly GCA_031262485.1). Taxonomy (GTDB): domain Bacteria; phylum Actinomycetota; class Actinomycetes; order Propionibacteriales; family Propionibacteriaceae; genus WQYJ01. The sequence goes on from JAISHO010000034.1 coordinate 44,903, forward strand.
GTCGCCGCCGACCACGGCTTCACCGAGATCGCCGACGTCGACATCATGGACGCCGACGGTCAGGTCGAATTGCCCGTGCCGAACGGCTCCGTCCTCAGCGTCGACCGCGTCGGATCGCATGCGCTGAACTACGACTCCTACCTCGTCCTCACCCACTTCAAAGGCCACCCCATGGGCGGCTTCGGCGGCGCGCTCAAGAACATCTCGATCGGCATGGCCTCGGCCGAGGGGAAGATGTGGCAGCACTCCGGCGGCAAGAACAACGAGTCATGGGATGGCGATGACGACTTCCGACGTGCCATGGCCGAAGCGGCGTCCGCCGTCGCCGCCCACTGGGGCGACCGCATGGTCTACGTCAGCGTCATGAACAACATGTCGGTTGACTGTGACTGCGCCGGCGAACCCGCCCCCGTCGACATGGCCGACATCGGCATCCTCGCCTCGACGGACCCCGTCGCCCTCGACCAAGCCTGCATCGACCTCGTCTGGGCGGCCGACGACAACGCCTCCATGAAGGAACGCGTCGAGAGCCGTCACGGGCTCATCACCATCGACCACGCCGCCGAGATCGGCGTCGGCAGCAAGGAGTACACCTTGGTCAACCTCGACTGATCGGCTCGATTCGACTCGATCCGGGGTCCGCGACGCGTTCATTTGCAGCGTGTTCGCCCTTGTCACGGCCCCGAATCTCCGTCAGGTCATCTCATCGCTCGGCCCGGGATGGTTCGCCATCGCCGGGCCGAGTCGCGTCTACTTTATGTAAGCGAGTGCTTGTCGCTCTCTGACCGGCATCGAGGTGTCCTCGGCTGGGGCTAAGAGAAAATGAAGGGCTGCCACAGAACAGCAGACCAAGCACCGCATGTCCCACACCTTCAGCGTTCGTGTGGATCGGTCTGCCTTCAGCCGGGTCGCCTGAGATCCCGAGGATGTCACGCGATCGTGAAAGATCCCGATGGCGAGCCGATTCCGTCGAGGGCGCGGGCCATCTGACCGTCGGATCCTGGTGCTGTCAGTGTCCAGGTGTAGACGCCCGAACCCAGCCACACATCATCGATCGTGATGTCACGCAGAGAGCCATCAGGAGAGGCAGGGGTTGGAATCGTTGCGACGATATCTCCGTACCCATCGGTGATCGACAATTCCCCCTCGGCGAGCGGTTCGGTGAAGTCAAGGGTGAGTGCGATGTGAGAGATATCGGAGACGACCTCGTCATCACCGATCGCCCCGAGAAGAAGAGCGGGCGACTCCCCTCCGAAAGGAAGCTGGACGATCTTCACCGCGAAATGATCGGGGGAATTCAAGGATGAGTCCCGTAAAGCGATGAGATCACCGGCATGAGCATGACCAAGATTGCTCGAGGTTCTATCAGCTGCCGGCGTGAAAGGGCCCAAATCTATCATCGTGGCGGGATCATCAGTATCAATGGCATAGAAAGCCTCTTCGAAAGAAGGGGTGAGAGAACGAAGAAGCGCCGAGCCATCGCTGATGGATTGAATGGATAACGACGTCACCGAACTATCCATGGATAGAGGAATGGAGCTCTCGTGACCTGCCACGTAATCCCAGGTGTGAAAAGCGAACTGGGGAACGGCTCCCGAATCGTCCTCGGTGATCCAATGGACCCGGTTGCCCCAGATACCGATATCGATCGGCGCCCCGTCCTCAGCACGTTCATCAGATCCTCCGGGAAGCTGAATCTCCCACCACTCACCCGTGACAGGATCCCCGACCGCATATCGCCCCGTTCTTGTGGGGATCTCGCCCTCAGTAACCTCAGTGCTCTCCGTTAAAAGGAGTCGCGAGCCGAACAATCCGATCTGATCGAAGCCTTCAGACAGAGTCCAGCCGTCCCCCGTTTGACCGAGATGAATCAGTTGCTGAAGGGCATACGGATCATCAGAGGAGCCGACCACGGCCCAGGGACCACTCATCAGAGTTTCCCAAGGATGAAAGGACCGACTCGATTGTTTCTCCTCCAGATGAGCCGTTTCCTCTCCCCGGTAGTAGACGCGCATCCAATTTGTCATCATCCAGGCGCCCGAAGCGATGTTTGCGAAGGCATCACTCATCGGGAGTGTCTCCTCCGGTCCAACGGTGTCGTCCGTCAGATCACGGGAATAGATGGGTCGATCGACTGAATAACGAGGCGTAAAGCAGTAGTCGTTTCCCAACGTCTCGGACGCTTGGTAATACACCGCATCAGGAGTCAGCGAGAGATAAAGCGGGCATGGCACGTAAGAGATTGGCGCCTGCCCAGGAATCGTCTCATGTTCCACTATCGGCTGGGTCTCTCCCGCTGTGAACGACGCGATGACTTTCAGCGATGGGTCAGGGGTGGCAGTCTGCGGTGGTGTCGTGGGGATTGTCGCTTCTGGAAAAGGGTCCAAGATCTCACTCGGCGAGGGAGAAGGGGTTGAGATCACTCTTGGCGATGGGGAAGTTGCAGAGGCTTCCCGTGAGCCGTCCTCTGTTCTAGAGAGCAGAGCGAACCATGCTGATCCCGCAGCGAGGAGCAGGACCAGGGACGCGGCAACAACTAATCTCGGGTCATGAGAGCCGTCTCGGGGTTTTCCCGATGAGCTAGACATAACAACTCCTTTGGTCGTATGTGAATCGCCCCGATTTCCAAGCGACCAGTGAACACAGCAATGTTCTAGATCAAGTTACATTACTCCCACATGACTCACAGGCATTTTTCCCTTTTGCGTGTCATCGTCTGTTCCGATTCGCGGCCATCACCGTGAAGACAGTTGTTCTATCTGCCTGACGATGTCTGGCCTCAGGTCACGGTGAGCCTGAGCATGTGACTCTTCGTCGTTTGCCGCTTCGGCGAGAGCTCTGAGTGTTTCCATCACCACGTCTTGTGCTCCGGCTAGCCCCCAGCTCTCGGCTTCGGCGACAATGTCGGCTGAAGTGAGCGCATGGATCGAATAGACCCCGTTGATCGCGAGCGCGAGCTTGCCGTCGGTGGATTGGTGCAACATCGGAACCATGTCGTAGACGGGGGCGAGGCGAGCCGTTCCGTCGGGAAGATGCAGAATCGACAGGTTCTTCCCATGCATGTCGAGGTTGCCGATCGCGGCGGCCATCGTCACCTGGCGGAGCAGGCGAACCAGGCTTGCGGCATCGAGGCGAGCGAGCAAAGCCGCGATCCGCCGCAGCGTCATGGCGCCACCGTGCTCTTGGTATTTCTGGATCCCCCCGACCCCGAGGGCTTGATTCATGTCTTCTTGATGGATGCGCCACGGGATCGCCCCATCGCCGAACAGGGAGATGTCATCGCCACTGGCGCCTCCCTTCTCCTCGGGTGAAGCATCATCCCCACGCCTTGTCGCCACGGCGTCCGGGGTCGGAGCCGAGCCCGACGCCACCCCCTGCTCCGCAGAAGCACGGTCGTACCGCTCGACGACGAGACAATCCAGCCCATCGAAATCCACCACGGCGACCTCGTAGTCGAGCAGACCGATTCGACGAGCCAAACGGGCGCCGTACTCCTCGTCGTAGATCATCGTCGGATGGACCGGAGACACCGGCTTGACGATATGAGTGGACGGATAGCCCCCCAGCGGCTGGCACCATCGTGCGCCATCCCACGTCAACGTGAACTTGCTCTGGTATCCACCCAAGGAGATCCGGCCGGAGATGGGATCATTCCCCAATGGCAGGTCGGCGGCCGACGTGGCGACGCGATGGATGTCGTGATCCGATAGCGCCCGCAACCCCGGCTCCGGCGGTTCGAAAGGTGAGGACGGATCGAAGACTTCGACAGCGCCGGCGACATCACGCCCATAGCGGCGCAACAACCCGATGACATCGTCCATCATCAGACCCGCCTGCCGTGCCATCTGCTCCCGGGCGAGGCCCTCGGGCAACAGCTCAGCGAAGAAATTCCGCCGTCTCGCCGCATGACCGCGCGTGAGGACCGGTTGAAGCGGAATCGAACACGACAACACCGTCGACATCACAGGGAAATGGGAAAAGATCTCCTCGTCGATCCTCAGATCGAAGTCCCGGGCGCCCGAGCCGGTCAACACACCAAGGGGGAAACCGTAGAGGTGGACGCTCAACTCACCCACGGGTGTCGTCCGTTCCGATCGTCGCCGTCAGCGTCATCCCTGTCGCCCGCATGGCGGCGAAGAGGCGCCGGGCCCAGATCGTCGGTTCGCCGGATTCCAAATCCCAGACGTAACGCTGCGACACCCCCATCTCGGCAGCGAGATCGCGCTGCGACATCCCCTTGAGCAGGCGCGCCTGAGCGACGAACTGCCCGAGCGTCTCGGCGTCCTGGACGGGACCTGAGTAGGTCGGCATGACACTCCTGACTACAAAAATATCGTCATCTAAGGTTGACGAAGAATTTGACGTCAGACTAGCGTGATGCTGAAATTCACGTCAAGAGCGTCTCCCGAACGCGCCACAGCCGGGCCGAACCTCCCCAGCCGGAGGGACATCACATGATCTGCTCAAAGCCTGAATCCGCGTTCGCAGTGGGCCAACGCGGAACTCCTATCAGTAGGCGAGGGTGAAGCGTTGACGATGATGGGCTGGGCTCTCGATCTCGTCGACGAAGGCCACAGCGAAGTCGGCGCCGGAGATATCGGAGCCACCCTTGTCGTCCCACAAGGCGACATCGCCGCCGAGGCGGAACACTCCGGTGCGCTCCCCCGGGTCGGGCGGGCTGAAGCCGGGCGCCGGGCTGAGGAAGAACCAGTCGAGCGCCTCGTCGCTGGCCCGCAGATCGGCCAAGACACGGGCCATCTCGTCGGCCTCCGGCTTGAACGACGGCGGGAAATCAGCCGTCTCGGCCAGCATCGGCCCACCTGGGGCGACGAGCAGGGAACCGGCGCCGCCGACGACACCGAGGCGCTCCCCCGCCGCCTGCGCCAGGTTTGCGACCGCTTGGACCGCGCCTTCGACCTTGCCTTCCATCGGCCCCCGCGGCGACAGGGCCATGACGACGACATCGGCGTCCGCCGTCGCCTGGCGCTCGATCTCAGGATCGAGGACATCGCCCGCCAGATACTCCACCCCCGGCGTCTGCTCGGTCGGCACGCTCCGCGACCACGAGCGCACCGTGTGCCCCCGGGCCGCCGCCTCGCGCACGATGCATCCCCCGGCGAAGCCGCTGCCTCCGATGACGTTGATCCGTGTCATGATTCCCCTTCCCAGCCGGTGTTCCCCGGCATCCCAGACAACACTGTAAACCAGTTCTGGTTGCCTCTGATCCTGGGGACTACTCTGCGAGAGTGGGCCATTGAGATGCGTAACGCTGCAAACCACGGGTTACTCAAAGTCCGATGAGGTTGGCTGTGGCTTGGGGTTTTGCTGCGTTGATGCGGAGGTTTCGGGCGATGTCGGTGATGCCGCGCAGGTGCAGAAACGAAATGATGATGTTG
>JAISHO010000004.1 GCA_031262485.1 Propionibacteriaceae bacterium
ACCGGCTATCAGATAGCATCATTATGATGATATAGCGCACCTATAGGGATAATGTCGCTGAATTCTGATTCCTCTGCTCCTCACTATGCTGGATGCGCGCATCCCTGCTTGAATAAAACTCTGATCTTTGATGAGAAAAGTTTTTGAGGCGAGGGTGCGATGAAATAAATCTACAAAATCATGATCGCACTTATCGTGAAGGCAATTTTGATATATTATTTGCTTGAATAGCGAAAGAGATTTATTGACTTGCTCTGTAGATAATGGGTAAGAGATAATTGCGTGATGAGGAACTGGCGCTTTCATTTCCTCGAGGAGGGATAACGTTTTGATAATCCATTTTTCGGATTGCCCCGAAATATGAATTATTGGTGGGTGCTTACTAGTGATGGTCATATCGAGAGTTTGCTCCGTTGAGACGAATTCGAGGAATCCTTCGTTGAAGTTCACAGTTTGCCAGTCATCAAGATGATTCCATGCGGCATTAACGGTATGGGCGATCGGGGGGATGTCTCCTGTGTTCCCACTCTCATAGTAGAAAACTACCAACGGATCTACTTCCTCGAGACGGCTTGAGACTGCTCGTGTCGAAGAATCTTGAAGCGTAATTCTCCCGGATATGGGATCGGAATAAGATTGTGATACATAAATATTTGTAATGGATGTTTGGTTTTCGATGATTTGAGATCGATTCCCCAAGCCGGATTGAACGCTTACTTTGGAACAAGCTATTTCATCGGATTCGAAATCCAAGGTTGATAGCGCTTCTGGTCGCCCGTCATAATGATCTTGTCCGTTACTGATTTCCGATGATGAATACACCGATCTAAGGGTCGGTTTTGATCCGATTTTGAGGTCGAGCAATGCGTCTGCTCGGATTCCCTGGAGGATGCTGATGAGTGCTTCGTCCGTGACTCCCTGAACGACAACGGCTCTAACGAGGCCCCGGAGTTCGCCTTTCGCTTCGAACTCCACTCGGGCTCGTTCTGGGGCTTCTTCGGGAGCCTCGTGTGAGGCTGGTGGACTGGATATGATTTTCTGATATCGCTCCCACGCGTTCCGCAATTCTTGTACTATGACATTGAGTGAATCGTTCATGAAAATATGGCGTGGGGCTAGGATATCAAGTCATTGATTGATTCTATGGCCATAGAGAATTCTGTGTCATCTTCCTGTCCTGACCCAAGCGAAAGCTCTTCGTCTGGCGAACCTGATAGCTGCGCGTAGACAAAATCCATGCCCCGGTGCGCTGCGATATAGAGAATCCCCCAGTGCCCTCTCATGATGAGTTTTGATTCATATGAAAGGGCTTGACTTGCGGCAAATTTTGCCAACTCTAGCGAATCCGATGATGTTAATTCATTATAGTTCGCCTCAAGGAAATCGAGCGATTCTTTCCATGTTGGCTTTGCGACCCAACGCTCAAGGATTTGTTCCACATCCTCAATAACACGGTAGTGGTTCAGAAGAGTGTCTAATTCTCCAGCGCAATAACTTTGATATAGTTTCTTAATTGTGTCGGTCCATTGGTTGTCGGGATTTAGTTCAATGAATGCGTTGAGCGGTGTGTCGGCCTGAAAAAGATCATCAGCGTCTTCTCTGATCACAGGGATCCGATCGCACCATGTTGCAATGTTCATCCATTTGTTAATTGTTGTCGTCAATTCAACTGGAATATCACAGGTCAACCATGATGGCCACGTGGTGGGAGGAGTGAATGTCCTATCCATTTTAGTCGTCAAGAGGGTGATCGCCTGACGCAGAGTTCTTCGTGTGATCCCTATGGACTTCGGATCACTCAATGAGCTTATTGAAGTCAAAACGGAACTGGAAAGGGAGATGATTCGTTCGGGGCCATGGTCAGATGAGAAAAGGAAGGGGATGGTACGGAGCAAGATTAGCGGCTGCGAATGCGGATCACCTCGATTAATGACCGCTTCGATAGTGCTGACCGCTTTGTCGCGTCGTCCGACTTCGGAGAGTAGAGCGGCGTAGTTGTTGAGGGACCCGGCTAGTACGGGGGTGTAGGCGGCGGGGTTGGCGGTGGCGAGCGTCTCGTAGAGTTCGACGGCGCGTTCCTCAAGTTCCTCTCTGAGATTCAACGTTGCCATGCCTTGGTGCGCTAAACGTGAGGAGAGATCGGAACAACTCGATGCGAACGTCGAGAGAGATGATTCGTCATCGTTAGCGGGGTAGCCGACGGCTGATATGCCAGTTGCTCTGGTGAATTGGTTCAATGCGACCATCACGTTGGAAACATCCTGTGTGCTCGCAGAAGCACTAAGAATCAGATCGTGAAGAAGCGAACGATCAAGTGTGGATAGTATGACTTTTCGTGCCTCTTTATACCTCTCGGCCACTCGAGATAGCACAATGAGTGACCGCGTGAAGAGGGCGATATCTCGTTTTGAGGAAAGTAGGGCGTTGATCACTCCGACGTTATCGCTTATGATTGATATATCGTCGTAGCTACTGGTATCTCTTTCTTCGGCTGATTCCAGCCATGTCGCCACAAGGTATTCACCAAGAAGATCAGGTTGTAGAGGATGCCAGGTCAATGGTGTATCGCTCTGGCTCCCTAGTTGCTCATTGGCGTAAATTTGCCCAGCGAGTCGATCGATTTGTTTTTCTGTGAGAAATGGATGGGGAAAGAACGATGAGATAAGTTGGTATCGGTCTGCCGATCCTTCGATGCCTGGGAAAACTTCCGAAGCGGTCATCATGGCAACGAGATTTCGAAGAAGTGGGTTGCCTTCGGGGATATTGACGTTACATCGCTTGGCGACGCTCTCCCAATACTTTTTCTCGTGGTCGATGAAGAGGGAGAAAGCCTCATCTCGTTTCGATGGTAATCGATCGGATTTCGAGGAAGAGGCATCAGCCGCTTCATCATTCTTGGAATGAACGGTGAGGTAAGCAGCCATGAGGGCATGAAGCGGTCGGGTGCACCAAGAAATATCCGCAGAATTCGATTCTGTGGTGATGACGCCAGGGCTGGTGTGATCACTCGCATCGTGGGCAGAGGTGAACCCTTTGACTCCTGCATGATAAATCCGAGAAATCCACGAAGCATGTGCATCTTTCGATGATTGATCGGGGTCGGATGTGAGTTCGAGGATCTGGCCGCTGGCGCTGATCTCGTTCCACATCTTTCCGAGGGTCGAAGACGCATCCCCCTTGTCCCATCCGAGTCCTCTGATCCAACGATCTTGGTCCGTACCCAGGCCGGGACGCCGGAGAATGAGGAGGACTTTGAGTTTGTTAGCGCCCTCGCCGGAACGGGCGGCGACAGCTTCGACTAATCGTCGAGTGGTCTCCGGGCGATCCTCGGCATAATCGACCACGATGAGGCTCGTGGATGGGGCTTTTGTGATAGCGCTGTAATGACCAGAAGTCAATTCTTCATTGTCTCGCAGAAATCCAGCGACTCTCGAGAGTTCTCTCTCGTTTGATTGTTCCGGTAAATCCTCGTGAGTGAAGGCGATCGTCCGGCATAGTTCAGATGCCAAACGAGTCTTCCCCGTACCTCCCTTTCCTCCGAGGATAAAGAATGGACATCCTGGGGATTCCGAGATAGCCCACAAGCGTAAACGTTCCAGTTCGCTATCGTTGGGATCGTATGGAATGAATGGTATGGGACATGTCTTTGCATTGAGGAAGAATGAAGGGGGAAGTATCAAGCTTAGGGAGTTGTTAGGGTAGGGGAATTGAATAGGAATCTCTTCGTCATTGATAATGATCTTGTTATTGTCTCCCTTTTGAACGGCGATGATTCCACTGGTGACATCACCGATGGAGACGCCGCCAGTAGATTGGGGATCTCTCGGGCGGAGACGAGCCATGATCATCTCGACAATGGAAGAGAATAATTTCATCTTATCAGTAATTCCTCTCATATACGGTGCAGTGATTAGACGGCTGAGCTAATTCAAAGTGATGCGTTAGTACATAAGAACAGCTCCGTATTTCTGTATTGCCAGAGACTCGGCACCTCAAGTGAAATATGTACTATTTACATTGATATACTGTTGCCAGATCCTGATGCAATGACGACTTTAGAATTCTTGATATTTCCCGTAGTTACGCTTCCTGAACTCTCTGATAATGAGCTGTACCACTTTTCCAGTTCACTCTTGTGTGACTGAATCTCTGCATAGATCTCGTCGTCAGTGTCGCTAAGTGACTTGACAAGTGATGTGATCTCTTTTCGGTCACCTTTCGTGATCGCCTTTGCGAGTTCTTGATTCAGACGAGGTTTTGAGGCGAAATGGTCCTTGATCTTCACCACGAGTTTGCCCAGGCTTTGAGTCATGGCGGATCCGACGGCTTCTCCCGCCCCGGCTAGAAGTGCTGCAACAACAGTGTTGATATCCATAAAACGATAATACACGAATGGCCCTTGAGTCATGCTGATTGGAACGACGCTGGACCCTTACGCGTGAGAGCATTCATGATCGATGAAGAGCGCGGGCGATCTCTGCACATGGAGTTGCCGCTTCTTCTCTGCGGGACCTGCCCTATGATTCACTCAATTGAATGTTTCAAAACCCCCGTGGCTCCGCTTTGGATGAGCGACCAGGCGGGCGTGGCGGAAGGGGAGCGATGGCGGGCAAACGCCGTAGTGGTCGGGTGTCGATCGTCGATGTGGCGAAGGCGGCGGGGGTGTCCGTCGGCACCGTTTCGAACACGCTCAATCGTCCGGAGATCGTCTTGGAGGAGACGTTGACGCGGGTGCGGGAGGCGATCGACGAGTTGGGCTATGTGCCGAGCGCGGTGGCTCGCCAGTTGCGCAGCGGGGTGCCGACGTCCGTCGGGGCGATCGTCCTCGATCTGCGCAATCCCTTTTACACCGATATGGCCCGAGGGATCGAGGATCGGCTCAACGAGGCCGGATACACCCTTGTCATCGGCAGTTCCGATGGCGACGGTGAGCGGGAGGAACGTTATCTCAGCTTGTTCGAGACGCAAGGTGTCTCTGGGATCATCGCGACGACCGTCAGCGGCGATGGCGAGGCCTTGCGGCGGGTCATGGAGCGGGGCACGCCCGTCGTCTTGCTCGAGACCAGCTTCCCCGACCTCGACGTCTCCTGGGTCATGATCGACAACATCGCCGGAGGGAGGGCCGCCGCTCAGCATCTCATCGAACAAGGCTGGACGACGATCACGATGTTCAATGGCCCATCGGAGATCCGCCAGTGCGTCGAACGGGCCGAGGGAGCGCGCCAGGCGCTCCGTGAGGCCGGGTTCAGCGACGACGCCCTCGTCGAGATAGACGTCGACACCCTCGATGTCGCCGGGGGAACGGCGGCGGCGACGCGCTGGATCGAGGACGAAGGGAACCCCCAGGGAGCGATCTTCTGCGTCAATGACCTCGTCGGCATCGGAGTGCAACGGGCGCTTCGCCAACACGGGGGGTATTCGCCTGTCGCGACCCCGATCGTCGGGTTCGACGACATCGAACGGATCGCCGATCTGGCCGTCCCGTTGACGTCGGTGCGCCAACCGACCTACGACATCGGCCACCGGGCCGCCAGCCTCCTCCTCGACCACGACGGGGATGTCGACGCGCAACATGTCATGCTCACCCCCGAGTTGGTTCCGAGAGCTTCCACCCTGAGGGAGGGAGCGTGATCGACATCCTCGCCGTCGGCCTCGGCGGAGGCTGCGGCGCCATCCTGCGATATGGCGTCAGCCGGCTGCCGTTCAACGACGCCTTCCCGTGGGCGACCTTCGTCGTCAACATCGTCGGGGCCGTCCTCCTCGGATTCCTCACCGGCCTGACTCGGGAACGCGGCCTGCTTCCAGCGCCGCTCCAACTCGGGCTGACGACCGGGCTGTGCGGCGGGTTCACGACGTTCTCCACCTTCTCGCTCGAAGCCTGGGACCATCTCCGCGACGAGCGCTATCTCCTCGCCGGCGGCTACGTAGCCGCCAGCCTCGTCTGCTGCCTGGCCGGGATCGCCGTCGGGATGGCTTTAGCTCACCTCGTCATCGCTCGTACCGGGCCGGCCTGATCGGGCGAGGGTGTCGTCGGGGGGGGGACCTTTGATGACGACATACATCGCGGCCAGCACGGCGACGGCGCCGAGGACGAACTGACCAGTGAGGCGCTCTCCGCCGAACGCGATGGCGAAGACGGTGGCCCACAACGGCTCCGAGCACATGATGACGGACGCTTTCGTCGGAGGGACGTAGCCCTGGGCCCAGGTCTGCGCCAAGAGAGCGACGGCGCCGCAGGGGATCGCCAGGTAGACGATCCACAGCCAGGCCGACGTCGTCTGCGGCCAACCGATCCCGCCGGGAAGAGCGGCGACGATGAAGACGAGCGTCATCGTGATCGCTTGGACGACGGTGAGCGCCCCGGCGTCGGAGGGTTTCGACCATCGGCCGAGGAAGACGATGTGGATGGCATAGAACAACGCCGAGCCGATCGTCAGGAGATCGCCATAACCGATGAGCGGGCCCTCGCCTGGGTGGATGGCCAGCCCGGCTAGGCCGGCCAAGGCGAGTCCGACGGCGAGCCAGACCATCCGGTGGAGACGTTGGCGGAACAACGCGAACCCGACGACAGGGGTGAGCACGACGTAGAGCCCGGTGAGGAACCCGGAGACGGAGGCCGAGGTGTGGCCCAACCCGACGGTTTGGAGCAATTGGGCCGTGGCGTAGAACCCGCCCAGGGCCGCCCCGCGCAGGAAGAGACGGCGCTCCATCGGCCAGACTCGACGGAAGACGAGGATGAGGACGATCGTGGAGAGGCTGAAGCGGACGGCGAGGAGATCGGCCGCGCCGATCTGTCCGAGCAGCGCCTTGATCGAGAAGAAGGTCGACCCCCACAACACCGCCATGCCGAGCAGAGCCCACGGCGCCAAGCGCGAGGCCAAGGAGCGTGGCTGGGCAGCGTCGTCGCCCCCGGTTCGCGCCATCGGGCCTCCCTCGTCATGCGTTGCTCGCTGGTTTCCTTCTGTTGCCCTTCTCGTTCCCGCTGAGGACCGCCACACCATGAGGACACCGCGTAGAATAGCGCCGAGGTGTGCGCCCCGAAGCGTCGCATCCCTCATTCGGGCCAACCGCCGACGCGAAGGGACGCCATGCCGAGACCGACGATGACCGCCGCCGAGGCCGCCCGCCGTGTGATCGAATGCGTCGGGGTGCCGACGCGGCCCACCACCGTCGACACCTTCCTCGCCGGCGATCCTGAGACGATGGTGACGGGCGTCGTCGTCACCGTCATGGCGACAGTCGACGTCTGCCGAGCAGCCGTCGCCGCCGGAGCCAACCTCATCATCACCCACGAGCCGCTCTTCTACGACCACGCCAACGCCGCCGTCGACGACCTCGAAGCGGAGAACGACCCCATCTATCTGGCGAAGAAGAAATACATCGAGCAGCACGGGCTCGTCGTCTGGCATCTCCACGACCATTGGCACGACGTCCGCCCCGACGGCATCGACCTCGGCGTCATCGACGCCCTCGGGTGGGTGGCGCCCGACGACCTCACTTATCCCGCTGTTCTCACCATCGAACCGATGAGGCTGGGAGAACTCGCCGCTCACGCCGCCGATCGTCTCGGCGCCGGCGCCGCCCGGTTCATCGGCGATCCTGGCATGCGCGTCACCGTCGTCGCCCTCGCGCTCGGCTTTCGGGGCACAGAGACCTTGCGCGGCCTGTTCCAGCGCGACGACATCGACGCTGTGCTCATCGGGGAGGCCCACGAGTGGGAATTGAGCGGGTACATCGCCGACGCCGCCGCCTTGGCCGCGCCGGTCGGCGTCGTCGTGCTCGGCCACCTACCCTCGGAGCAAGCCGGGATGAGCTACGCCACGGGCCTCATCGAAGCCGCTCTGGCGCCGACGCCGGTCGAATTCATCGCCGTCCCCGACATCTACCGCCCGGTGAGCGCACCCGTCACGTCTTGGCCGTGAAACGGTAGCCGACGTTGCGCACCGTGCCGATGAGCGCCTCGTGCTCAGGACCGAGCTTGGCGCGCAACCGGCGCACATGGACGTCGACGGTGCGTGTGCCACCGTAGTAGTCGTAGCCCCACACCTCGGTCAAGAGATGGTCGCGGGTGAAGACCCGCCCCGGGTGCAAAGCGAAATATTTGAGCAATTCGAACTCGGTGTACGTCAATTCGAGAAGTTCACCATCGAGAAGGACGGAATAAGCGCCCTCGTCGATCGTCAACCCACCGATCGTGATGAGATCGCTGCCGGCCTCCGGCGCGGCGACGAGCAAGCGCAAACGGGTCTCATATTCCGACGGCGCGGCGTCGCCGGAGACGAAATCGTCGCAGCCCCACTCCGCGGAATACACGGGAAATCCCCCCTCGGCGAGGACGAGGAGTCGGGGCACACCGATCCCCGCCGAGCGGAACAGTTGACAGACCGACTTGGCCGCGGCGAGATCGTGCCGGGCGTCGACGACGACGACGTCGGCCTCCGCCGAGGCCGTCAACACGGAATCCTGGGCAGACATCGTTGTCACTGCGTGGGAGAGCACGCTGAGAGCGGGAAGACCGTCTCCTGAACGCATCGTCACGAGAAGGACGGAGGCCATGGTCGTTCCTCCTTCCGCGCGTCACACGCTGATGCCACCCGGGCGTGACCGCACCGGTGAGAGGACTCTCCCGGAGGGAGATTACCGAACCAGACCAGCCCGCTCACGCTTTGTTCACCTCGTGGGTGGTTGACACCGTCAACGCGACGACGAGAACCGCCTGCCGACGCCGATGCGATCCTGCGACGGCGCCCAGACCGTCTAGGCGCGACAGTTCACCCAAAGTGTCAGGATTCACTCCTCGAGGATGAGGGTGACCGGCCCGTCGTTAGTGAGGCTCACCTCCATCATGGCGCCGAAGATCCCCGTCTCGACGTGGGCGCCGAAGCCGCGCAGCGTCTCGACGACATGATCGACCAGCGGCTCGGCGACTGGCCCGGGCGCGGCCGCGCTCCATGACGGCCGCCGGCCTTTCCGGGTGTCGGCGTAGAGCGTGAATTGGCTGATGATGAGCAGGGGAGCGTCGATATCGGAACAGGAGACGGCCTCGCTCCGGTGATCGCCGGCCTCGTCGCCAGGGCGAGTCTCAGGTTCGAGGATGCGCAGCCGCCAGATCTTTCCGGCCAACTTCTCGGCTTGGGCCAGAGTGTCGCCATGGGTGACGCCGACGAGGACGACGAGCCCGGGCCGCGGCAGCGACCCGACGACGTTCCCCGCGACGACGACCTCGGCCCGACTCGCCCGTTGCACGACCATGCGCATGAACCGCCTCCATTCTCGATCGTCAGACCCTGAGTCAGACCACTAGTGGTCTGTCGCGTCTAAATGTTGAGGTTCGGGGTGTTCGGTGGGGTAGCCGGCAAGGCGGAGGAGGAGCCGGTAGTGGACCTACCGGTGACGACGACAACGCGGCCGGGTGCCCCACTGGGCGCCACGAATGCAACATTTTAGGCGCGACGGACCACTAGAATGCCTTCTATGGCAGATGCGGTCTATTGGAGCCTGGTGACGATCGTCGTCGTGCTCGGCCTGCTCGTCCTCGTCGCGCTGTGGCGGATCATCGCCGCCGCGCGCCGCGACGACGACCCCATCGTCTGACCGCCCCCACACCATTTCATCCCACTCACCGCAAGGACATCCCATGGCTTTCGAGATCCCCGCCGATCTACCCACCGATCTGTGGCCGATGGCGTGGATGATCGGGCATTGGGAGGGTAGCGGGCACGGCCACGACCCGGCCACGAACGAGGATTTCACCTACGCCGCGACGGTCGATTTCGCTGAGAACGGATCACCCTACCTTCACTACATGATGCAGCTGTTCCGCACCGACGAGGCGGGCCAACCGATCGCCGCCCTCGGCATGGAAACGGGATTCTGGCGCCCCACCGATGACGGTCAGATCGAGGCCATCATCGCCCAACCCGAGGGTGTCGCGGAGATCTACGTCGGTCGAGCCGACGGCGCCAAGATCGAACTGACGACCGACGTCGTCGCTCGCACCGTCACCGCCGACATCGCCTCGACCGGCGGCCATCGGCTTTACGGCAACGTTGAATCCGACCTCATGTTCACCTACGATCGCGGCACCGAGGCGAGCGAGCTACAGCCTTATCTCTGGGCTCGCCTCAAGCGCGCCTGATCGGAAGGGGAACGATGGCCGAAGTGCTCGTGCCCGACGGCGTCGATGCGGGCGCGCCCTGGCATCACGGCGCGCCCCTAGCCGAGCAACGCCATCTCGACTCCGATGGGATCGTCGATCTGGCGAGGCGAGACGTCCTCGTCATCACCGGCGCCGATCGCCGCCGCCACCTGCACACCCTGTCGACCGGCGACCTCGCCGATCTGAAACCGGGGCAAGCCGCCTCGGCTTTCTTCCTCGACCCGGCCGGACACATTCTCTTCTCCTTCTCCCTCGTCGAGACCGGCACGGCGATCTGGGGGTGGACGGAGCCGGGCCAGGGCGAAGCGCTGGCCGAGCACATCGACCGGCTCACCTTCCGCCTCGATGTGACAGCGACCCCACGCCCCGACGTCGCGTTGCTGTGGAAAGCTGGCCCGCCGCCAGGAGACGGTGAGGACAGCGCCGCACGACCGGCTGACGCCGGCGACCCCGTCGAGGAGACGACGGCCGATGGGGGAGCGGGGATTCCCGACGCTGGGATCACCCGGACCGGGCCGGATTCCCTCGGCGGGCACGAATGGTTCATCCCCCGTCAGCATCTCGCCGCTCGGATGACGGAGGGATTCCCGGTCGGGCTGTGGGGGTGGGAAGCGCGACGGATCGCCGCCGGGATCGCCCGCGTCGGGCTCGACACCGACGCCCGAACGATTCCCAACGAACTCGGCGTGCCCTCGCCCGCCGTCAGCTTGACCAAGGGGTGCTATCCAGGTCAGGAGGTGGTGGCTCGGGTCCACCATCTCGGCCGCCCGCCCCGGCGCCTCGTCCGCCTCCTCTTCGACGGCAGCGACGACGCCATCCCTCAACCATGTACGCCGTTACTTCGTGGAGAACCGGGCGGCGAGGCGGTCGTGGGCCGCCTCGGCTCCGCCGCCCACCACGCTCGGCTCGGACTCATCGGATTGGCGCTGGTCAAACGCGATCTGCCGGACGACGCGCTGCTGAGCCTCGGTTCTAAGGAAGAGTCTGACGGCGCCGCAGAGCAGGGGAGCGCGGGGATGGTGTGCGCGATCGAACCGCTTGTCGCCGCCGACGCCGGTCTGCACTTCCGCCCCGACCCCGATCTCGTCTCCCCGGCGCCCCGACGCGCCGGAAGTCTCTCACTAGGGATGACGACAGCTGGTGTGGCCAAGCCCGGCATCACCATTCAACGAGGCCGCTGAATCTCCTTCACCTGACGTCGATCCTCTATCGGACTGCCTCAGCTGGCGTTCTTGACCTTGGCCCGGCTCCGCGCCCGCGTGTGGCCGGACAACTCGACCTTCCGCAAACGGATCTCTCCGGGGGTGACCTCGAGGCATTCGTCCTCACGGCAGAACTCGAGGGCCTGCTCCAAGCTGAGGGTGCGCGGCGGGACGAGCCGTTCGAGTTCCTCGCCGGTCGAGGAGCGCATGTTCGTCAGCTTCTTCTCTTTGGTCGGGTTGACGTCCATGTCCTCCGGGCGTGGGTTCTCGCCGATGATCATGCCCTCGTAGACCTCGGCGCCGGGCCCGATGAACAAGGTGCCGCGATCCTGGAGGTTGAACAGGGCGTAGCTCGTGGCCGCCCCGAGGCGGTCGGCGACAAGCGAGCCGGTCGGGCGCAACCGTAAATCGCCGGCCCACGGCTCATAGCCGTCGAAGACATGGTTCATGATGCCGGTGCCACGCGTCTCCGTGAGGAACTCGGTGCGCAAGCCGATGAGGCCACGGGCCGGAATGGTGTATTCGATCCGGGCCCACCCGGTGCCATGGTTGACCATCTGCTCGAGGCGCCCCTTGCGCAACCCGAACAACTGGGTGACGACGCCGACATAATCCTCCGGCACGTCGGTCGTCACCCGTTCCATCGGCTCGTGCAGCTTCCCCTCGATGATCCGCGTGACGACCTGAGGCTTGCCGACCGTCAATTCGAAATTCTCCCGCCGCATCATCTCGACGAGGACGGCCAGCTGCAACTCGCCGCGCCCCTGGACCTCCCAGGTGTCGGGGCGCTCCGTCGGTTGCACGCGAATGGAGACGTTGCCGATGAGTTCTTGATCGAGACGGTTCTTGACGAGGCGGGCGGTGAGATTCTTCCCGCTCTTGCCGGCCAGCGGGGAGGTGTTGATCCCGATCGTCACCGAGATCGACGGCTCATCGACATGGATGAGCGGCAAGGGCCTCGGATCGGCCGGGTCGGACAACGTCTCACCGATCGTGATCTCGGGGATTCCGGCGATCGCGACGATGTCGCCTGGTCCGGCGCTGTCGGCCGACACCCGATCCAGCGCCTCCGTCATGAGCAACTCGGAGAGCTTGACGTTGCTGATCGTGCCATCGGCCTTGCACCAGGCCACCGTCTGCCCGCGGGTCAGGGTGCCGTTGACGATCCGGCACAACGCCAACCGGCCGAGATAGGGGGAGGCGTCAAGGTTGGTGACATGGGCTTGGAGAGGGAAATCCTCGATGAAGACCGGCGCGGGGATGGATTCGAAGATCGTCGTGAAGAGCGGTTCGAGATTCTCCGAGTTCGGCATCTCGCCATCGGCCGGGGCGGTCAAGGAGGCCCGACCGGCCTTGGCCGAGCAGTAGACGATGGGGAAATCGAGCAGCTCGGCGTCGCTGTCGTCGATGAGATCCATGAAGAGGGCGTACGTCTCGTCGATCACCTCGGCGATCCGGGCGTCGGGGCGATCGACCTTGTTGATGACGACGATGATGGGCAGTTTCTTAGCCAGAGCCTTGCGCAGGACGAAACGGGTTTGCGGGAGCGGCCCCTCGGAGGCGTCGACGAGCAGGAGAGCGCCGTCGACCATCTCCAGACCCCGCTCGACCTCGCCGCCGAAATCGGCGTGGCCCGGGGTGTCGATGATGTTGATGGTGATGGGCTGGCCGGCCGCGTCGACGTGGCGCACCGCGGTGTTCTTGGCCAGGATCGTGATGCCCTTCTCGCGCTCGAGATCCATCGAGTCGAGCACCCGGCTCTCGACGTCCTGGTTGGCGCGGAAGGCGCCTGACTGCCACAACATCGCGTCGACCAACGTCGTCTTGCCATGATCGACGTGGGCGATGATGGCGACGTTGCGCAGGTCTGGGCGTTGGGGCATCGACGATCTCCTCGGGCGAACTCACAGGGCGCTCATGGAGCGCAAACCTGGTCGAGTCTACCCCGCCCGTCCCAGGTTAAGCGCCGGCCCCCTCCTCCGATGATAAGGGGAAATGATTGTACTTATTTGATGGTGTCCACAAAGACGGAACAAGACAGGCCATGGGCCCGACGGCGCCCTGACCCCGGGGGAGCCGTGATCACAGGCCGAGCGACATCGACAGCAGGGAGGGGCCGACGAGGATGGCGAGGAAGACGATGCCGAGAGCGGAGACCGGGATCGACATCTTCTCGCTCGCCTCATTGGCCTGAGCCAACTCGTCGGTCAGGAGGGCGGCGCGCATGCTGGCGGTCCGAGCGCGCAACATGCGATAGATCTGGGCGCCCTCCGAGCCGGCCACTCGCATGATGTCGGCGATATCGGCCAACTCGGGCAACTCGAGGCGTTCGGCCAGGGCTTTGAGGCCCTCCCAGGGCGGTTCGCCGGCCCAGGTCGCATGCGTGAGGGTCTCGCCGATGAGCCGGAAGGCCCACGAGTCGCCGATCTGGGCGGCCGTCTCCAAAGCCTGTCGTGGCCCCGAGCCGCAGGCCCGTTCGAGGGCGACGAGGTCGATGTAGGCGCTGAGCGCCCGGGTGAACTCGACCCGGGCGGCGGCCGCCTCCTGAGCGACGCTGAGATCGGGCAGGACGAAGAACAGCCCGGCCAGCGCCACGGTCGCGACGACCGGCACGCCCCACGGCGCCGGGGCGCCCATCAGAGCGAGGATTGAGAGGAGGACGCCGGGGGCGATGAGGCCGACGATGGCGCAGCCGACTTTCCGCCCGAGGAAGACGGCTGGGGTCAGCCCGAGAAGAGCGAGATCGCTGGCGGGCACAGGGCGGATCCGGGCCGGGAGATGACGCAAGGCCCACGCCCCGAGCCGATCGGAGGCGGTCGAAGCTGTCAGCGTCGTCGACGCGACGGGGGCGGCGCCGGGGGCGAGGCGGCGCAAGGCGTCGGTGAGATCGGCGTGGACCGGGCGAAAGCGCACCAGGAGGAGAAAGAAGCCGCATCCGGCGATGAGTCCGCCGAGCAGAGACAGTTGCAAACCGGTCATCGTCGTTCGCCTGGTTCCGAAGCCGCCTCGGCGAGGGGAGTGAGCAGGCGGGGGACTGGTCGGCCCTGGGCCATCCGACGCATCCAGAGCAAGACGGCGAGATAGGCCGCGATCAACCCGATGAAAACGATTTGCCCGATCGGGGTGCGATAGGGATCGGCGTAATCGCCGGCCAGGAAGAGGCCGAGGAGGACGACGGCGGTGATGAGGGTCACCCAGCGCGCCGTCGCCCGGGGTTTGGCCTGATCGGCCTCGATTTGGCGGCGGGCCCGCACATCGTCGGCCACGGCTGCGGCGAGGCTTTCAAGGATCTGGGCCAAGCCGGCGCCGCGACGCTGGGCGCCGAGGAGGAGATTGAGCGCGATGAGGTCGCCGGTCGCGTCGTCGAGGTCGTCGGCGAAGGCGCGGATCGCTGCGGCGGTCGTCCACCGGGCGCGCAACCGGGCGATGAGCCGCATGACGGCCGGGCGGATCGCCTCCGGGGTGGAGTGGGCCGTCGAGATGATGGCCTGTTCCAGCCCGGCGCCGGCGGTGAGGATGCCGGCCAGGGAACGCGTCCATTCCTCCATCGCCTCGAGGGTCTCGACGGGCGCTTGCGACGACGGGGAGAGGAGGAAGGGCAAGACGACGAAGGCCGCTGGGGCCAGCACGAGCGCGGCCACCCACCCCGTGACGAGGGCGATGACGATCCCGCAGGCGAACCCGGCCCCGGCCAGAACCAGGGTGCGCCGTTGAAGGAGGACTCGCCCCGGACTAGGGCGGCGAGCGGGGCGGATGACCGGTTCGCGGCCGATGGCGCCCCAGACGATAGCGAGGACACCCGCTGCCAGGAGCGCGCCGCCCGCCCCGGCGACCAACGGGTTCATGTTCGGCCCACGATCGACAGCGCGGGCGCTCCCAGCCGGTTCTCCGCCCGGTAGGCGGCCAGATCGAAACCGTGGGCGGTCAGATCGCCGAGATGGTCGGGGAAGGTGACCGGGCGGGCCACCCGCTCGCCCGGATCGGCCCAGAACAAGCGGGTCACCGCGTAGCCCCGGGGCAATTCGCCTGGTGTGACGGCGAGGATTTGGGAGACCCACCGGAACCGTTGGGTTGTTCCGTCGCTCGCCGTCGTCGCGGCCCGCTCGACGAAGACGACGAGATCGATGGTGTCGGCGATGACCCGGGTGGCGTAGTCGACGGTGACATGAGGCCCCGCCTCCATGGCGCACGTGATGAGCTTCTGGATCGTCCCTTCGGCGCTGTCGGCGTGTGTGGTCGACAACGAGCCGGAGCCCGATTGCATGGCCTTGACCATGGCGAGCACCTCCGCCCCGCGGACCTCGCCGACGATCTGGCGAGACAGGTTGAAGCGGAACGAGTCGTAGAGGGCGTCGTCAAGGGTGAACTCGCCGGCCCGTCGGCCGTCGGCCTCGCGCTCCCCGGAGCCGGGACGAGCCTCCCAGGCGTGGACGATGGGGTGGCGATCGGTCATCTCGTGGAGGTGGAGCTCGTACTCCGTCTCGAAGGTTCCGATCGCCTCGTCGGGAGGAATCTCGGCGCACAAAGCCCGGATCAGCGTCGTCTTGCCCGCGCCCTGGGAGCCGGCCACGACGATCGAGCGCCGGGCCCGCACGGCGGCGGCGAGGAGACTGGCGGCCGCGGGAGTGAGAGTCTCGCGCGCGACGAGATCGTCGAGGGTGACCTCGTGGAGGCGATGGCGCCGGATGACGACGGAGGGCCGGGGCGTCACCCAGGCGACGGCGGCCAGTCGTGCCCCGCCGTCGAGGCGCAGGTGCAAGCGCGGCTCGGCCTCACTGAAGGAACGAGCGTTGACCTCCGACCGCGAGGCGATGAAACTGAGGAAGTCGATGAGTTCGGCGTCCGTCTGCGCCACGGCCGGCCCGCGCGTCAGCGAGCCGTCACAACGCTCCAACCAGACGTTGTCGCACCCGGTGACGATGATGTTCTCGATGGTGTCGTCGTCGACGAGGGGTTGGAGGCGGCCGAGGCGGAAGAGGGCGTCGAAGACGGCTTGGCCCAAGCGGCTTTGGAAGTCGCGCTCCCAGGGGCGTTGGCCCGACGCCACCGCCTGGGCGGCCGATTCGCTCAAGAGGTCGGCGATGATGGCGCGTCCGAGGGAGTGTTGCTCACCGGCGTCGACCCGATCATGGCCGAGTCGGCGGCTCAACCGCTCCGAAGCTTGGGCGCGCAATCGGGCGACGAGACTCCATTCGACTGAATGATCCGCCCCACCCGGCGTCGCTGTGGTGACGGCGGCCCGGCGCGGATCGAGCCGTTGCCAATCCGTCTCGCCCGCCACCGTGAGGGAATCCAGCGCCGGGGCGAGGGCGGGCATCGTCATCGCGGTGCTCCCGCCAGAGTGGCTGGGCGCAAGATCGCTTCGTTCTCGGCCATCTGGCGGCGGATCGCCTCGCCCAGGGCAGCGACATCACGGGTCCAACCGGAGCTGATTCGAGAACCGATTCGGCCGGCGAGCGCGCCCGCCCGGGCGTCGTGGCGCAGCTTTCCGAGAACCGGCAAACCGAGTGCGTCACTGATCTCGCGTGGTTGGTAAGGATGCGCCGGCCCGACGGCGATGAGAGCGCAGCGGGGCGCTCCACCGGCGATCGCCGCGGCGTCACGAAGCTGATCGCTCCACTGCCGGGTGGCCGCCAAACTCGTCAAATCGCAGCGCGTCAACAACCCGGTGAAATCGGCCGCGCGCAGCACAGGGGTGGCCGAACCGGCCAAACCGAGGCGTCCGAGATCGACGATGACGTCTCTCTCCCCGGCGCCCAGCATCGTCAACTCGCTGGCCAACGGCTCCCAGAGTTCGGCCAGCGCGACGGCTTGGGCGTGCGAGCGTGGCCCGGGCAGGAGGCGGGCGGAACAGTCCGGCAATGGCTGGACGGCCCGGCTGACGGCCTCGCCCAAACGTTGGTCGCGGGCGGCGTAGACGAGATCGGTCATCGTGTCGGGCAGGCTCGTCAAGCCGTGGAGGAAGGTGATCGGCAGCCCGCAGCCGCCCGTCGGATCGGCGTCGACGATGAGGAGATCGCGGGGCCAGGAGCGGGCCAAAGCCGCGACCGTCGTCGTGACCCCGGGCGAACCCGCCGCGGCGGCCAGCACGATGAGGCTCATCGTCAGCGTTCCCGGGCGTTGACGACGATGGCCAGCTGACGGTTGGCGGCCAGCCCGGCCAAAAGCCCGGCGTCGGCGGTCGCGACCGTCACGGTGACACTGACGGTGTCGGCCACCTCCGTGTCCTCGACTTCGACGATGACGCCGGCGCGGGTGAAGGGCGCCCGCGTGACATCGACGCTGGCGGGAACGGCCACGAGGGTGACGGAGTCGCCTGGCACGAGAGACCCCGAGGGATGGTGGGCGCGGTCGACGACGACGCCGATCTCGGCCTGCCCGGCGGCCGGAGTCAGCTGGGCGGCGGTTCCCGAGGCGGTCACGAGCGATCCAGGGGCGATGTCCCACACGGCGTAGGATCCGATGATCTCCTCGATCCGATCCGCCGCCGTGAGGTCGAGGAGGGGATCGGCCCCGACGCGGACGACCGCCACCTGTTCACGGGCGATCTGGGTGCCCCTCGGGATGGCCGTGACCGCGGCGACGACATCACGGGTGTCGCTCAGGCTGGTGTAGGCGGTGGCGGCGACGAGTGCTCCGGCGACGACGAGCACGAGACCGCCGACGACGAGCGCCGGGCTGCGCCGCACTTTCGGGCGCGCCGCCTCCCACTCCGCTCCGGCGGCGGCCGGTGGGACGGAGGGGGAGGGCGGGGCGTCCTGGGATGGACGGGAGGACGCCATCGTGGGATCAGATGTCGGCGATCTGGGCGGTCTTGTTCGTCACGTAGGTCGTGATGCCGACGACGACGATCGCGGCGATCCCGATGACGGCGACGGCCCAAATGACGTTCTCGATCGTGACCGAGCCGCGTGAGGCCGAACGGTGAGCAGTCTTGGGGATGCCGAGCTTGAAGGCGGCGGCCGGGTGGGTGCGCAGCAACATGAGGACGGTGAGAGCGGCGGCGAGGCTACGGCTCATCGTCGTGGTGGAAGCGGGTTGGGAGGTCGGAGTGGCCATGAGGGGTCCTTTCGGGTGACGGTGCGCGGGGGCGCTGAGGGGATCTCCGTCCGGGAGCTGAGTCACCATCTCTGATGTTTTATGCCGTCTTTGTTGAAGGAGGGGAAATAAACGACAGATATATCAATAAGATGTTGATCAGTTGAGAATATCTTGACACTGGTGAGGGAATCGGGCAAATTCCCTCCGATGACCGGTTTCTTGCGTGTTCCCGGCGTGAAGCTGGTGAGGCCGTCGTCTCCTTCTCGTGGTCGGGCCGGCCATCTCGACGTCACCGGTCCCACGACCGGCGCTTCGGCCGCGACCTCGCCTGTTCCCGGAGCCCTGTTAGGGTGAGGCCATGACTTCGAAGTTGATCTTGCTCCGCCATGGCGAGAGCGAATGGAATGCGAAAGATCTTTTCACTGGCTGGGTCGATGTCGATCTCACGGAGAAGGGGAAGAAGGAGGCCGCCCGCGGCGGTGAGCTCCTCGCCCAGGAGGGTCTCTTGCCGGATATCCTCCACACCTCGGTGTTGAAGCGCGCCATCCACACCTCGACGCTGGCGCTCGACGCCTGCGATCGCCAGTGGATCCCGGTGCGTCGGTCCTGGCGCCTCAACGAGCGTCACTACGGCGATCTCCAGGGCAAGAACAAGGCTCAAACCCTCGAGCAGTTCGGCGAAGAGCAATTCATGCAGTGGCGTCGTTCCTATGACGTGCCGCCGCCTCCGATCGATCCCGAGGGCGAGTTCTCGCAGTTCCATCATCCTCAGTACGCCGCGTTGCCGACGGAGGCGCGTCCGCGCACCGAGTGCCTGCGTGACGTCGTCGTGCGGATGCTGCCGTACTGGTACGACCGGATCGTGCCGGATCTGCGGGCTGGCAACACGGTGCTCATCGCCGCTCACGGCAATTCGCTGCGCGCCCTCGTCAAGCACCTCGACGACATCTCCGACGCCGACATCCCTGGCCTCAACATTCCGACGGGCATCCCGCTCTTCTATGAGCTGGACGATGATTTCCGTCCCGTCACTCCGGGCGGCCGCTATCTCGATCCCGAAGCCGCGAAGGCCTCGATCGAAGCGGTCAAGAATCAGGGCAAGAAGTAAATTAGCTTGTTTGATCTGATTCGTCCGGCCGTTGGAGGCGTCAGGCGGCTTCGGTCGCTGTAGCTGACGCCCTAGCTGAGAGACGGCCCTCAGGATTCTCAGACGGTCCTGGGTGGAGATTGGTGTCATCACTCGTTTCCGCCCAGGACCGTCGAACATGCAAGGGGTAATGCTTATCGTGGGCTCAAGGGCGTCCCCCGCTGTGTCTCTGGTAGGCTGGGGTGCAGAAAGGGGCAGCGAATGACTTTCACTGTCGGCGAAACGGTCGTGTATCCGAACCACGGGGCGGCCGTCATCGAAGATATCGAGACCCGTACTATCAAAGGAGAAGACAGGCTCTACCTTGTTCTCAGAATCGTCGGCAACACCGATCTAGTCGTGCGAGTCCCCGCTTGCAACCTTGATCTCGTCGGTGTCCGCGATGTCGTCCAGGGCGACGATCTGGAGAAGGTGTTCACTGTTCTCAAGACCCCCTACGCCGAAGAGCCGACGAACTGGTCGCGTCGTTTCAAAGCGAACCTCGAGAAACTCCACTCCGGAAACGTCCTCAAAGTCGCCGAAGTCGTCCGTGATCTGTGGCGTCGCGAGCGCGACCGCGGGCTGTCAGCCGGAGAGAAGCGGATGTTGGCGAAGGCGCGTCAAAACCTCGTCTCCGAATTGGCCTTGGCCGAGAAGGTCGACGATGAGAAGGCCGAAGAATTGCTCGACGAGATCTTGGAGTCACATCAACCAGCCGCTGCGGCGTGACATCTCCACCCCCCGTACCCCCATCCCGAATTCTTCCCACGCCGCGTCAGCTCTCCGCTGACGCGGTCGTCGCTGTCGTCGTGGCAGCGGGATCTGGGTCGCGCTTAGGCGCTAAGACGCCCAAGGCCTTCGTCGAGACGGGCGGCGTTCCCCTCGTCATCCGTTCCGTTCGCGCCATGGTCGAGGGCGGAGCCGGGCGGGTCGTCGTCGTGGCTCCACCGGGGTGGGAGGATCGCTCGCGCGACCTCGTGGTGGAGCACGGCATCGCTGCGGCGGTCACCGTCGTCGCCGGCGGGGAGCGCCGACAGGATTCCGTTCGCCGAGGCTTGGCCGTCATCCCCCCGACCGCTGAGATCATCCTCGTCCACGACGCCGCTCGGGCTCATACTCCGCCCGATCTCGTCCGTCGTGTCATCGAGGCGGTGGCGCGAGGCGCCGAGGTCGTCGTCCCCGCGCTCGGCGTCGTCGACACCGTGCGCTGCCTTCTCCCATCGCCCTCCGGGCCCCAGCCTTCAGCGGTGAAGACATCGGGCCAACCTCGACCAGACGACGAGCTTCGCCCCGGCGCGCCCCCCGTCGGCCCCTCCAGCGAGCCGGCCGACCGTTCGCGTCTCGTCCGGGTGCAGACCCCCCAAGGGTTCCAGGCCGCGATCCTCGCCCGGGCCCATGCGGTGAGCGAGGATTCCCAGGAGTTCACCGACGACGCCACGGCCTGCGAGGCGCTGGGCTATCGCGTCAGCCTCGTCGAAGGCGACGAACTCGCCTTCAAGATCACCACCCCCCTCGACCTCGCCTTCTCTCGCGCGATCACCGATTCTCGGCCGGCTCCCGAGCCTGTCCGCCTGCCCCGCACCGGCGTCGGCGTCGACGCGCACCGGCTCGTCGCCGGGCGGCCCATGATGCTGGCCGGACTCCATTTCACCGACGAGACGATCGGATTGGAAGGCCACTCCGATGGCGACGTCGCCGCCCACGCCGCCTGCGACGCCCTGCTCAGCGCGGCTGGATTGGGCGACATGGGCGAGCAGTTCGGCACCGCCGATCCGCAGTGGGCCGGGGCCAGCGGCGTCGCCTTCCTCACCGAGACGGCCCGCCGCGTGCGAGCGGCTGGTTTCTCGATCGTCAATCTCTCCGTCTCCGTGACGGGCAATCGGCCCCGCCTCTCACCCCGACGCCGTGAGGCCGAGGCGGTGCTCGGCCAGGCCGTCGGCGCCCCCGTCACCCTCGCCGCCACGACGACCGACGGTCTCGGGTTCACCGGCCGGGGCGAAGGGGTGGCGGCGATCGCCACCGCCATCATTCTTTAACTATTCGAGTGCTATTTATTGAGAGTTATGTCGCAACTCTCAGCGTCTTCTTAACTTCTATCATCTGGTGATGAACGACACGCGCCGATCGGTCCCTTCAATGCCCTGTGTATACTCGACCCCGAGGTCACTCGTTCCTCCCCGGTAGAGGGGAGAGCCTTATCAGGTGGGGTAGGGCTACCTAATACATCACGGGGTGGAGGGGGTTGCCGAATGTGTGTGTCGTATTTTCGTTGAATTCCAACGTGCTACGGCTCGACGAGCCGTGCTTTGGCGCGCTCTGATGACGGCGTGATGCCGGTCTGGCCTTGTGTGGGGGCCGATGCGAGTCGCTTCCACTTGTCCTGACGCGGTCTTGTGCCGTCTACGAACGACGCCGTGGCACACGATTCAAAGAAAATTAAGAATAGGGGTAGTCATGAAGATCAATAAGGACCTGTGTGTCGTCTCGCCGTTTGAGCGGCCTGACGTTCACCTGGCCGTGGAGACGATCCGGTCGGGGGGATTCGCCATCCTCCACCTCGGCCGCGACGTCGAGGAGGCCAACAGCGCGATCACGCGCCTGGCTGACCTCACTAACGAACCATTTGGTGTTGCTTTTGTGTGTGATCTCGGTCAGGACCTCGTCGAGTTGCCGGCCAACGTCACCAAGATCGTCTTGCCGTATGGCCTCAAAGTCGCTGTCAGCGGAGCCGAGGACGCCGAGACGCTCTATCAGGTCCGCTCCGCCGACGAGGCCGAGGACGCCATCAAGAAGGGCGCCACGGCGATCGTCCTCAAGGGCCACGAGGGTTCCGGCAAGGTCGGCCAGGAGTCGTCCTTCATCCTCTTCCAGAAGGTGATCGCCCGCTGCCAGGAAGCCGACGTCAAGGTCTACATCCAAGGCGGCGCCGGCGTTCACACGGGCGCCGCGTACCTCAACCTCGGGGCCGCCGGTCTCCTCTTCGACTCGCAGGTCGCCCTCATGCCCGAGAGCTCCGCGCCGAAGGCCCTGACCGAGACGCTGGCCAAGCTGTCCGGCACCGAGACCCATCTCATCGGCGATTACCGCGTCCTCAAGTGGCCGACGGCGCCGAAGGTGGCCGAGGACGCTCCCTTCAGCGAGGTCGAGCCCTACCTCAACGGTCTCGACCTCGAGGCCAACCTCATCCCGCTCGGCATGGACTTCGCCCTGGCCGGCGAATACGTCGTCCGTTACGCCCGGCTCAATCTCTTCATCCACGCCATCATGGAGGCCACCTACGGCCACCTGCGCCAAGCCCAGCACCTGGCCGCCATCCGCAAGGAGGCGCCCTTCGCCACCGACCTCGGCGTGACCTACCCGGTCATCCAGGGGCCGATGGCGCGCGTCTCCGATGTGCCGGCCTTCCTCAGCGACGTCGCCGACGGCGGCGCCCTGCCCTTCCTGGCCATGGGCATGGCCGGTGGGGAGGAGTCCGCCCAGATGCTCAAGGCCAGCCACGAGGCGCTCGACGGGCGTCCCTGGGGCGTGGGCATCCTCGGGTTCATCCACCCGCACACGGTCGAGGAGCAGACGCACCTCATCCTGGCGCTCGATCCCAAGCCGACCGCGGTCGTCATCGCCGGCGGTCGTCCGACCCAGGCCAAGCACTTCGAGAAGAACGACATCGCCGCCTTCCTCCACGTGCCTTCGCCGGCCCTGCTCGACATGTACCTCAAAGAGGGCGCGCGCCGCTTCATCTTCGAGGGTCGTGAGTCCGGCGGCCACGTCGGCCCGCTCGACTCGACGGTCATCTGGGAGAAGCAGATCTTCCACCTGCTGGCGGACGAGGATCCGCTCAGCCTCTACGTCGTCTTCGCCGGCGGCATCCACGACGCCCTGACCTCGGCTTTCGTCTCGATCATGGCCGCCTCCTTGGCCGCCCGGGGCATCAAGGTCGGCGTCACGCTCGGCACGGCCTACCTCTTCACCGAAGAGGCCGTCTCCTCCGGCGCCATCACGGCCAACTTCCAGGAGCAGGCCCTCAAGGCGTCGTCGACCGTGCTGCTCGAGTCCAGCCCGGGCCAAGAGACCCGCGCCCTGGCCACGCCCTTCACCGAGTGGTTCACCACGGAGAAGAAGCGCATCCTCGCGATGGACCTCGACACGATCGCCCAGCGCACCGCGCTCGAGGAGCTCAACGTCGGGCGCGCCCGCATCGCCACCAAGGGCCTCGACCGGGCCGACGGCAAGGTCGAAGTGACCGACGACAACGTCGCCAAGGCCTTCGGCGACGACGCCACCCAAGAGGTCAGCGCCGTCAAGAAGGGTTCGCTCGTCGAGGTGCCGGTGGCCGATCAGATCGAGCG
Source organism: Propionibacteriaceae bacterium (assembly GCA_031262485.1). Lineage (GTDB taxonomy): Bacteria > Actinomycetota > Actinomycetes > Propionibacteriales > Propionibacteriaceae > WQYJ01. Next base: position 23,875 of record JAISHO010000004.1, read on the forward strand.
CGGCCTCTACATGGTCGGCTCCATCACCGGCGTCATCGACAAGGCTCGCACGATCGAGCAGTTGCACGAGACCGTCACGACGTCGGCCGGCGAGGTCGTCTCCGGCCTCGAGCAGGTCGTCGAGATGCGTCCGGCCGCGTCCGTGCAGAAGGTGCGTTCCGGCGACGGTTACCGCCCGAGCGACGAGCCCATCGCCATCGTCGGCCTGGCCGGCGTCTTCCCGCAGGCCCAGACGGCCGACGAGTACTGGCGCAACATCTTGGGCGGCGTCGACTCGATCACCGAGGTGCCGCCGGAGCGGTGGGATCCCGAGGTCTTCTACGATCCCGAACTGGGCAAGCTCGACTCCACGCTGTCGAAGTGGGGCGGGTTCATCCACGGCGTCGAGTTCGACCCGATCGAGTACGGCGTGCCGCCGACCTCGGTCCCTTCGATCGACGCGGGCCAGCTCATCGGCCTGCAGGTCGCCAAGCGGGCCATGCAGGACGCCGGCTACACCGACTTCAAGTCGGCCGTCTATGACAACGTCACCGTGTTGTTCGGCTCGGCTTCCCAAGGCGAGCTGTCGCAGCGCTACGGTTCCCGCATCGGCCTCAAGGCCCTGCTCGGCCAGCTGCCGGACGAGGTCTCCGACCAGCTGCCGAAGCCGACGGAGGACTCCTTCCCGGGCGTTCTCACCAACGTCGTCTCCGGCCGGGTGACGAACCGCCTCAACATGGCCGGTCGCAACTTCACCGTCGACGCCGCTTGCGCCTCCAGCCTGGCGACGCTCGACGTCGGCTGCCGTGAGCTGTGGGACGACCGCGCCAACGTCGTCATCGTCGGCGGCGTCGACTTCCACAACAGCGTCATCGACTACGTCATGTTCTCGGCCACCTACGCCTTCTCGCCGCGTGGCTTCTGCGCCACCTTCGACGAGTCCGGCGACGGCACGACCGTCGGCGAGGCGGTCGCGGCCATCGTCCTCAAGCGTCTGTCCGACGCCGAGCGCGACGGCGACCGGGTCTACGCCCTCATCCGTGGCGTCGAAGGCTCCTCTGACGGCCGTGCCCTCGGCCTGACGGCGCCGAACCTGGCCGGCCAGTTCAAGGCCGTCAAGCGCGCCTGGCGCCTGGCTGGGATCCTGCCGAGCGAACTCGGCCTGGTCGAAGCCCACGGCACCGGAACCTCGGTCGGCGACCGCACCGAGTTGGGCGCCATCTCGAACGCCATGTTCGACGGCGGCGCTCTGCCCGGGCAGGCCTACGCCGGCTCCGTCAAGTCGATGATCGGTCACACCAAGGCCACCGCCGGCGTCGCCGGCGTCATCCGCGCGGCGCTGTCGATCTACCACGGCATCATCCCGCCGACGCTCCACCTGGAGAACCCGGTGCGCTCGTACCACGAGGGCATCAGCCCGCTCATCTTCAACGCCAACGACACGGCCAAGCTGTGGAACTCCCAGCGCCGCGTCGCCAGCGTCTCCGGCTTCGGCTTCGGTGGCACGAACTTCCACGCCATTCTGGAGAACTACAAGCCCGAGTTGCCGGAAGGTCCGACCTGCCGCTCCTGGGCTGATGAGCTCTTCTTGTTCCGGGGCAAGGACGCCGAGGCGGCCAAGGCCATGATGGGCAAGGTCAAGGATCTCTACGAGGCCAGCCACTACCTCTTCCTCAAGGATGTCGCCTACAGCTTGGCGACCCACTCGGAAGACGACGTCCAGTACGCCATCGTGGCCGGCACCTGGGAGGAACTCCTCCAGCGCATCGACGCCGTCCTCGAGGGGCCGGCCAAGGCGCCGGGCCTGTTCCAGCGCGACGCCAAGGATGGGAAGGTCGCCTTCCTCTTCTCCGGCCAGGGCTCCCAGCGTGTCAACATGGCCAAGGACCTCTTCGTCATGTTCCCGGAACTGCGTCCGCAGCTCGACGCCAACAAGGCCTACCAGGACATCATGTTCCCGCCGTCGGTCTTCACCGAGGAGCAGAAGGCGGCCCAGAAGGCCCAGGTGACCGACACCCGCAACGCTCAGCCGCTGCTCGGCTTCGCCGATCTGGCGATCGCCCAGCTGCTCAACGAGTTCGGGGTCGCCGCCGACATGGTGGCCGGCCACAGCTACGGCGAACTGCCGGCGCTGGCTTACGCCGGGGTCATCCCGGCCGATGAGCTCTGCGAGCTGTCGCGCGCTCGGGCCGAGGCCATCCTCGGCGTCCTGGGCGAGGATCCGGGCAAGATGGCGGCCGTCTCGGCTCCGGCCGACAAGGTCAACGAGTTGCTCGACGGTGAGACGGAAGTCTGGGCTGTCAACTACAACTCGCCGCGTCAGACCGTCATCGGCGGCACGACCGAGGGCATCGCCAACGTGCTCAAGCGCTTCTCGTCCGAGGGCGTCAAGGCTCAGGAGATCAACGTCGCCTGCGCCTTCCACACGCCGCTGCTCGACGGCGCCGACACGACCTTCGCCAAGGCCCTCAAGTCGATCAAGTTCGGCAAGTCCTCCGTCGAGGTCTGGTCGAACACGACGGCCGAGGCCTACCCGGCGACGGCGACCGCGATCAAGGAGCGTCTGGCCGAGCACCTCGTCAAGCCGGTCAAATTCACCGACGAGCTGCAAGCCATGTATGACAAGGGCGCTCGCGTCTTCATCGAAGCCGGTCCCGGCGCGGTCCTGACCGGCCTGGCCAAGGATTCGCTGCCGAGCGACGTCGTGACGATTCAGACCGAGTCGCGCAACGGCCTGTCGACCTTCCTGGCCGCGCTCGGCAAGTACGCCACGACCGGTCGCTCGATCGATCTCGAGAAGCTCTTCGGCGGTCGCGCCGTCGTCAAGCTCGACCTCGACCACCCGGAGAAGCACAAGCAATCCGCCACGACGTGGATGCTCAACGGCCAGGGCGCCGTCAAGGCCGCCCAGTGGCGCGAGCAGGGCGACAAGCACCTGCCGCAGCGCCGCCTGACCGAGGACGACTTCCGCGAGTACCAGCGCCAAGGCGTGGGCGCCGAATACGGCCTCACCAATCCGGAAGAGGGCAAGACGCCCGACGAGGTGGTCTTCACCTACCTCCAGAACGTCAAGACCCTCATGGACGATCAGCGCGACGTCATGCTCGGCTACCTGGGCTACGACACCGACGCTCCGCGGGTGCGCCGTCCGGCCGCCGAGGACGCTGAAGGTGAAGCTGGCCAAGAGGCGCTCGAGGCTTCCGCCGAAGCCGTCGAGGGCGAGGTCGTCGACGCCGAGGACGATGACGAGGAAGAGGGCTCCGGTCTGCCCAAGGCGACGGAGATGACGAAGGAAGAGTTGACCGATCTCATCCTCGAAGTCGTCAGCGAGAAGACGGGCTACCCGATCGAGATGCTCGGCCTCGACATGGACCTCGAAGCCGACCTGTCGATCGACTCGATCAAGCGTCTGGAGATCATGGGCGCCTTGTCGGAGCGGGTCGAGATGCCCGAGTTCGACGACGAGGAGGAGATGAGCGAGGACGATCAGGCCGCCATGCTCGAGCGGCTCGCCTCGATCAAGACGCTCCGCGGCATGATCGACTGGATCGAAGAGGTGGCCAAGGAGTTCGAGGCCTACCAGAAGGAGATGGAGGCTCAGGGCATCGACCTGGAGAACCTCACCGAGGAACAGCGCGCCCAACAGCGCGCCGAGATCCAGGCTCGTATGCGGGCCCAGGCCGAGGGCATCGACTACAACTCCTTGTCCGAGGAGGAGAAGTCGGAGCGTCGTTCCCGTCTCGAGGATCAGTTCAAGACGTCCATCGAGGGCGTCGAGGACAAGGACGAGATCGAGCGTCTCGCCCGCGAGCAGCTGGCCGAGGTCCGGCCCGAGGACATCTCGGCCGAGGAGCTCCGCGCCGCCATGGCTGGTCGTGGACCGAAGCTGCAGACCAACATGATCACCGAGGACGTCGCCGAGATCGCCCGTATGATCGTCTCCTACCAGGACTTCCCGCTGAGCGAGGACAATGAGGAGCTGACGGGCAAGAAGGTTCTCATCACCGACGACGGCACGGAGTTGACCCAGAAGGTCAAGGCCGCGCTCGAAGCGGAAGGCGCCGTCGTCACGCTCGTGACCGAGACGGCGGAGGACATGAAGGAGCTCGAGGGCATCGATTCGATGGTCCTCCTCAACTCCTCGACTTCTCCGAACACGTACTCGATCCGCGACCTGTTCAACATGTGCAAGGCGGTCGACTTCAAGACGCTGGGCTCGGCCTACGTCTTCGACGACGTCGTCGGCGCGATCTACGACGACCAGAACCTGGCCGGCATCGCCGACATCCAGGGCTTCTCCGGTCTCATGAAGACGCTGCTCCAGGAATACCCGGATCCGCGCTTCCGCGTCATCCACACCGGGCAGAAGTTCTCCATCGAGACGTTGCCGACGATGGTCGTCAACGAGCTGAAGAACAAGACCCTCTTCCCGGAGATCATGTACATGGAGGAGCGTCGTCTGCGCCTCGTGCCGCAGGTTCTCAAGCGTGACGAGGAGCGGCCCGACGAGCTGCCGCCGACTGACGGCGGTTCGGCCAAGTCGCTGCCCGATCTGCTCGACAAGGACTCCGTGGTCATGGCCGTCGGTGGCGCCCAGGGCATCTCGCCCTCGCTCATGGCCGGTGTGGCCAAGGCGGTCGGGTCCCACTTCGTCCTCGTCGGACGTTCGCCGCGCAACCAGGAGGACGCCGAGAAGTACGCTGAGTTCAGCGAACGTCCGGCTCTGCAACGCCACCTCATCACCGTCGAGGGCATGCGCAACCCGAAGGAAGTCACGGCGCGCGTCAACTCGATCTTCAAGGCGAAGCACATCGAGGACGCCCTCACCAAGGTCGGCGAATACGCCGCCTCGGTCGAGTACGTCACCTGCGACATCCGTGACGCCGACTCCTTCCGCGCCGTCTGCGACGACGTCAAGAAGCGTCACGGCCACCTCGACGGCATGTTCGACGCCGCCGCCCACATCGAGGACAAGTACTTCCGCGACAAGGATTGGGATTCCTTCGAGCGGGTCTACACGACCAAGACGACGATCCTTCAGGTGGTCGGCGAGCTGGTCCAGGACCTCAAGCTGCTCGTCCTCTTCGGCTCGCTGTCGGCGTCGATCGGCAACGTCGGCCAGGGCGACTACGCCGCTGGCAACTCGGTCTACGACATGGTCACCTTCGTCCTCGACCGCCTGGCCGTCCCGGTCAAGGCCGTCACGATGAGCTGGGGCCCGTGGGCCGGTGGCCTCATGACCGACGCTGTCGCCAAGGAACTGCGTCGTCGCGGCCTGTCGCTCATGCAACTCGACCTCGGCGCCCAGTTCGTCGTCGACGAGCTGACCGATGGTCACGACGCCAATATCATGGCGGCCGCCGGCTATGGCGACGACATCAAGCAGTTCATCGAATTCTCCCTGGCGGCGGTCAGCTGACCAGGCCTGGGAGATAAGGAGAACTACCATGGAAAAAACGAGAGATGTCGCCATTGTCGGGATGTCCCTGGTCCTTCCGGGCGCCAGCTCGGTCGGGGCCTACTGGACGAACCTGGCCAATGGGTACGACGCCATCAAGGAATGTCCGCCCGATGTCATCGAGTCCTTCTACTTCGGGGCTAAGGACAACTCCATCATCGACCGCTTCTACTGCGCCAAGGGCGGGTTCATCGACCTCGGCATCACCGATCCGCTGCGCTACGGGATTCTTCCCGTGGCCGCGGAGGGGGCGGATCCGGATCAGATCGTCTCGCTCATGCTGACCGACATGGCTTTGGCCGACGCCGGGATCATGCACAAGGGGATCTCGCTCAAGAACGCCTGCTGCATCATCGGCAAGGGTGGCTTCGCCGGCCTGCCGCAGCTGACGAGCTCGGAGATCATCCGGTCCTCGCAGACGGTCCACTCGATGATCCGCAACGCCTTGCCGGATCTGCCGGAGGACGTCGCCGAGGGGATCAAGCGGGACTACCAGACCCGCTTCGGGCGTTATGGTGGCGACACCGTGACCTCGAGCATGCCGAACCTCGTCGCCTGCGGGGTGGCGAACCACTTCGACATGTATGGTCCCGCCTACACGATCGACGCCGCCTGCGCGTCCAGCATCGTCGCCCTCGAGCACGGGGTCCGGCTGCTGCGCAACGGCTCCTGTGATATCGCCGTCATCGGCGGCATGCACACGGCCCAGTCGTCGGTCTTCTGGTCGGCCTTCAACGTCATGGGGGCGCTCTCCCACCGGGAGACGATCGCGCCCTTCTCCAAGGACGCCGACGGTCTGCTCATCGGCCAGGGCGCCGGGTTCGTCATCTGCAAGATGCTCGACCGGGCGATCCAGGACGAGGACCGCATCTACGCCGTCATCCGCGGCGTGGCGGTCGGCTCCGACGGCGGTGGCAACAACGTTCTCGTGACGAACGCCGACGGCCAGACCCGCACGGTCGACGCCGCCTGGAAAGACGCCGGGATGGATCCCAAGGAGATCGCCCTCATCGAGGCGCACGGCACCGGCACGCCGATCGGCGACGGCACCGAGCTCATGGCGATGACCGACTACTTCGGCGACCAGTCGCACCGCAAGGCCTACATCGGATCGGTCAAGTCGATGATCGGCCACACGATGCCGGCCGCCGGGATCGCCGGTCTCATCAAGACGGCCCTGGCGTTGCACCACCGTCAGATCCCGCCGACGCTGCACTGCGAGCGTCCGCTCGACGCCTTCGGCCGGTCGCGCTTCAACCCGGCCCAGGAACTGGTGGACTGGGAGGCCGAGGGCCTGCCGCTCATCGCCGGGGTCAACGCCTTCGGCTTCGGCGGCATCAACGCCCACGCCGTCGTGACGGGCTACGAGGAGCCGCCGGCTCACCGCACCCGTTACTCGGTCGACAAGCGCCGTCACGGCTGGCCCATGCTCATCGCGGTGGCGGCCGAGAACAAGGAAGACCTTCTCACCAAGATCGACCTGACGAAGTTCAAGAACCGGATCGGCTCGATCGCCGGCAAGGAGAGCGACCCGTATCGCCTCGTCTTGTTCGACCCGACGGGCGACCGGCTCAAGAAGGCCGTCGAGATCGTCGAGAAGGACGAGCCCTGCTTCGGCGAGGACGACATCTGGTTCACGAACAAGCCGTTGCTCTTCAACGGGGGGAAGTTCGCCTTCATGTTCCCCGGCCCGGTCACGATGGAGGAGATCGAACGCGATTCGCTCTACGACGAGTTGTCGTTGGCGATGGCGGTCGATCAGGCCTCCAACGACCTCATGGCCTCGGAATGGGCGGCCAACTCCGACGCGGACGAGAACGCCCGCAACCGGCAGTTCATCGAGCAGCTCAAGGACGATCCGGATCACCCGCAGCGTCCGCAGCTGGTCGCGCCGCAGATCATCAACGCCGCCTTCCAGTCGACCGGGGTCACCCCGGCGGCCTACCTGGGCGACGGCACCGGTGAGTGGAACGCGCTGCGCGCCTCGGGGATGTTCGACTCCTCGTTCGACCAGGTCGTCACGACGATGACGGAGGACTCCGCCAATCAGATCGATCCCGAGCTGATCCCGGATTTCCACACCTACGAGGTCGATCCGGCCGGTCGTAAGGTCAAACTCGACGAGATCGTCGCCTCCTTGGAGGACGTCTTCACGACGAGCGACCTGAGCCCGAACCGTGTCTTCCTCTGCGCTTTGGCCGACGCCGCCGACGACCTCGTCGCCGCGTTGGACAAGGAGAAGTTCAGCTACACCGAGATCGAGCTCGCCACCGGCGCCGGCGCCAACACGCCGTACGCAGAGGCGCTCGTCGAACCGATCATGGAACGCCTCGACGGACTCGTCGTCCAAGAGGGCCGGGCGCCGGTGTATTCCGCCGCCACCGTCTCCAAGATCGAGTCGGGCACGTCGCTGTCGCAAGACTTCCTCACCGCCGAGTTGGCGCGGACGACGCACTTCCGTCTCCTCGTCGACAAGCTCTACCGGGAAGAGAACATCAAGATGTTCATCCAGGTCGGCGGCGGCGCGCTCGAGGACGTCATCAAGGAGACCTTGGGCGACAAGGACGACTACGTCACCATCTCCGCCGCGAAGACCGGTCGGCACACGATCGATCAGATGCGCCGGGTCCACGCCGCCCTCTTCATCCAGGGCGGGCCGTGCAACCTCCTCTTCATGGGGGTGCCGGAGGAGATGCGCAACACGCAGTCGATCTTCCTCGTGCCGTCGGGGGCCCGGCTCCTGCTCGACCTCGAGAGCTTCGACACCGCGGTGCGCGAGTACTACGTGCCGAAGGCGAAGGCCGGCGTCCTGCCAGAGCTCGACTTGCCCGAGGGCGAGGAGGCCAACCCCATCGTCGAGGCGATGAGCGACAACCTCCAAGACGCCCTCAAGCAGCAGAGCGAGATCGTCAAACTGTTCCAGAAGCAGGGCAAGCTGACGGGCAAGGGCGAGACGCTGCGGCGGGGGAGCCTGCGGGGCACGACGGTGCCGATCCAACCGATCAACCACACCGGCGAGGAGAACGACCCGGTGGTGGCGAAAGCGGCGCCGGCCAAGGCGGCTCCCGCCAAGGCGACGCCCGAAGCCGAGCCCGAGGGCGCCATGACGTACCCGTGGCAGGTCGGCCCGATCAAGCCGCACCCCAAGGGCAAGAAGCGCATCGGGACGAAGTTCGAGGTGCCGATGCACGTCGGCCTCGACAACTACCCGGCCTTGGAGGACCACTCGATCGTCTATCAGCCGGTCGGCTGGCCGTATCAAGACGACATGGTGCCGGTCATCCCCGGCGCGGGCATGATGGAGATCCTGGCCGAGGCCGCGCTCACCCAGGTGCCCGACATGAAGGTTGTCAAGTTCGGGTCGTTCTCGGCCATGAACTTCTGCCCGGCCAACCCGGCCTTCGATCAGACGATCCGAGGCATCTGGAAAGCCGAGAACAAGGTTCTGCTGACGATCGACGGGTTCGCCCAGATGGAGGTGACGGTCGCCGACGAGTTCGAGGAGCCGCCGGCCGATCTCATGGACAAGCTGTCGAACGACATCGGCGAGACCTATGAGCCGCCGCTGACGGTCGAACGGGCTTACGACATCGCCTTCCACCGCGAGCGCTACCAGTCGCTCAAGGAGATGACGCGGTGCGCCGACAAGGGCTACGACATGGTCATCAAGGCCGAGGAGGGCAAGGGATCCTTGCTCGACAACATGGGCCAGGTCGTCGGGTGGTATCTCCACCACCACGAGACCTACAACCAGGTCTCCTTCCCGGTGCGCATCAACTCGATCCGGTTCTACGACGACTTCCGCGACCAGTCGGGCACGTTCCGCTCGATCTGCCTCATCAAGTCGTTGTCGGAGAACTTCATCACGTCCGATCTGGCTTTCGCCCGCGACGGCAAGGTCTGGTGCTATTGCCGCGGCTGGATCAACAACCGGATGCCGATGGAGGACAGCACGTACAACGTGACGATGAACCCGGAGAGCAACCTGTCGATCAAGCCGATCGACGAGGCGGCGAACGTCTTCTCCTACCGCAACGAATACCCGATGCAGCAGGCGCTGCTCTTCCTCGGGATCCGCTACCTGTCCTACCCGGAGCGGGAGGAGGGCTGGGGCCTCGTCGACCAGGAACTGTCGACGAACGCTCAAGCCTCCGACATCCAGCTGCAGTACATCTACAGCCGGGTCATCTCCAAGGACATGGTCCGCTGGTGGTTGCGCGACGAGAACGGCGAGATGCGCTGGCCGATCGAGTTCTGGGCCCAGCACGACATGGCCGGGAAGATGATCATGAAGGATCGCGCCGGCGACGACATCCCGGGCGTGCCGCAGTTCTCGATCGCCCACAAGGACGATCAGACCGTCGGCATCGTCGCGGACAAGCCGGTCGGCATTGACGTCGAGTTGATCGAGGAGAAGGATCCAGGCTTCTGGAACCTCACCTACACCGATCACGAGCGTGAACTGCTTGAGGGCTTGGGCAATACCCCGGAGTGGGCGATCCGCTTCTGGGTGGCCAAGGAGGCCTACGGCAAGATGCTCGGCGTCGGCTTGGCCGGCAACCCGAAGAAGCACGAGGTCGAACGCGTCGAAGGAGAGAATCTCTTCATCAGCGGCGTCAAGATCACGACGCAGGTCCGTGACGAGAACTACATTCTCGGCTGGACGGTCGTCGACTGATCCCGGTTCCCGGGCGGCCGCTCCACGCGGCGTCGCCTCAAGGCCAAGGGTGTCCGCGAGACACCCCCACGGCTCACCGGTGACGGGGCCTGGGCGGGGGAGACCCCGCCTGGGCGCCGTCCCACCAACCAACGGCCGGCTCCGCCGGATCCGTGACGATCGGGTACCGGGGAAGTGGCCAGGTGAGCCACCACCCTGATGTTCAGACACACCATCATTGCCTGTGGTACACCACGGGTGGAACGTGGGAGGTCCGGTCAAGGCCCTTGTGGCCCTGGCCGGACCTCCTTTTTTCATCGAGGACGAGCCGACCGTTGGTGGATGGGCGCCGTTCACGCCCCGAGTCCCTGCCCTGTGCCGAGATCGCCAGCTCGACGAGGTGGGACATCCCCGAGATGTGAAAACACACATGTGAATCATTCAACACTAACTATAGTTTCAACACGCACGTTTGAGCATGTTGGGACCGATCGGTAGAGTCGCTCACGGCAAAAGAGTTCGGTCAGGCGGATGGGGAGCCCTGGGCGGTCGCCCAGAGTTCGCTTCCACCCAGGTGATGGCGGGGGGTGCGAGGGCGAATGACCGCCATCTCAGTGCGTGATCTCGTGAAGTCTTACGGCCCCGTCCAGGCGGTCCGTGGCATCAGTTTCGATGTCGAGGACGGCATGTTCTTCGCCTTCCTCGGCGTCAATGGGGCTGGCAAATCGACGACGATCAACTGCCTCACCACCCTGCTCAAACCCAACGGCGGCCAGGCCGAGGTGGCCGGTTTCCGGCTCGGCGAACAAGACGACGAGATTCGCCGCTCGATCGGCGTCGTATTTCAACCAGCATTGCTTGATCCTCTGTTGACGGTGCGGGAGAACCTGGCGTTGCGCGCGCTCTTCCACGGCATGGGCAAGGAAGAATTCGCCGAACGGGTCGAGCAACTGACCGATCTGCTCGGCCTGGGCGAATTCATCGACCGGCGCTATGGCCGGCTCTCCGGCGGCCAACGGCGCCGCTCCGACATCGCCCGCGGCATGCTCCACACCCCCCAGATCCTCTTCCTCGACGAACCGACCGCCGGCCTCGACCCGCACAGCCGCGAACAGGTCTGGGAAGCCATCATGGACGTCCGTGAGCTCCAGGGGATGACGGTCTTCCTCACGACCCACTACATGGCCGAGACGGAGCGGGCCGACCGTGTCTGCATCATCAACGCCGGCGAGATCGTCGCCGAAGGCACCCCCGAGCAACTGCGCGCCCGATACTCCTCCTCAGAATTGAAACTCCACCTGAGCGACGAGGCCTGGTCGCGCTCCGAACTGCGCCAGATCGGCGTCGATCTGCCCCGTTCCGACGGACCGGGGGAACCGGTCACGATCCAGGTCGCCTCCTCGGCTGAGGCCCAAGACATCTTGGCCACGGTCTGGAACGCGGTCGACGACTTCGAATTCCGTCACGGTTCGATGGACGACGTCTTCCTCAACCTGACGAGCACGAACGACGACGGAGCCACCGCTCAACCGCGCGAGCGGGCCGACGCCCTCGACCGAACGGGCGAGGAACGCCGCGACGACGAACGCGCCTGGGGTCGCGAGGCGAGCGAGCCGGCTTGGGAACGCGAGCCCCTCGACGATCCCAGGTCGTGGAATCAAGGTGAGGACCACCGTCGGCCTCAGGAGCGCTGGGACGCCTCCGGGGCCGAGGACCGCA
>JAISHO010000021.1 GCA_031262485.1 Propionibacteriaceae bacterium
GAAAAGCAGCCCAGATGTCACAGACGGCGACTATGCTCCCCTTCAGGAACCACGCCCCGAAACCTCACCGGCCACCTAACCGATGAACCTCAAAATCCACGACGAACGGGGCAAGCCCCAGCGATGAAGCGGGGCGTTATCAGATTGTGACCTGGGGGTCCTGATCGCTCCGTCAACGACTCGCGACTCAAAGAACACTGCGGACTCCGGCAGCCGGATCGGACGCAGCCTGAAAGGCAAAAGACCGACCAAGAAAGTCGAGGACCGGGTGCACCTTTCTCACCATTTCGCCGTGGAATTTATCGGCGCTTCTTCTTTCCGGTGCTGCTTCGCAGTGCGGTCAGCTCGTAGATCTGGTCCACTTTACCGGCGACATCAGGGGAATGGGTGACGACTATCACGCATTTGTCCAAGTCGTGAGCCAGTTTGGTCAAGATCGACATGATGTCGTCCTCGGTCTCTAGATCGAGGTTGCCGGTCGGCTCGTCGGCGAGAATGATCTGCGGGTCGATGGCAAGAGCACGGGCGATCGCCACCCGTTGCTGTTCCCCGCCGGAGAGTTTCAAGATCCGCCGGTTGGCCAGTTCCTCGTCCAAACCGACCTGGTTCAGCAGATCCAACGCCCGTTTCCGGGGCTCGGAAAACCGCTTGCCGGAGGCGGCCATTGCCAGTTCGACGTTCTCGACCGCGCTGAGATGCGGCAGCAGATTGAACGATTGGAAGATGACCCCGGCGTTCTGGGCGCGGTAATCGTAGCGGTTCATCTTGGACAAGTCTTTGCCCGCGTAATCGACCACCCCGCCGGTAGGCGTGGCCAATCCGGCCAACAGCGACAGCAGCGTGGTTTTCCCCGCTCCGGAACGTCCGACAATGCCATACAACTTCCCAGTCTCGAAGGACCAGTCGATATTGTTCAACACATTGGTGCGCTCGTCATAGGTGTACGAGACGTTTTCCAGATTCAAAATGTTCATAGTTTTTCTCCCCTATGACCGATCCGCCAGAATCCTCAGCGGTTCGAAACGCATCACGAAGATCACCGATGCCATCGATGCGATCACGCTGAGCGCGATTCCGATGCCGAGCAGCTGCACGATGATCTGCGGATTCACCGTCGCAGAAACTTGGTCGATGTAATTTGTGGAATTCTGCAAACCTTCGATGACGTCTCCGCCACCGAAACCACCGAAACCGCCAGGCATACCACTGCCGCCAGGTATTTCGCCGCCAGGCATGTCGCCGGGGATACCACCGGGGCGGCCGAAGTTCTGCTCTGTATTGGACTGCTCGGCCTCGATGGAAGCGATCTGATCGGCCAGGAGATTGTTCGCCACACTCGGGGAGGCCGCCACGCCTACACCCAATCCGACAATGCTGGCCAGCAGCGCGATCACCACGGACTCGGTGACATATTGCATAGCCACCTTCGGTTTGCGCACTCCGATGGCGGTCAGCACGCCCACTTCGTATTTACGTTCCCGGATGTTGAAGATGGCGATTCCGACCAGCACCAAGGCGCCGACGCCGAGCACGATCCACAACAGCGTGGTGGCGAACTTCTCAAGATTTTGCAGAGGAAGGATGCTGGACTCGTAGTTAGCCACATCTGCCGAGGTGATCGTGTAATCGGTGCTCAAGCCCTGCGCTTCCAGCAGCGCGGGCAACGCCGCCGAATAGGCGTCATAGGCCGCCTTGTTCGCGAAAACGAAGGTGGCCGAGACCTGGCTCATGAGCGCGGTCGTCGTCTCCATCCCGGTGGTCTCGTCAGTCGAGGTGGTCGCCGCCGCCTCGGAGTTCGCAACGATGGCGGATAACGAGGCTTGGGACAGATACAACTGGTTGGCCGGGTCTTGTGCGGTTGAGAACCGCATCGGCGAGGTCTCAGCGGCGGAGTTCGTGTAGATTCCGGAAACGATCAACTCGTAGGTCTCCTCGGTGGCGTTCGGATTAACCACGGTGATGGCGCCTCCGACGCCGATCGAGTTGTAGGTGGCGAACTCGGAGTTGATCAGCACCTGGTTGTCGGCGGCGGACAGATCGAACAGCTCACCGTCGGTGATAGCGGAAGTGCCCGCGACGAAAGCGGTCATGGAGTCCTCATCCGCATACCCGGTCAAGGTCACGTCTCCGGAGGCGAACAGCCCGAAACCGCCCATTCCCCCGGGCATCCCGCCGGGCATCTGCGGGTCGGTGATCTCCGAAGTCTGGTCGGACGTCGCCTCCTCGGCGCCGACCGCTTCCAGATCTCCACTTAGATCCATCGACGTCGAATCCGAATAGCGCAGTTGGGAGACGTTCTCGTTGTCGGCCAATGCCTGCAACTGGTCCAGAGTCAACGACTGGGCGTGTTGCAATCGTTCCCGCATCTCATCTTGGCTTGGCATTTCAGCGGAAGAATCCGTACCTGGCTGGCCGAACAATTGGGAGCGGTCGATCCCAATGGTTCCGGTGATTTCGGTGGCGGCCAATTGGGTCTCGGCAGCCGATTTGGCGGCGTCCCGGACGCTCAACGCGATACAACTGGCAGTGGCGATCACCGCCACAATTAAGCCGATCAGAATCGTGCGCCCTTTCGAACGCACCAGATTGAGCAGCGCATTTCTCAACACGAACAAAATTGGTTCCTACCTGCTATGAGGAATGGCGGATACGACTGTTTCCGTACCAAACATACGTGAGAGTCATGTGTCACCGGTGAAAAGCTATGCGTCCCCTGTGAGCATCCGTCGATGATTGGGTGATTCCCTGGTATCACCACACGTCAGCGCCGCACGGCGGTCGATTGGCGCTCCATGACTTGGTAGTCGGCGAGGACGAGGCGGGGTTCGGCAGTCTCGCCGGCGATTCTGGCGAGGAGCATGTCGACGGCGCGCTCGGCGATCTCGTCTCGGCCAGGGGCGATCGAGGAGAGGGCCGGCTCGTAGTATTCGGCGTCGCCGATGTCGTCGAAACCGATGACGGCGACCTCGTTGGGGACCTCGACGCCTTGGCGGTGAAGCTCGTGGAGGGCGCCGAGGGCCATGGCGTCGTTCATGGCGAAGATGGCGTCGACGTCGATGCCGCGGGCGAGGAGTTCCCGAACGGCGGCGGCGCCGGTGGCGCGCGTCCAGGGGTTGGCCGTCACGACCAAATCCGGGTCCTCGGGGAGACCGGCGTCGGCCAAGGCCTCGTGGTAACCGCGCAGGCGCAGCGTCGCCGAACCCATGACCTCGCCCTCGCGGGCTCCCAGTGTCGCGATCCTACGGCAGCCGCGCGAAGCCAGATGGGCGACGGCGGCGCGCGCGCCCTCCGTGTTCGCCATCGTCACATGGTCGGCCGGGGCGCCGAAGATCCGCTCCCCCAGAACGACCAGGGGATACGGGACGTCGAGGAGGTCGGTCTCATGCGGCTCCAAGCCGTTCGGGACGACGAGCAAGCCATCGGTGATACGGCGATACGGGCTGTCCAAGACCTCGAGGACACGCTTACGGCACGCGTCCGTCACCTCGATGAGAACCCCGATCTCCCGCGACTGGGCCGCCCGCATCACCGAATCGGCGAACTCGCCCCAGTAGGCCAAAGACAGCTCTGGCAAGGCCAAACCGATGACCCCGGTGCGCCCGATGCGCAACTGGCGGGCCGGCATGTTGACCCGGTAACCCAGCTCCTCGATGGCGGCCTCGACCCGCGCCCGCGTCTTCGGGCGGATATGGGCGTAGCCGTTGAGCACATTCGAGACCGTCGAGATCGACACCTCGGCCCGCTCGGCGACTTCCTTCATCGTGACCGACATAGGCTTATTCTCGCCGATCGACGCAAGACTTCGCGCCATGGCGGCTCATCGCCGAACCGCCGCCCTTGGCTTTCCTCTGACCCTGCTGTCAGCTGACGATCGGCAGCCCCGTCGATTCGGAAGCGTCATCGATGCCACCGAGGTTGACGACGTTGATGAAACCGTCGCCCTTCATGAGATCGAAGACGTCGCCGGCCCGGCGACCGGAGCGGCAATAGAGAATGTATTCGCCGTCCTTGTCCAGCTCGCCCAGTTCGGCTTGAAGATCAGGACTGGCGGAATCGATGTTGAGCGCCCCCTCGAGGTGGCCGTCGGCGTACTCCTGCGGCGTGCGGACGTCGATGACGACCGCGTCAGGGCTTAGCGATGGGGAGACGCTCGACCCGCCGGAAGTCTGCGAAACGCAGCCGGTGGCGATGACGACGAACGACAGGGCGGCGAGAGCGATCGAAAGGCGGCGCATGGGGACTCCTCGGGTTGTTCTCTTGCGATTGAGTATCCCCACCACGCTAGCCGAGAGGGGAAAGATGACGGGGCCGACCGCGCGGAGGGGCGGCGCCACACCCGCTATCGGCCGTCAGGACCCGGATGATCAGCAAGTGTGATTGCTCCAGAAAAGCACCGTTCGGCCTCTCTCAACTTCGTCTCATCTTCGGAAAATGTGCGAGATCCACTGATTTTATCTTTGGAAAATGTGGGCGATCGGCTAGATTGAGGTTCGGAAAATGTGAGGAACGCCGATGCGACGACTGCTGACCCGCGACTTGATCGCCTGGAAGAACAAAGTCAACCGTCTCCCCCTCATCCTGCGCGGCGCCCGCCAGGTGGGCAAGACGTGGTTGCTCAACGAGTTCGGTCGCACCGAGTTCGACGACGTCCTCTACATCAACTTCGAGAACGCCTCCGATCTGCGTGAGGTGTTCGACGGCGATATCTCGCCCCATCGGATCATCGATCTGCTCGGCGCTCTCCACGGCACACGGATCAAACCCCACGACACCCTCCTCATCTTCGACGAGGTCCAGGAGGTTCCACGCGCGCTCACCTCGCTCAAATACTTCGCCGAGCAAGCGCCCGAATACGCCATTTGCTGCGCCGGATCCCTCCTCGGCGTCGCTTTGCATTCGGGAACGTCGTTCCCCGTTGGAAAAGTCGACTTCTTGACCTTGCAGCCGCTCACCTTCGAAGAATTCCTACTCGCCAACGGCGAGGATGCCCTCATTGATTACGTGCGTGACGAAGGCCTCGCTCCCATCCCCCAGGCGATCGCGAACAAACTGACCGATTATCTCAAGTTCCACTTCGTCATCGGTGGGATGCCTGGCGCCGTCGAGGCTTGGCTCGACACCCGCGATTTCAGCGAAGTCGAGGAACGCCAGCGTGGCATTCTGACTACCTACGAGAACGACTTCTCCAAACACGCGCCGTCCTCGATCGTCCCGAAACTGCGGTATCTCTGGGACAGCGTTCCCTCCCAACTCGCCCGGGAGAACAAGAAGTTCGTCTACGGCCTCGTCCGCGAGGGCGCCCGAGCCCGCGAGTACGAAGAGGCGATGCTCTGGCTGCTCGATAGCGGCCTCCTGCGCAAAGTCACCCGGGTGACCAAAGCCGCACTCCCCCTCAAAGCCTATGAGGACCTCAAAGCCTTCAAGCTTTATCACCTCGATGTCGGCCTCCTCCGTGTCATGAGCGAACTCCCCCCGGCGGCGATCCTCAACGGAGCCTCCCTCTTCGAGGAATTCAAAGGGGCACTCACTGAGCAATTCGTCCTCACCGAATTATTGGGGCAAGAGTCCATCCGAAGCGTCCACTACTGGTCGTCCGACGCCACCGCCGAAGTCGATTTCGTCTTCTCCCAGGAAGGCGACATCTACCCCGTCGAAGTGAAATCAGGAGAGAATCTTCGTTCTCGCAGCCTCAAGGTTTATCGCGACCGCTATAGCCCACGACTCGCCCTGCGGACATCGCTATCAAACCTCCGCCTCGACGACGGGCTCCTCAACGTCCCCCTCTTCGCGCTGTTCAATGTGGAGAACTACCTTCGCGTCTCCAAGTAACTCCACCAAGCCGAAGAGCAAGTCCCCAAGAACAAGACACTGAGGCTTATTCATAATGAAGGACATTGTCAGTAGTTGTGGGGAGCGGTTTGCATGCGGATGGCTCCCCATTATGAATAAGCCTCATCAATACACCATGGAATTTGCAGTGTTTTCAACCGACGATTTGCAGCCACTTACCTCATCGTTTGCAGCGCATGGGCTACTCAAAGTCAGGTGATACGCGGTGTGGCTAGCATAAACACGGGCTGAAACCTGGTGAACTTGGTGTTTCGAGTTCCAGTTACACCATGAAGGTTTCAGCCCGCTATGCCATCCTCTCTCACCACCCCCACTTCGCGCCACCCGCAA
>JAISHO010000045.1 GCA_031262485.1 Propionibacteriaceae bacterium
TCCGTCAGCGCGCCGAGGCATTCCGCACAGCCTTCGCGGGATGGTCGATTTCCTACGCTGGCAAGGCATTCCTCTGCGGTGGGATGGCGCGCTGGGCCGAACAGGAGGGGCTCGGCCTCGACGTCTGCTCCGGCCATGAGTTGGCCGTCGCCCTGGCGGCGGGCTTCCCCGCCGAGCGGATCACCTTCCACGGCAATAACAAGTCGACGGATGATCTGCGGGCCGCGGTCGAAGCCGGGGCGCGCTGGATCGTCGTCGACTCCGACTGCGAGATCGCCCGCCTCGAGGCCCTCGGCCAGGAGTTGGGCCGCCCCATCCCCGTGCTCGTGCGGGTGACGACAGGGATCGACGCCCACACCGACGAACGGATCGCCACAGCTTTGTGGGATCAGAAATTCGGTTTCTCCACCCTGGGCGGCCCGGAGTGCCCAGCCGCCAAGGCGCTCAAACGCTGCCACGAGAGCCCCGTGATCGATCTGGCCGGCGTCCACTCCCATGTCGGCTCGCAGATCTTCGACACTCCGGCCCTCCTCATGGCCGGCCGTCGTCTCCTCGGACTGCTCGACCGTTTCCACCAAGAGACGGGCGCGCAGCCGAGAGAACTCAACCTCGGCGGCGGCTTCGGGATCGCCTACACCGTCCAAGACCATCCCGGCGACCTCGAGACGGTGGCCCAGGCCTTCCGCACCTTGCTGGACGAGGCGGCCGGGCGCGGATTGACCGAATTGCACGGCTCGATCGAGCCGGGGCGTTCCCTCATCGGCCCGGCCGGAACCGCCCTCTACACCGTCGGGACCGTCAAACCGGTCGACACCGGCGGAGGCCGGATCCGCTGGTACGTCGCCGTCGACGGCGGCATGAGCGACAACATCCGTCCTGCCCTCTACGGGGCCGATTACACCGCCGTCGTGGCCAATCGGGTCTCTGGGGCCGCGCCGGTGCTGGCCCGGGTCGTCGGGCGCCACTGTGAGAGCGGCGACATCCTCGTGCGCGACGTCTATCTGCCCGGCGACATCGCCCCCGGAGACCTCATCGCGATGCCGGGGTGCGGCGCCTACAGCCGGGCCATGGCCTCGAACTACAATCTCTTCGCCCGCCCGCCGGTCATCGCCCTCGGTTCGGAGGGAGAGACGGTGATGGTGCGCCGGGAACGATGGGAAGACATCGTCGCTCTCGACCCCGTCATCTCCGGGTGAGCCCAGCAGTCGTGGGGCGCACGCCTGAGGGCGGCCCGCCCTTCGGCCCGATCGAAAAGGATGTGAACACATGGTGGATGCCAAGACGAGTCAGTCGGAGGACGACGTCTCTACCGACGCGCCGGTCACCCGCATCGCTCTGCTCGGCTGCGGTCATGTCGGCTCGCAGGTCGTCCGTCTGCTGACGGAGCGACGAGCGGAGGTCGAGGCCTGGGCCGGGACGGCGCTCGAGTTGACTGGTGTGGCCGTCAAGCATCCCGACATCGAACGGTCCGGAGTCGATCCGGCGCTCATCACCGGTGACGCCGCCGGGCTCATCGAGGGGGCCGACATCGTCGTCGAGGTCATGGGCGGGATCGAACCGGCTAGGGGCCTCCTGCTGGCGGCGATGGAGCGAGGCGCCTCCGTCGTCACCGCGAATAAGGCCTTGTTAGCGGCCCATGGGCCCGAGCTTTACGCCGCTGCCGCTGAGGCCGGGGTCGACCTCTACTTCGAGGCCGCCGTGGCCGGGGCGATCCCGATCGTGCGGCCTTTGCGCGAATCTCTCGTCGGCGACGAGATCGATTCCGTCATGGGGATCGTCAACGGGACGACGAACTACATCCTCGACGAGATGACGACGCGGGGTTTGGCTTTCTCCGACGCTTTGGCTCAGGCCCAGGAGTTGGGTTACGCCGAGGCTGATCCGACGGCCGACATCGAAGGCGACGACGCCGCCGCCAAGGCCGCCATCCTCGCCAGTCTCGCTTTCGGCGCCGTGGTGCCGGGGGAGGCGGTCCACCGCGAGGGCATCACGATGATCACCCCGGAGGACATCAAAGCGGCCGCCGCGATGGGAGCGGTCGTCAAGCTCGTGGCCGTCGCCACGCGACTCGACGACGGCGCCGTCTCGGTGCGGGTCCACCCCGCCATGGTGCCCTTGGGGCATCCTTTGGCCGCCGTCCACGGGGCGGAGAACGCGGTCGTCGTCCAGGCGCGCAACGCCGGGCGGCTCATGTTCCTCGGCGCCGGCGCCGGCGGGGCCCCGACCGCCTCGGCCGTCATGGGCGATCTCGCCACCGTGGCGCGCAACCGCTGCCGGGGGGTCCATGTTCCGGCGATGACGGTCACTCAAGGCGGGCGGATCGCGGCGATCGACGAGGCGGTGACGGCCTCCTTCGTCTCCCTCGTCGTGCGTGACGAGCCGGGGGTGTTGGCCAAGATCGCGACAGTTTTCGCCCGCCACGGTGTCTCCGTCGCCGAAGTGCGGCAGAATCATTCTCAGACGGGTCGCTCGGCCGTCCTCGGTGTCACCACTCACGCCTCCCGCGATTCCCAGGTGACTGACACCCTTTCCGAACTGAGCGCCATGACCCAGGTCGTCGGCGGACGGATCCGCCGCATCCGGGTGGAAGGGAGCTGACCGATGGCGATGGAAGTGGCCTGCTTCGATCTCGAGGGCGTCTTCGTGCCCGAGATCTGGATCGCGGTGGCGGAACGCACCGGCGTCGACGATCTTCGTCTGACGACGCGTGACGTCGCCGACTACGACACCCTCATGCGGCATCGTCTGTCGGTGCTCGACCGTGAGGGCCTCAGGCTGGCCGACATCCAATCCGTCATCGCGACCTTGAGCCCGCTGCCTGGTGCGAGGGAGTTCCTCGGCTGGGCTCGACGCAATTTCCAAGTCGTCGTCCTGTCGGACACCTTCTACGATTTCGCCGCCCCGCTCATGGCTCAGTTGGATCAGCCGGTGCTGTTCTGTCACAACCTCGAGATCGACGAGGACGGACGGATCGCCGGATACCGGCTGCGCTTGCCGAACCAGAAGTTCCACGCCGTCAAAGCGTTCCAGGATCTCCAATTCAGCGTTCTCGCCGCCGGCGACTCTTACAACGACACCGCGATGCTGTGCCAGGCCGACGCCGGTTTCCTCATCAATCCGCCCCCGGTCGTCGTCGAGGAATTCCCCCAACTGCCGGTGGCGCGATCGTTCGACGAATTGCGCGAGTTCATGGTCGCGGCCTCCTCGCGGACTCTCGTCGACTGAGGGTGTTCCTCGTCCTTCGTCGTCGCGGCGGTTCAGGGCGGGAGGGCCGTGTCATCTGGGACTTTCGGACCGCCTCGCCACGCTGGGACAGGCATGAGAAGGAATGGGGGAGAAAAGCTTCTTCGTCTGGCTTGGGTGTGTTAGCATATTTTCCGTTAGGGGGCAGTGAGCCCCCGAACCACCCCAGCAGATCAGGTGGGGAACTGATCGGTTCGAATATTTCCACGATCCATTCCGCTTTCCGAAGCGCCCGTATGGCGCGTCCGGCCTGGGGACACTTGACCTCTGCTGGCACATCTCATATGTGACACCGATCCTCCTGCCCGTCCGCGGTCCGTGGACTCTTGCAGATGAAAGAAATGGAGAATATCCGTGGCAACGGATTCTTTGGACGCCATGGTTCTTCCTGAACTGAAAAAACTCGCCTCCTCGATGGGGATTCCGCGGGTCTCGACGATGAAAAAAGCTGATGTCATCGCTGCGATCGACGCGGCTCGGCAACGCCCCTCCGGCGATGCCGCAGCCACCCGCCAGCGTGCCGACCAGGTCGAGAAGGCCGCCGGGACCTCCGAAGGGAGCGAACGTGAGCGTCCCGCCGGTGTGCGCACGCGCACCCGCAAGCGGGCCTCATCCAACGACGCCCCCCAACTTCCCCTCAACGACACAGAATCAACCTCTCCCGCTGCCGGGGCGGAGGCTTCCCCGTCGCCGGAGGCCGAGGCGCCCTCCGCGCGCGAGCCGGGTCGGGAAGTGACCCGTCGGCGCCGCCACCGGGGAGCCGAGCCGGCCGCCACCGGCCCGCTCGACGAGGAGACCTCGCACGAGGTCGGCGCCCGGCTCGCCGCCATGGGGATGGAGATCGTCGAAACCCCTCCGGTCAAGGAGAAGCCGGCCGAGAAAGAGCGTCACGAGCACACCTCGTCGCACTCCTCCTCGAACCGTGATTCCAACCGCGACGACGACGATTACGGCTCCGGCCGGCGCGGGCGTCGTCGCCGCAGCCGCGACCGCACGAACCGTCGCCGTGGCAACGACATGGGTCGCAATGACGCCGATCCGGTCGTCTCGGCCGACGACGTCATCACCCCGTGCAAGGGCATCGTCGAC
Source organism: Propionibacteriaceae bacterium (assembly GCA_031262485.1). Taxonomy (GTDB): domain Bacteria; phylum Actinomycetota; class Actinomycetes; order Propionibacteriales; family Propionibacteriaceae; genus WQYJ01. The sequence goes on from JAISHO010000045.1 coordinate 4,333, forward strand.
ATCATGGAGGGCTACGCCTTCGTCCGCACCTCGGGCTATCTCGGCGGCTCCGAGGACGCCTACATGTCGATGTCGATGATCCGCAAGTTCGGCTTGCGCAAGGGCGATGTCGTCACCGGGTCGATGCGCCAACCGCGCGAGGGCGAACGGAAAGAGAAGTTCAACCCCTTCGTCAACCTCGAGACCGTCAACGGGATGGATCCGGAGCAGGCCAAGAATCGTCCGGACTTCTCCAAGCTGACGCCGCTCTATCCGCAGGAACGTCTCCGTCTCGAGACGACGGCGGGGGAGATGTCGGGGCGGATCATCGACCTCGTCGCCCCGATCGGCAAGGGTCAGCGTGGCCTCATCGTCTCCCCGCCGAAAGCGGGCAAGACGATGATCATGCAGGCGATCGCCAACGCCATCACGACGAACAACCCCGAAGTCCACCTCATGGTCGTCCTCGTCGACGAACGTCCCGAAGAGGTGACGGATTTCCAGCGCACGACCTCCGGCGAGGTCATCGCCTCGACCTTCGACCGCCCGGCCGACGATCACACGACGATCGCGGAGTTGGCGATCGAGCGGGCCAAGCGTCTCGTCGAGATGGGGCGCGACGTCGTCATCCTGCTTGACGGCATCACCCGCTTGGGCCGGGCTTACAACCTGGCCGCCCCGGCCTCCGGACGCATCCTCTCCGGCGGCGTCGACTCGGCCGCCCTCTACCCGCCGAAGAAGTTCTTCGGCGCCGCCCGCAACATCGAGAACGGCGGCTCGCTCACCATCCTCGCCACCGCGCTCATCGAGACGGGTTCGAAGATGGACGAAGTGATCTTCGAAGAGTTCAAGGGCACCGGCAACATGGAGTTGCGGCTGCGTCGTGATTTGTCGGAGAAGCGCATCTTCCCCGCCATCGACGTCGACGCCTCCGGCACCCGCCGCGAGGAGATGCTCATGGCGCGCGACGAGCTCGGCATCATCTGGCGGCTGCGCCGGTTGCTGTCGACGATGGACGATCAGGCCAGTCTCGAGATGCTGCTCAAGCAGATGCGCAAGACGGCGTCGAACCACGACTTCCTCCTCCAGATCTCGCGCACGACGCCGAACTGACGGGGAGACGCCGGTCAGGCACGACTCACCCCACTCGCCCGGTTCCTGTTTTCCTCCGATGAGGGGGAGCGGGGGAAGGGCCGGGAATAAAGGCCGCGTCCTCGCGTTAGTAGAGCTATACTGATCCGTCGGCGCCGGTTCACGCCAGATTCTTCGATGAGGAGAGGGGATTTCCCCTCGTGAGCGACCCGGGGCCACCGAAACAAGGAGAGTATCCATGAAGTCTGGGATCCATCCCGATTACCATGTCACCCACGTGACGTGCAGCTGTGGCAGCGAGTTCACGACGCGTTCGACGGCCCCCGGTGGCGCCATCCACGCCGAGGTCTGCTCGCAGTGCCACCCCTTCTACACCGGCAAGCAGAAGATCCTCGACACCGGTGGTCGGGTCGCCCGCTTCCAGCGCCGCTACGCCGCCAAGAGCGATAAGAAGTAATCAGTGGCTGAGGGAGTGGATGCCCTCGTCGAGGAGTACCACACTCTTGAACAACGCTTGGCCGATCCGGCCACGCACGCCGATCCTGCCGCATCCCGCGCTGTCGGTCGCCGCTACAGCGAACTGACGCCGATCGTCTCCGCTTTGACGGAGCGTGAGCGTCTGTCCGGCGATCTCGTGGCAGCGCGGGAGCTGGCAGGGGAGGATTCCGCCTTCGCCGCCGAAGCCGAAGCCCTCGATGAGCGTTTGGCCGCCGTCGAGGAACGCCTCACCCGTTTGCTCGCGCCCCGCGATCCCAACGATTCCCATGACGCCATCGTCGAGATCAAATCCGGCGAGGGCGGCGAGGAGTCGGCACTGTTCGCCGCCGATCTGTTCCGGATGTATGAGAAATACTCCGAGGCACGGGGCTGGAAGCTGGAGATCCTCGACAGCCAAACGACAGATCTCGGCGGGCTCAAGACGATCACTTTCGCCGTCAAAGGCGGCTCCGAGGGCGAGGCGCCCTACGGTGTCCTCAAATTCGAGGGCGGCGTGCACCGGGTTCAGCGCGTGCCGGTGACGGAGTCCCAAGGGCGGGTCCACACGTCGGCCGCCGGGGTGCTCGTCATGCCCGAGGCCGAGGAATCCGATGTCGTCATCAACGACGACGACTTGCGGATCGACGTCTTCCGCTCGTCCGGCCCGGGTGGCCAGGGCGTCAACACGACCGATTCGGCGGTGCGGATCACCCATCAGCCGAGCGGCATCGTCGTCTCCTGCCAAAACGAGCGCTCCCAATTGCAGAACAAAGAGGCCGCGATGCGGATGCTGCGGGCTCGGCTGACGGCGTTGGCGGAGGAGAAAGCGGCGGCCGAGGCGGCCGAGAGCCGTCGTTCCCAGGTGCGGACGGTCGATCGTTCCGAGCGGGTGCGCACCTACAACTTCCCGGAGAACCGCATCGCCGATCACCGTATCGGCTACAAGGCGCACAATCTCGATCAAGTTTTGGCCGGTGATCTCGGCGCCGTCGTCACCGCCTTGCAGGAGGCCGATCTGGCCGAGCGGCTGGCTCGGGCGGTCGGCCCCGGGCGATGACGCCTCCTCCGTCTGTTCCCATCACGATCCGTCGGCTCTCCCGTGAGTTCTCCGAGAACGGAATCCCCAGCGCTGACGCCGAGGCGCGTCTCCTCGTCGCCCATGTGCTCGGTGTTCCACTCGCCCGCTTGCCCTTGGCCGATCCACCGACGGATGCTCAACTTTCCAAACTCGACGATCTCGCACGCAAGCGTCTATCGGGAATTCCGCTTCAACATTTGACGGGTCGGGCCGCTTTTCGCACGATCGAGGTGGCGGTCGGCCCCGGCGTGTTCATCCCCCGCCCGGAGACGGAACTGGTGGCCGGCTGGGTCATCGATTGGCTGCGCGCGCAATCAGCTGACCGGGCCGCTCCGTCGCGGATCGTCGAATTGGGCGCGGGCACTGGTGCGATCTCGCTCGCCATCGCCGCCGAAGCACCCGGCCAGGAGCAGTGGGTCGTCGAACGCAGCCCGGAGGCGTTGTCTTATCTGCGGCGCAATGTCGAGGCGAGCGGGGTGGAGGTCTCCTCGTCGGGCGAAGCGCGGTCCGCCAGGCGCTCTGTTGGCGATGCGGCGTCGTCGCACGAAACCGGATCTGTGGCTCCGTCGCCGTCTGCGCCGGGTTCGTCGCTGTTCCATGTCATCGCCGGGGACATGGCCGACGCTTTGCCTGAGAGTTTGGACGGACTGATCGATGTCGTCGTCGTCAATCCTCCTTATATTCCCTTGTCCGAGGCGATGTTGTTGCCTGGCGACGTCCTCCACGATCCGGCAGAGGCCTTGTTCTCCGGCGCCGATGGGCTCGACGCCATCCGGGTCGTCGCGCGAGTCGCCCGTCGGTTGCTCCGCTCCGGCGGCGCCCTCGCGGTCGAACACGGCGACGGGCAGGCACAAGCGGTGGGGGAGATCTTCTCCACGGCTGGGTTCATCGAGGTGGTCAGCCACGACGACCTGACGGGGAGAGCGCGTTTCGTCACGGCCAGCGCGCCATCTTCCGCCGATTCGGCGGTGAACCCCCGTCTGGCTGAGGGTGGGGTGGCAAAATGAACGCTGTGACGATGTTCCCCCTGAGCGACCCTGAGGCCGCGGCCGCGTGCGCCGACGCCCTGGCCGCGGGGGAGTCGATCGTCATCCCCACCGACACCGTCTATGGGATCGCCGCCGACGCGACGAATCCGGCCGCTGTCGATCGTCTTCAAGCGCTCAAGGGCCGTGACGCCGCCACCCCGCCGCCGCTGCTCATCGCCGACGCCGAAGTTCTTCCCCGGATCGTCGAGACGATCCCCTCCGGCGCCGCCGCGGTGGCCGAGGCCCTCTGGCCGGGGGCTCTCACCCTCATTGTCGACGCCCAGGCGGGGAGCCCGTATTACGTCGGTTTCGGGGTGGCGACAGTCGCTGTGCGGGTGCCCGATCATCCTCAAGTGCGTGCTCTGCTCCGCCGTCTCGGCGTCCTCGCCGTCTCCAGCGCCAACCGGCATGGCGAACCTCCGGCGACGACGGTGGACGAGGCGATCGCCGCCTTCGGAGATGAGGTGGCGGTCTATCTCGACGGGGGCCCCACGCCCGGGGCTGTCCCTTCGACAGTCGTCGACTTCTCCCAGGGAACGTCGGGGCGGGTCTTGCGAGCTGGAGCCATCGACCCGGGTCTCATCGAGCGGATCGTCGAGGGGGCTCAGCATGCGTGAGTACATCCTCGTCCTCCTCATCGGGGTGGCCGTCACCTTCTGTGCCGCAGGCCCGTGCCGGAGCCTCGCCTTGCGCACCGGCGCCGTCGCCCTGGTCCGTCGCCGTGACGTCCATGATCATCCGATGCCGTACTTCGGCGGGCTCGCCATGCTCATCGGTTTGGCCGCCGCCTTCCTCATCGCCGCGCGGATGCCCTTGCTCTCGCGCTATCCGATCGTCACCAGGGATTCCCTCGTCGTCCTCATGGCGGCGGTCGTCATCTGCGCCGTCGGGGTCATCGACGACCTCGTCGACCTCTCCCCGTTGCTCAAGATCGCCGGGCAGATCCTTGCGGCCGGCGTCCTCGTCCTCGGCGGGGTGCGCATGCTGTGGGTGCCCTGGCAAGGCGGAATCATCGCGCTCGATCCGATCGCCGGGGTCGCCATCACTGTCTTCGTCGTCTTCGTCTGCGCCAACGCCATCAATCTCTCCGACGGGCTCGACGGGTTGGCCGCCGGCATCGTCGCCATCGGAGGGATGGCTTTCTTCATCTACGCCTACTGGCTCACCGTCGAGGAGGACCTCGTCCGCGCCACGACGGCCGGGCTCATCACCGTGGCGATGGTGGGGATCTGCCTGGGATATCTGCCGCATAATTTCTTCCCCGCCAAAATGTTCATGGGTGATTCCGGGGCGATGTTGCTCGGGCTGCTTTTCGCCGCCTCGACGATCTCGTTGACCGGCCAGATCGATCCGACGGCGATCTCCGATCCGACCGGCCTCATCGCCGCCTACATGCCGCTCGTCATGCCGCTCATGGCGCTCGCCCTGCCGCTGCTCGATCTTGTGCTGGCCTACGGGAGGCGCACCTGGAAGGGCGTGTGGTGGTTCGTCGCCGACAAGCAGCATCTTCACCATCGTCTTCTCCAGCGTGGGCACTCCCAGCGTCGGGCTGTCGGACTCATGTATTTCTGGACGGCGCTGCTCGCTTTCTCCGCCATGGCGGTGGGCATGTGGCCCTCGCCGGCGACGATGGCCGTCATGATGGCGATCTTGGCCTTCACCGTCGTCTTCGTCATCGCCACCGGCCGCAACACATCGATCGATATCGACGCTCACACGAACACGTCGGCCACCTCGCCCGCCGCCGTCGAATCCGAAGGTGTGACCGCTGATCAGGCCGGTTCGGGCGCGTCGGCCATGGCCGGCCCAGACGACGCTCTGACCGCTGATCAAACCGACGCGGGCGCGTTTTCCATGAGCACCGCCAGCGCGCTGACCGCGATGCCGCCGCCGGATCCCGCCTCCCGCAACACCGACGGGGATCATCAGACCACGTTCGTTCCATCCCCGCTCGCCGCCGCTGCTCCGGTCGCCTCTCCGGCATCGGATTCCTCGCCTCATGCGTGACCATCTCATCCGCCAAGGCTGGCGCTTAGTCGCATTCGGCGCCGCCGCCGGCATCGGTGGGGGAGTCGTCGTCGCCCTCGTCGCGATCATCGCCGCCGGCCCCACCGCTGCTGCCGCCGCCCTCCTCGGCGCTGGCCCCGCCCTCCTCATCGTCGTCAGCGGCTTAGCCGGCCTCATCGCCGCCAGCCGATGGGACGTCGGCCTCATCCTCGCGCTCGCGGTGACGATCTACGGCGTCGAGATGATCGCCCTGTGGCGCCTAGCCGGCTGGCTCCGCCCCTGGGTCGAGCGGACAGCGACGACTTCCTGGCTCGTCGCTGGAGTCCTCGCCGCCACCCTGACATGGATGGTCGGCCTCATCCTCACGTTCCGCCACCTGCGCATCCCGGTGTACGACGGAGCCGCACAGAGAGAAAGACAAGACACGCAAATATAAATATGCGTTTGGTTTTGAAAGATACTAAGAAATATTGAATGAAAATAGCGCTATGTGTGGTTGACATTGGTAGTGTAGTTATGGTTACAATTCTTTAGAGTGATCGATGGTTGATCACTCCAGGGGAGGGTGGCCCGTTAGCCCCCCCCCCCCTCCTAACCCAAGTTGTGAACGGAAGTTCACCCAAGTGTCCAGGAGGGACAATGAATATTAAGAAAATCACTGCACTGTTAGGCGCTGGAGCGATCATGTCCGTTGGGCTTGTCGCAGGGGTGTCTGCCCCTTCATCGAGTGCAGCAGGATGCTATGCCTTCGCGAATACCCCGTATCTAAATGGGGCCAACATTGAGGCTTATTCATAATGGGGGAAGCGTGTCGTTGACGTGAAAGCGGTCGACCCTTTGGAAGAATATGAAGTATTCACACGCACATATTCTTCGCAGAATCGACCGCCACGATGTACGCTACCACAGGTTTCACTCGCAGTCAG
>JAISHO010000049.1 GCA_031262485.1 Propionibacteriaceae bacterium
AATCAAGGTGAGGACCACCGTCGGCCTCAGGCGCGCTGGGACGCCTCCGGGGCCGAGGACCGCTTCGCCCGCGGCGCCGTGAGCGCGGTGGAGCTCCCGGCGGGTCCAGGGCGCGAGGGCGCCACCGCCCGCGCTGCCTCCGCCCACACCTCTTCTCAACGTTCTGCTCGTCCCGGCTTCGACGCGGGCGCCTCGAGCGCCAGACCGGGCGCCGAACCGGTCGTGAGAGACGCCCGTTCCGGCGCTGAAGCGCGCCCCGCCGCCGGCGCCCCGACGACACCGGCCCGGGCGGTGGCCAAACCGTCCTCCCGGGTGGCCGAGTCGGCGCTTCGCACCGCCCGCCCGGCTGAGGAGGCGCCCGCCGAACCGGTCGCTGACAAGCCCTGGCTGACCGGGCGTCGTCCGTCGACTGGGCAAACGCCTGCGCCCTACACCCCCTCCGGTGGGGTCCGTCCCGAGGGCGGCCGCGGGACGAGTGGCACGGGGGAGCCCCGCGGGTATCGGCCCACTGGCAACGACCGATCGGGATCCTCGAGGGCGCCCTGGGAGGATCGTTCCGCCGCACGTGATCGTTCGACCGGTTCTGATCTCGGACGTGATCGCGCCTCGGCCTACGACCGCTCCACCGACTATGACCGCGGCACGCCCCGCCCTTCGACCACCCACGGACAGAACCCCGATCGCGATCCTGGAGGCGACCGCCGCCCGAGCACGGGGCGGGAGACGCCCTACGGCTACGGCGACGACCGCAGCCGCGGCGATCACCGCGACGAGAGCCGTTCCCGCGACCGTGTCGATCGTGATCTCGCAGGATCGCGCGATCCAGGTCGAGGCCGAGACCGCGTTCCGGCCTCCTCCGATGGCGATGATCGTTCCCGGGCGAGGTGGGACGCGACCCCCGGATCCGGCGGCGCCCGTTCCTCGGCTCAGGCGGCGGATCGATCCCGTTCCTCCAGTCAACGCCCGGCCTTCGACGATTCGTCATCGACCCGCCCTTGGAACGGCTTCTCTGATTCAGGGGTCCGTCCCAGCGCGTCGGACGGGTGGCGTCCCTCCGGCGGCTATCCGGTCGGCGAGGAGCGGGGACGCTCCGGATCGGTGGATCCGACTTCGGCCTCCTCCAGCAGGCCTCGGCCGGCGGGGGAATCGGGCTCCCGTCCGTCCTCGGGATCGGGCCAGAGCGAGGTCTACGGCGCCGCGTCCTCGCGCACCCGGCGTCCGGCGCGCGATCCCCGCCCTGAGACGGGGGAGACCTACGCCGCCAGCAGTTATTCCGATTCACCCGAGACGTACAGCGCAGACTCGTACACCGCCTCGATCCCACGTCCGGGCGAGACGACGAGACCCTATGGGGAGAACACGCGGAGGGATTCTCGTCGATGAAGCTTGTCTACTCGCTCATGATTCGCAATCTGCGGGTCTTCACGCGCGACCGCCTGACGGTCTTCTTCGCCATGCTCGCGCCGCTCATCATGTTCATCCTCTTCTTGCTCTTCTTCCGACAGACGACGGCCAACGTCATCATGCTGTATTTCCAGACGGCGACGTCGGCCGACGCCTATGGGGCCTGCGACGCCTGGCTCTTCGCCAGCGTCGTCACCTTGTCGACCTTCACCTCGAGTCTCGGCATGCTCAACGGCTTCGTCGAGGACCGGGCGGTCGGGCGCTTCTCCGACTATCTCGTCGCCCCCTTGGAGCGATGGCAACTGACCGTCGGATACATCCTGTCGACCCTCATCGTCTCCTTCCTCATCTCCGTCGGCCTGCTCGTCCTCGGGCAGATCTGGGCGCTCTTCGGCGGCCAGGCGCTCCTGCCACCGGGCACCCTGGTGCGCGCGCTCCTGTGCATCTTCCTCTCCGCCCTCGTCTTCTCCAGTTTCAACACCCTGTGGGTGACCTTCCTGCCCACCCCCGGCGCCTTCGCCGGTTACGCCATCATCACGGGCACCGCCATCGGCTTCGTCGCCTTCTGCTACGTCCCGCCGCAGATGCTTTCTCCCGGGCTCACCAACGTCCTCTCCTGCCTGCCCTTCGCTCAGGCCGCCGCGCTCGTCCGCGATCCCATGACCAACCCCGGCCTCGAGCGCCTCATCGACACGGTGCCCTACGACGACATCCGTGAATGGGCCGGTCCCATGGTCCGCGATTCCCTCGGCATCAGCGTCGAAGTCGGCGGCCACACCCTGTCCAACGGCCTCATCGTCGTCATCCTCCTCGCGCTGACCGCCGTCTTCTCCCTCATCGGGTCCTGGCGGATGGGAAAGATCATCCGATAGTCACTACGATCGGGTCCATGGAATCACGCGTATTAGGGTCAACAGGTCGTAGTGTCTCCGTCATCGGGTTGGGCACCTGGCAGTTCGGCGGAGATTGGGGGGATGTCTCCGAGCAGACCGCTCTCGACGTGCTCCACGCCGGCGTCGACAGCGGGGTCACCTTGCTCGACACCGCCGACGTCTACGGCGACGGGCGCTCTGAGCAGATCATCGGGCGCTTCCTCAGGGAGATCGGCGCCGAGGCGGCTGCGAAACTGACGGTCATCACGAAGATGGGGCGTCGCGCCCAACCACATGTGGCCGAGGCCTACACCTACGAGAATTTCAAAGCCTGGACGGATCGCTCACGGGCCAACCTTGGTTTCGACACCCTTCCGCTCGTCCAGTTGCATTGCCCGCCGACGGCGGTGTACTCCCGCGACTCCGTCTACGACGCCCTCGACCGGCTCGTCGCCGAGAAGGCGATCGCGGCCTATGGCGTCTCCGTCGAGACGGCGGCCGAGGCCCTCACAGCCCTCGAGCACCCCGGGGTGGCCTCGATCCAGATCATCGCCAATATCTTGCGCCGCAAGCCCGTCGAGACGGTCTTCCCGAGGGCTCAGGCCCAAGGCGTCGGCATCATCGTCCGCGTGCCGTTGGCCTCCGGGCTGCTCACCGGCAAGATCACACGCACGACGGTCTTCGCGCCGACCGACCACCGCAACTACAACCGCCATGGTGAATCCTTCGATGTCGGCGAGACCTTCTCCGGCGTCCCCTTCGAGGACGGCGTCGCCGCCGGAGCGGAGATGGTTCGGATCGCGGCCGATCTGCCGGGCTCCCCGACGCCGGCGCAGGTCGCCTTGCGCTGGGTCGTCGACCAACCGGGCGTCACCACCGTCATCCCCGGCGCCAGCCGCCCCGAGCAAGCCCAGGCCAACGCGGCGGCCGCCGATCTGGCCCCGTTGAGCCAGGAGACGTTGACGGAACTGGCCGGGCTCTACACCACCTACGCCGAGCCCTTCGTCGCCGATCGGTGGTGAGTGACGCGATCTGATCGCCGACGGCTCTCCGGGGAATGTTTCTCCGGGGAGCCGTCTTCTTCCTCCCCGAAAGAGAGGCGGACGCGATGCGACCCGTCGGTCCGCCCTCCATCGGCCCAGAAATCCGCCCTCTGGACCATCACCAAGTTGAAGTGCATGTTTTCCCTTGGAGGGAAGCGGGGTACGATGATCCTGTGCCGTCATTCAGCTCCTTCCCCCCGGCCATAGACGTGGCCGCCCTGGAGGGAAGGTTGATAACAACGGCAGTGGTTTGTGGTGTGTTTGCCCCGGCGGGGAGGTGGTGTGGCGATGCGCGCCTTCCTTGAGCGATTCCGCAACCCATCGGCCACCCACGACGATTGGATCCTCGACGGCACGATGACGGGGATCGGGCTGGTCCTCCACCTCATCGTCAGCCTCGTCCTCCTCTCCTCGATCTTGGGCGGAACGATCACCGCCTCCTGGGTGGTCGCGCTCTTCGTCGGCTCCGCCGTCTTCCTCTCGTATTGGTTGCGACACCACTATCCCGAACTGTTCCTCATCGGTGTCTTCGTCGGTAACGCCATTCTCCTCGTCGCCCCTTACCCGACAGCCGCCTACCTCGTCCTCATCGCCGCAGTCTACGATTTCGCCCACTGGTACGCCCCGCCTCGGGTGCGCCTCGGGCTGATCGTCGGCTTGGTCTTCGCTCTTGTCGCCCCGTTGATCTGGTGGTTCTCCAAGACCTTCGGTGACGGATACTGGATGGCGATCATCTTCGCCGCAATCCTCGTCGCCGCCGTCATCACGGCCTATTCCATGGGCCGACGCACCCACGACGTCGAGGAGGCCCGGGTCAAACAGGCGGTCGCCGAGGAGGACCGCCGGCGGGTCGAGATCATGGAGTTACAGGCTGAGAAGCGCGGCGCCGAGGTCCGCATCCGCACCGACATCGCCCGGGAGCTGCACGACATCGTCGCCCACTCGATCTCCGTCATGGTCGTCCAAGCCGAAGGCGGACGGGCGCTGGCCTACAAATCGTCCGATCAAGCCGCCAGTGTGCTCGACACCATCGCGGACACGGGGCGCGAGGCGTTGACCGAGATGCGCCGGATCGTGCGAGTGCTGCGCTCCGACGCCGTCGACGAGGAAGCCCGGATCGCCTCGCCGAGGATCGCCGAGATCCCCGTCCTGGCGGAACGGGCCGGCGCGTCGCTCACCGTCATCGGGTCTCCCGTCCCCGTCAAAGACGGTTTGGCCCTGACGATCTACCGGGTCATTCAGGAAGCGTTGACGAACGCTCTCAAACACGCCGGGCCGAATAGCCGACCTGTCGTGGAAATGCGCTGGGAGCCTGACGAGGTGACCGTTACGATCACTAATAAAGGAACCGGCCGGTCGAGCGTCTCCGACCATCGTGGCTCCGGACTCATCGGCATGGCCGAGCGAGTCCAGGCCCATGAGGGCGACCTCAAGACCGGTCCCACCAAAGGAGGCGGATTCAAGGTATGGGCGCGATTCCCACTGGTGGCAGCGTCACCGAATCAGAACGCGGCGTTCAACCAGGCGTCGTTGGTCACGAGCCGATGAGGCGGGGCGCTCCGGCCCGCACGTCCGCCGCTCCCTTGCGAGCGGGGGAACCACGGCCGAATCCTCGTTCCGCCCGGAGCTCGGCCGGTCGGCCGGGCGCTCCCGCGGGGTACCGCGGGCCCGCTCCGACGCGTTCCTCGGCTGCCTCGGGCGGCCCGACGACCGCTCCGTCCTCGTCGGTCATCAAGGTCATGCTCGTCGACGATCAGGCCCTCATCCGCTCCGGTTTCCGCATGATGATCGAGGCCGAGAGCGATATCGAGGTCGTGGCCGAGGCCAACAATGGCCAGGAGGCCTTCGATCTGTGCGCCAAGGTGCCCTGCGACGTCATCGTCATGGACATCCGCATGCCCGTCCTCGACGGGGTCGAGGCGACCTCGCGCATCCTCGCCGTCCATCACGACGTCCGCATCGTCATCCTCACGACCTTCGACTCCGATGAATATGTCTTCGCTGCGCTGCGGGCCGGCGCCTCGGGTTTCCTCCTCAAGGACGCCCGGGCGACCGAGTTGATCGACGCCATCCGTTCGGTCGCCTCGGGTGAGGCCGTCGTCGCGCCATCGGCCACCAAGAGGCTCCTCGAACAGTTCATCCCGACGATGGAGCAGCCTCCCGCCCGGGAGGACCCCCGCCTGTCCCTGCTGACCGACCGGGAGCGCGACGTCCTCATCGAGATCGCCCGCGGGGCGACCAACGCTGAGATCGCCGTCCGCCTCACCATGGCCGAGGGCACCGTCAAGACGCATATCAACCGCATCTTGTCGAAGCTGCAGATCCGTGACCGGGTCGGGCTCGTCCTCTTCTCCTACGACGTCGGCCTCATCAAGCGCTGACGTTCCCCGGGGTCCATCCCGCGTCACGAGCGTGGCTGTGTGACCCTCATCACCGCCGTCGTCCTCCTCGGCCGTCTTTCCCGTGTCACGAGCGTCGCTGTGGGACGCCATCGACGCGGTCGCTCCGCCTTCGTGGCGCGCCTCGATCGGGGGGGGGCGCTCGCCGCGACTCCTCCGATGAGAGGGCGGTGTGAGCCGGTTCTGATTCCTCAGAAGGTTCTAAGACCAGTCTAAGAAATTGTGACCAAGCTATGAAGCATGCCACATTTTGTCTCTCTCCTTGATGGGGATGTCGACGCTTCGGTCGCGACACACTCCCCGTCGGCTCCGGCCCGGGGCCACAGACGTCCCTCAGGGATCGAGGGACTGATCGATCACGCCCAGCGGATCATCCCGTTGTTGCGCCGCAGCCGAGTCGGCTGGCTCCTCTTCCTCTGCTTCGTCGCCGTCGATCTCGCTCTCGTGCCTGTCGCCGCCCTCCACATCTTTCGCGGCGATCCGGCTGAGTGGGTCTACGGATTAGGGGCTGACCGCACCTTCGGAGAGTTCTTCAACTACATCAAATTTTTCACCGCTATCGTCCTCTTCGCCGGGTTGGCCTGGCGTTCACGCTCGGGCCGACCGGTCTTCGTCTTCTACGCCTGCTTCTGCGCGGCCCTACTGATCGACGACGCGGTCTACCTCCACGAGAAAGCCGGATGGTTCGTCGCCGGCCTCGTGCCCGAAGGGACGATCACCTTGTCGATCGCGCTCCAGATCGGCGAACTGGCATTCATGGGCCTCGTCGCCGCGGGCGCCGTCATCGCCTTCGCCGTCATCTATCGCCATGGTTCTCTCCAGTCGCGCTCACTGCAGACGACGATCGGGCTGGCTTTCGTGCCGTTCTTTTTTTTCGCCGTCGTCGTCGACACGTTCCATAACGTCGTCAACGACTACGCCACGTATGCCGTCAACGAGATCCTCGTCCTCATCGAGGATGGGGGAGAGCTGCCATCGGTCAGCCTCATCGTCGCTGTGGCCGTCGCCCTGTGCGCCCTCGTCCCCGATCGCCCTCGAGACGGCGCTCCGTCCGGCGCTGTTCCTTATTCCCCAGAGAAGGAAAACGCTGATCAGGCGCTCGTTTGACCTCCGCTTCCGATTGCTCACGAGCGTATGATGAGGGCGTTTCCTCGATCTTTAGGGAGTGACTGTGACCGACCCTGCTGAATCCACCACCGGAGTGGATCTCTCGGCGAACAACATCGATATCAATACCGCCGCCGCTCCGGTGTACCGGCAGATGCTCGACATCATCGCGGCTGTCGAGCCCCGGGTGGCCGAGGCGACCCGTCAGGAATTGGTCGACCAACGCGCCAGCCTCAAACTCATCGCCTCCGAGAACTACGCCTCCCTGCCCGTCCTCATGACGATGGGCACGTGGCTGTCGGACAAATACGCCGAAGGCACGATCGGGCACCGCTTCTACGCCGGGTGCCGCAACATCGACACCGTCGAAGCGGTCGCGGCCGAGCACGCCACCGCTTTGTTCGGGGCCGAGCACGCGTACGTTCAGCCGCACTCCGGCATCGACGCCAACCTCGTCGCTTACTGGGCGATCCTTCAGCATCGCGTCGAGTCACCCACCCTCGAACGGTTGGGCGCCGCCACTGTCAACGATCTGACGGAATCCGACTGGGAGGATCTGCGCCGCGAGTTCAACCGGCAGCGGGTCATGGGGATGTCGCTCGACGCCGGCGGTCACCTCACCCACGGGTTCCGCCACAACATCTCCGGCAAGATGTTCGAGCAGCACGCCTACGGCACCGATCCCACCACCGGGCTCATCGACTACGACGCCCTGCGTGAAGCGGCCCGTGAGTTCAAACCGCTCATCATCGTGGCCGGGTACTCGGCCTATCCCCGCCGGGTCAATTTCGCCCGCATGCGAGACATCGCCGACGAAGTCGGCGCCACCCTCATGGTCGACATGGCCCACTTCGCCGGACTCGTCGCCGGGAAGGTGTTCACCGGCGAAGAGAACCCGGTGCCTTACGCCCACGTCGTCTCCTCGACGACACACAAGTCTCTGCGCGGCCCGCGCGGCGGTTTCGTCCTCTCGACGAAGGACTACGCCCCGGCGGTCGACAAGGGCTGCCCCATGGTGCTCGGCGGCCCGCTCGGTCACGTCATGGCCGCCAAGGCCCTGGCCTTCGCCGAAGCACGCACCGCTGGTTTCCAGGCCTACGCCCAATCCGTCGCCGACAACGCGAAGGCTCTGGCCGAGGGTTTGCTGCGTCGGGGCGCCCAACTCGTCACCGGTGGCACGGACAACCACCTCGTCCTCATCGACGTCTCGAACTTCGGGTTGACGGGTCGGCAGGCCGAGTCGGCGCTGCTCGACTCTGGCATCGTGACCAACCGCAACTCGGTGCCACGCGACCCCAACGGCGCCTGGTACACGAGCGGGGTGCGGATCGGCACACCGGCGTTGACGACCCGGGGCTTCGGGGCCGCCGAGTTCGACACCGTCGCCGAGTTGATCGTCGACGTGCTGAAATCGACGACGCCGACGACGACCTCGGCCGGGGCGGCGAGCAAGGCGAAGTACACGATCGCCGACGGAGTGCCGGAGAAGACGATGAGCCGTTCGGCTGAGATCCTCGACGCCCACCCGCTCTATCCCGGGTTGACGCTCGACTGACGCGGGCACGATGTCTCCCTCCACATTTCCCCCACGTCTTCCACGACGGCTGCTAGGCTGAAGAGGTGCTTGGTGGGGTTGAGGGAGAAGCCGTGTTCCCGCAACGTCTGACGCCGTCGGATCCGCATGAGGTGGCGCCGACGGCGGATCGTGCGCACGCTCAGGCCTCGACGGATCGTCCCGGCGGTCCCTCGCTGGCCTTGCCCGCCACCGTCATCGCACCGGCGGCTGCGAATTCGCATGGTCCGTCGCTCGATTTCACCGATCTGACCGATCCGATCGTTCCTCCACAGGAAGGGGCCCAGCCTTCGAACGCGCAGACGAGCGCCGCGACGGCGTCTTGGGCTCCCTCGTCCGCCGCCGAACCGGTGACGCGGCGATCGTCGGTCTCGCTGAGGCGTTCGGCCGCCCTTCCCCGGCGTTCCTATGGGGGGCCGGCGCGGGCTTACCCGAGCCGGGCCTATCCCAAGCAACCGCGCTTCCACTTGCGTCTCATCGCCTTCTTCGCCGCCCTCTTCATCGTCGCCGCTCTTGCGACGGTGGGGGGAAAAGTCTTCCTCGGCCGCGACGCCGGCGACATCCCTCCTGTGGAGGAGACGCCCACGCCGGTCATCACGATCGAGAGCCAACAGCCGGCGCCGGTGTACATCCCCGGGCCGCCCGATCCGAGCCCGGATCATCCTCCGGCGCCGGTGACGGAACCGGCGATCGAGGAGGCGTTGTCGGCCAACCCCCTCTACCTCGAGGAGATGGCGGCGACGACCTGCGCCGTCGGCTCGATCGATCTCGTCAACGCTGACCACGAGGCCATCCAGGCCCATATGAACGTCTTCCTCGACTGCCTCATGGCGGCCTGGTATCCCGTCGTCGTCCAAGCCGGCCACACGATGCCGCGGCCCTCCGTCATCGTCTACGACACCTCGTTGGAGACGCCCTGCGGCCTCGTCTCACGGGTGACGGCCTTCTATTGCCCGAACGATCAGCAGATCTACTACGACCGCGCCTCCGCGACGACCTTCGACCTCGAACTCCAAGGCGCCCGTTACGTCTCCGAAGCCGTCGTCGCTCACGAGTTCAGCCATGCCGTCCAATACCGCACGGGCATCCTCACCGCCGAACAGACCCGACAGTCGACTTCGCTCAGCACCGAGCAGGCCGACGCCTGGAGCCGCCGTTTGGAGCTGCAGGCCAACTGTTTCTCCGGGTTGTTCTTCCGCTCCATCTCCGCCTCGTCTCCGATGACGGAGACGGATGTGGCGGCGGTCATCGGTGTGTTCAGGCAAGTCGGCGACGAGTTCACCAACCGGGCCGACCACGGCTCGGCCGATTCCCAGGAGCACTGGACGCGCCTCGGCTTGGCGGCGACGAGCCCAGGGGCCTGCAACGCGTTCACCGCGCCGGACGACGCCGTCCGCTGACCAGGTCACGTTCACTCGAGTCCCACGGAACGTGAGAGGTGGGGGTAGTGCGATGGCAAGGCGGAGGAGTGAGCGGGATTGGACATCCCGCGATCGACGACAACGCGGCCAGCGTGCTGCCCCCACCTCTCAGGTCGGGCGAGAGCCTCCGGGGACCCATAGCACGTCACCCTCGGCCCCGTTGGCCTGACGAGCGGCCAAGAAGAGGAAATCCGACAACCGATTGAGGTACATCAAGGCCGCAGGATTGTAGGCGGCGGGGGAGTCCGCTTCGACGGCGGCCCAGGCCAGGCGTTCAGCCCGC
The DNA here is from genome assembly GCA_031262485.1 of Propionibacteriaceae bacterium. Taxonomy (GTDB): domain Bacteria; phylum Actinomycetota; class Actinomycetes; order Propionibacteriales; family Propionibacteriaceae; genus WQYJ01. The sequence goes on from JAISHO010000049.1 coordinate 10,103, forward strand.
CGGCAGGTCGTGCGAGCGAGGTGGAGATGAGCGGCCGCCGCAGTCCCACCGGGCAGGATGAAAGAGTCGAGTGGGCCGAGGGAGGCGGTCAGATCGTCGCACCAGCCTTCGAGACGGGTGATCGAGGGCTCGGTGATCCGCAGCGCGGGCGTCTCATCGTCGGCGAGCGGGGTGGCGAGATCGGAGCCGAGGTCGAAGAGCTCTTGCTGGATGACGCCGAGACGGGCGATGAGGTCGTCGTCGAGGGGATGGAGCAGGACGAGGCCGATCGTCGAGTTGAGTTCGTCGACCGCCCCGTAGGCGGCGATGCGGGGGGAGGTTTTCGCCACCACCGAGTTGTCGACGAGCCGGGTCGTGCCAGCGTCGCCGGTGCGGGTGTAGATGCGGGTCAGATGAACCATGGGTCGAAGTTTATGCCGTGTGACTCGCCGATGTGAGAGGACCCTCGGCTGAGTTCGCGCCTCAGGCGCCCGGGCGTGTCCGAAGCGACGGTGGCTGACTCGCATCGGGCCCTTCACTCCAGTGGGCGCCTGTTTTTGTGGGAGCCCTGTGAAGGATCATGCTGAAGCCGCGCTTCGATTGGGCGAGTTGGGTTTCGCCTGGCAAGGTGAGAGGTATGAAAACATCTAGGTTCTTGCTACCGATCGGCGCGGCTCTCCTCGCCCTCGGTTTGGCCGCCTGCTCCGGGGATGACACGAATGGCGCCAGTGACGACACGACCTCTGAGACGACCGCTGTCGCTGTCGAGACGACTGACCCGCCTGCTCCGGGAATGGCGAACTGCGCTTACGTCGAAGGGGGGACGGCCGCTAGGCCTGTCAGCCTTCCTGCGACGACGGATGTGCCGGCCACCGGCACCGTCACGGCCACCCTGTCGACGGCCGAAGGCGATCTCGTCATGACGCTCGACCGCGCCAAGGCGCCCTGCACCGTCAACTCCTTCGTCTCCCTGTCCGAACAGGGGTATTACAACGAGACGAACTGCCACCGCCTCACGACGACCGGCATCTTCGTCCTCCAGTGCGGCGATCCGACCGGCACCGGCCGTGGCGGCCCCGGCTACTCCTATGCCGATGAGACCTCGCCGGACGACACCTACGGCCCGGGCACAGTGGCGATGGCCAACGCCGGTGCTAACACCAACGGCTCACAGTTCTTCATCGTCTACGAGGATTCACCGCTCTCACCCGATTACACCGTCTTCGGGCAGATGGATCCAGCCTCCCTCGAGATCGTTCAGGCGGTCGCTTCTGCAGGCAATGACGGTTCCAACGGCGAAGGCGATGGGCTGCCGCTGCGGCCCGTCGTCATCAACTCGGTGACGATCCAGTGAGACATCCGCGATCGGTGAGTCGCTCACGACAGTGAGGCGACGAGCGACGCGTTGACGAGGGCGCCTCGAACCCCGTGATGGGGGAGGGGCGCCCTCGCCCGTCGAATATCGTGTGCCGCAGGAGATGGACGCGCACGGAAGCACTCCGCCTCCCCGACAGACCATTTGGGCTGCGTGCAGGGGCTCCCATGCTGCGCGAGGAGACGGACGCCTCGGGGAAATCCCGGGCGCGCGTGCGTCACACGACAGCGGGAGTGCGAACCGCCTCATCGTGCGCTGGCACGGGGCGGGAGATGAACCGGCGGATCCCTTCGGTGACGATCTGGGGGGCGTCGCTGTGAACCCAGTGCCCGGCGTTCTTGACCGTGAGGATTTGAACCCTGGGGAAATAAGACTTCATCTTGCTGTGGTAGGCCGGGCGGACGTGGTCGGAGGCGCCGCCGGCGATCCACAAGACCGGGCCGAGATAACGCCCCTCGATGGCCGGCCAACTGCCGACCATGGCGATCTGGGAGGTCAACAGGGGGAGGTTGTACTGCCAGCTCCACTGCCCGGTGATCGTGCGCTGGAGGCCCTGGAGGAGGAAGCCACGGACCCGCCGGTCGGGGATGGCGTCGCTGAGGGCCTGATCGGCTTCGGCCCGGGAATGGATGGCCGTCAGATCGAGCCGGCTGAGCGCGCGAGAATAGGGCCGCAGCACTCCGACTGATTCGGAGACCGGGGCGATGTCCTCGACGACGAGGCGCTCGACCAACTCGGGGTAGCGCAAGGCGACGAGCATGGCGACCTTGCCGCCCATCGAATGCCCGACGAGGGTGATGGGGCTGCGCGGGCAATCACGGCTGCGCAGGACGTCGGCGACGGCGTCGGCCATGCCGGTGTAGCTGAACTGGGTGGTCCACGGCGACCAGCCATGGTTGGGCAGATCGATGAGCAGGCTGCTCGACGGCGAGATGCCCTGGGCGATCGTCGTCCAGTTGCGCCCCCGGCCGAACAAGCCGTGGAGGAAGACGACCTCGGGGGCTCCGGAGCCGATCGTCACCGAATTGAGCATCATGGGCGTCGCCCCCAGCAAGCCGTGTGCCAATGGCGCCGTTCATCGACCGTCGCCGTCGTGCCGATGGCGGGGACGCGCGGCCAGGTCACGACGTGGGGGACACCGGGAGAGATCGTGATGCCACAGCCGGGACAGCGATACTCCTTCGTCGCTTGGCTGCCGGAGATCGTCCGCAAGACCCACTCGCCATCCCGCTTGACATCGACGCGTCCGAACGACGCCGACAAAGGGCGCGCTGGCCTGTGATGCTTGGAGGGACGGGGCATGAAGGTGATCCTATCGGCATCAACCCGTGGTTGGGGAACCGGAGGCCGATCTGCCCGAAACTCGCACGTCTGACGGACTCGACCCCGCCCGGATCGCCGATCATCGAGCCCGTTCGATCCGGTTATCCTTGCTGGGTGCGTCTCATCATCGCCCGCTGCCAGGTCGACTACACCGGCCGTCTGACGGCCCATCTCCCCTTGGCTCCCCGTCTCATCATGGTCAAGGCGGACGGCTCCATCTCGGTTCACGCCGACGACGGCGCCTACAAACCGCTCAACTGGATGACAGCCCCCTGCACGACCGTCGTCGAACCGTTGACGGAGCAGTCTCCCCGGGTCGGCCTCCTGCCCGAGGGCGTCACCGAGGTGTGGCGGGTGACGAACCGGAGCGGGGACGCCCTGGAGATCGCCATCGCCGAGATCCTCGACGATGTCACCGAAGACCTCGGGCGCGATCCCGGGTTGCGCAAGGACGGGGTCGAGAAGCATCTCCAAGCGCTCCTGGCCGAGAATCCGACGGCGATCCGGGGCGATCTCAGCGTCGTCCAGCGTGAATACCCGACCCCGATCGGGCCGGTCGACCTGCTCTGCCGCACGCGGGAGGGGGCCTATGTCGCCGTCGAGGTGAAACGGCGCGGGGAGATCGACGGGGTGGAGCAACTGACCCGCTACGTCGACCTCTTGCGGCGCGACCCCTTGCTCGGGGAGGTGACGGGCATCCTCGCCGCCCAACAGATCAAACGCCAAGCCCGTGTCCTCGCCCAGGACCGCGGCTTCGGCTGCGTCGTCGTCGACTATGACGAGTTGCGCGGCATCGACCACTCAGAAGAGAGACTCTTTTAGGGGTCGCTTGTAGTGAGGACCGACTCAGTTCTCGTCGGGCTTCTCGAAGTCGATGGGGATCGGTGTGATGACAGTCGCCCGATCGTCCTCATCGAGGCTGTCATCGTTCGCGTCGACGACGACAGGGGCGTCGTCGGACACATCGACCGGTGTCGAGGGGCTCGACGGCGTCGCCTCACCCTCGGCCGATGCTCCCGGGGAGTCGGACGAGGCGGGCTGGGCCGCCTCCACCGCTGCGGCGATGGCGGCTGGCGCACCGTTGTCGGCGGAGAAGGTGACGTCGGGCAGATCCTCCCAATCTTCCTCGGGGAAGTCGAGGGTGGCCCCGGCGCCGAGGGAGAAGAGGGTCTCCAGTTGCTGGGTGATGGCGCGCTTGCGCTGCTGGAGAGCGGTGATCTCAGCCCGCAGCTTGGCCTTGCGCTGGCCCGCCTCCATCGTCACTTTCTCTTGCAGATCCGTCACCTCGCGATGGGCTTGGGCGACGATCGTCTCGGCTTCGGCGGCGGCCGTCTGGCGGATCTTCTCCGCTTCGTCGAGGGCGGCCTGGCGGATCGTCACCGCTTGGCCCGTCTCCTCGGTGATCTCGGCGGCGGCGCGTTCCTGGCGCTGGACGAGGTCGGCCAGGATGCGCTCCTTGACGGCGTTGGCCTCCTCCATCGACTGGTGGGCTTCGGCCACGAGGGTGTCGCGGTTGGCCTGGGCGACGACCTGGGCTTGGGCGGCTGAGCGTTCGGCGTCGTTGCGCAGGCGTTCGGCCTCTCGCTTGGCGGCGGAGACGATCTCGGTGGCGTCCTGCTCGGCGTGCGAGGTGAGCGCGGAAGCGTGCTGCTTGGCCGCCTCCATGATGGCCTCGGCGTCGGCTTGCGTCTTCTTGAGCAGATCGCTCAATTCTTGGTTCTGCTGAGAGCGTTGATGGCGCAGGTTGGACAAGGTGGCGGAGCGCAACTCGTCGATCTCGCGGCGCCCGACGGTGCGCAGATCGGCCACCGTCGTCGTCGACTCATGGGCCATGCGCTGAGCCTCACGAGTGGCGGCGGCGACGATCTCGTCGGCCTGGGCCCGGGCGGCGTGGAGGATTTGCGCGGCGTGGCCTGAGACCTCGTCGACATCGACGTCGTCATAGCGAGGCCGGCTGGTGGCTCGCAGGGAATCACCGTTGTCGCGAACGCCGGAGCTGAGCTGGTACCTGAGATCGGCCAACTCCTGCTCGAGGTTGTGGACATAGGCGTCGACCTGATCGCGGTCGTAGCCGTGGCGCTGGGTCGGGAAAGCGCCAGCGGCCGATGCGTTGTTATTGAAGATGTCGAGTCCTTCGGAGAGGTCATCGTGACTCATGGACTACTCCTGACATGGCGTGCGCTTCCGTCTGCCGAACCTGGTGGCTCGAGTCTTGGCTAGCTTAGCCGTTTTGTGGCAGGACCCGAGTCTCCTTCGTTCTTACCGGTGTCGAGGAAATCGACGATTTCTCATCGACGGAGATTTGCTGGGGGATTCAGGCGACGACGAGCACGCGCATCTCGTCGACGCGGATCTGTCCGGCTTCGGCGGGGAGCGTTTTGACTTCGACCCCGCTGACGCCGAGGCACTCCCAGGCCACCGTCAGGGTGACCGTGGCGCTGACGGTGAACACCCCGGCCGTCTCGTAGACATGGCCGCAATCGGGGGACTCCCACCGTTGCTCGCCGGCGACCGGCCGGCTGCCCAATCCGCACACGATCGGCGCCGAGCCGTCCCCGGGGTCCCACACGATGCTCTCGAGGCTCGACGTCGCCGTCACCGTGACGCCGTCGTGGCTGACGACATCGGTGCGCGGGCTCGCCACCCCGGGGCCAGGGTCGGCCGCCCAGAACCACTGGGGCAAGCCGACGAGGCCGCGGGAGCGAGGCTGAGAGGCCAAGGTGGCTCCGGGATAGAGCCCGAGTCCGGGGGCGGACCAGGCGATCCGGGCGATGGCGGCGCGGGCGATGGCCGCCGGCGAGGGGCCGGCCGAAGCGGTCGCGATCCATTGATCCCACTGCCCGGTGTAGTTGATCTGCGAGCCGTCGACTCCGACCGGGCGGCGGACGCAGTGGACGACGTGGCCCTCGTCGCCCTCGTGGCCCCGCCAGGCCGCCTCATAGCCGGGGTCCGCCGGATCGGTCGAGACGACGCGGGTGTAGCACTCCAGCGAATCGTTCCACGTTCCGTCGCCCGTCTCGCAGTGGATCTCGATGGAGGCGTACCAGCAGCGCCGAGGTTCGCCGGAACCTCCTCCGACGTCGTCGCCCCCCGCGCCGGATTCCTCGCTCCCCCCGGACCCGCCCGGAAAGACGATGTCGCAGGCGGAGGGATCGACCGAGCAATCGATGCCCGGATCGGTGGGGAAGGCGGCCGCGGCGATCGGCCCGAAGCCGCCGGCTAGGAGAAACGCCGTGCTGAGAAGCGCGATGAGAGAACGGGGGAGCAGGGCCATGGGCTCATCTTTCAAGATCATGCCATAATCGTCAACAAAACATCGAGAAATACCTTCATGGAGATGCCTTTCCCCTCGTCGCGGCGTTCTCCGTGTGGTGTTGATGCGATCACCTCCCGAGCCGGTAGACTGGCACTCGAATGTCTTGAGTGCCAATGAGCGGCCGGTCGGCTGCTCCGGCGGGGTTCTATCGACGAAGGAGGGACGATGCTGGATGATCGCAAGCTGGCTGTGCTGCGCGCCATCGTCACCGATTACGTCGCTAGTCGTGAGCCAGTCGGATCGAAAGCCCTCGTCGAGCGTCATCAGCTCAACGTCTCGGCCGCCACGGTGCGCAACGACATGGTGGTTCTGGAGGAAGAGGGCTATATCACCCAGCCCCACACCTCGGCCGGGCGCATCCCGACAGACAAGGGCTACCGCCTCTTCGTCGATCGGCTCGGTTCGGTCAAACCCTTGTCACGCGCCGAACGGGGGGCGATCACCACCTTCTTGGCCGGGGCCGTCGACCTCGACGACATCGTCACTCGGACGGTCCGCCTCCTCGCGCAGGTCACCTCGCAGGTCGCCATCGTGCAGTATCCGGTGGCGAACTCCTCGGTCGTGCGTCAACTCGACCTCATCCGCCTCCACGACTCCCGCGGCCTCCTCCTCGTCATCGATTCCCTCGGCAAAGTCGTCCAGCGCACGATCGATCTCGGGCCGGCTGGCGACGACGATCTCGCTCTCGTGCGCGATCGGGTCAACGAGACGATCGCTGGCGTGTCGTACCGCCAGATCCCCGAGCGCGTGGTCGCGCTCACCGAGCGGATCGCCCCCGAGATCCGGGGCCTGGCCCAAGGTGTCGTCGCCGCCCTGCTCGACATCGTCGCCACCGAACCCGCCTCCCGCGTCGTCGTCGGTGGGATCAGCAATGTGACAGCTTTCTCCGATCGTTTCGAGGTGACGATCAAGCCGATGCTCGAGGCCCTCGAGGAACAGATGGTCTTGCTTCGCCTCCTGGGCGAGGCTTCGGGCGAGGTGAAGGTCCGGATCGGTCAGGAGAACGAGCATGCCTCGCTCACCTCGGCCTCGGTGGTGGCGAGCGGCTATGGAACGGATGAGGATAATTGGGCAGGGCTGGGTGTCGTCGGACCGACCCGGATGGACTACCCGTCGACGATGGCTTCGGTGAGGGCGGTCGCCCGTTATGTGAGCCAGATTCTGGCTGAAGGATGAGATGAGCACGGATTACTACTCGGTTCTGGGTGTGTCGCGCGACGCCGGCCCGGAAGAGATCAAGAAGGCCTACCGCAAGCTGGCCATGCAGTACCACCCCGACGTCGCGACCGAAGACGGCGCCGCGGAGAAGTTCAAGGAGATCGGCGAGGCCTACGAGGTGCTCTCCGACCCGCAGAAGCGGGACATCTACGATCGCGGCGGCGATCCGATGGGCGGGGCGGCCGGTTTCGGAGCGGGCTTCCCCGGTTTCGGCGGCGGGTTCGACTTCGGCTCGATCGTCGACGCCATGTTCGGCGGCATGGCCGGGGGCGGGCCACAGCGTGGCCCACGTTCCCGGGTCGCACGAGGCCAGGACCGGATCGAACGCCTCACCCTCTCGCTGGTCGAAGCCGCCTTCGGCGTGCACACCGAGGTGCCGATCGAGGCGGCCGTCTTGTGCGCGACCTGCAAGGGTTCCGGCACCGCCGACGGCACGAAGCCGAAGACGTGCACGACCTGCCACGGCCGCGGCGAGGTCACCCAGGTGCAGCGTTCCTTCATCGGCGACATCCGCACGACCTCGCCCTGCCCGGCCTGCCAGGGCTTCGGCACCGTCATCGAGCATCCCTGCCCCGATTGCTATGGCGAGGGCCGGGTCCGCGGCAAGCGCACCGTCAGCGTCAACGTTCCGGCCGGGATGCAGACGGGCAATCGCATCCGCATCGAGTCCCAGGGCGATGTCGGCCCCGGTGGCGGGCCGGCCGGCGATCTCTTCTTCGAGATCGCGGTGGCCAAGCATGAGGTCTTCCAACGCCACGGCGACGACCTCGAAGCCACGATCGACATCCCGATGACGGCCGCCGCCTTGGGCACCGAGGTGGAGATGCCCACCCTCGACGCCGAGCACGAGGATTGCGATCCGGCCGACGCCACGGTGACGATCGGCATCGACCCCGGCACCCAGAACGGCACCCGCCGGGTGGCCAAGGGCAAGGGCGTGCCACGGCTACGGGCACGTGGGCGCGGCGACCTCATCATCACCGTCAACGTCTTGACGCCGACGAACCTCGACGCCGACGAGCGTGAGGCGCTCGAGTTGTTCGCCACCCTGCGGGGGGAGACGGGGACGATCCTGCCGCACAAGAACCACGGCGGGTTCTTCCACAAGCTGAAAGAAGCATTCTCGGCGTGAGCGACGGGTTCTTCATCGCCGAGCTGCCCTCCGCCCTCGCCGTGGGAGACGACGTCGCCTTGACCGGCGACGAGGCTTTCCACGCCGCCAAGGTCCGCCGGATCCGCCTCGGCGAGGAGGTGACGATCACCGATGGCGCCGGTCGTGGCGTCGTCGGCCCCACGGTGGCGGTCGCCCCCGCCGAGGTGAGGGTCCGCGCCGAGCGAATCGTCGAGGCGCCGGCGCCGTTTCCCACGATCACCGTCGTCCAAGCTCTGCCCAAGAACGACCGGGCGCTCGTCGCCGTCGACCTCCTCACCGAGGTCGGAGCCGATCGCATCGTGCCCTGGCAGGCCGCCCGCTCGATCCCGCGTTGGGACGCCGCCAAAGCCGAGCGGGGCCAAGCCAAGTGGGCGACGACGGCGCGCGAGGCCGCCAAACAAGCCCGGCGCTGGTGGATCCCTGAGGTCGCCCCCCTGGCCTCGACGGCGCAGGTCGCCGCACTCCTGGCCGGATCAGTCTGCCCGATCGTCTGCCACGAGGCCGCGACGATTCCGTTGTGGGGGGCGCTCGGCGCCGCCCGCTCGATCCCGCCGGCCGAGGGCACACCCGACGTTCCTCCAACTCCGGGCGCCGCCAGCCGGCCTTTCGGCGACGCCGCGATCCCTGAGATCGTCTGCGTCATCGGCCCTGAGGGCGGCGTCAGCGACGAGGAGCGGGAACAGTTCACCTCGGCGGGAGCCCTCCTCGCCAGCCTCGGCCCGACAGTGCTGCGCACCTCGACCGCCGGCTCCAGCGCCGTCACCCAACTTCGTCTCGTCCTCGAGATCGCTGCCGCCTTCTCCGACTGAGCGAAAACGCTCGACCCCGATGAGGAGCACCCCCATGACCGTTCCATCCGACTCTCGCGCCGCTTCGGTGATCACCCAGGAAGCCACGCCACCGCCGACGAAATCGGATGTGGCGACGCCCGCGACCCCCTCCGATTTCTCCTTCGACGTCGACGCCCGCCTCGACGGCCGCTTGGGCCGATCCGGGATCATCCACACACCTCACGGCGACATCGCCACCCCGGCCTTCATCGCGGTCGGCACCCAGGCCACCGTCAAATCTCTTTTGCCGCGCGACATCGCCGCCGCCGGCGCCCAAGCCGTCCTCGCCAACGCCTATCACCTCTATCTCCAGCCCGGCGCCGATCTCGTCGACGAGGCCGGCGGCGTGGCCGCCTTCATGGGGTGGCAGGGACCGACGTTCACCGATTCCGGCGGCTTCCAGGTGCTCAGCCTGGGCGTCGGGTTCAAGAAGGTGCTGGCGATGTCGACCGACGGCGTCGGAACCGCCGATGTCATCGCCCGCTCGAAGGATCGCCTCGCCGTCGTCGACGACGACGGCGTCGACTTCCGCTCCTACCGCGACGGCTCACGGCACCGCTTCACCCCTGAGATCTCGATGGGCATCCAGCATCAGCTGGGGGCGGACATCATCTTCGCCTTCGACGAGTGCACGACCCTCCTCAACACCCGCGAGTACCAGGAACGCTCGCTCGAGAGGACGCAAGCCTGGGCGGTGCGCTGCCTGGCCGAGCACCATCGTCTCACCCAGACCAGGATCGGGCGCCCCTACCAGGCGCTCTTCGGCGTCGTCCAAGGCGCGCAGTACGAGGACCTGCGCCGTCAAGCCGCCCGCGATCTCGTCGCCACCACCCAGGAGGGCCATGGCTTCGACGGATACGGCATCGGCGGGGCCTTGGAGAAGGAGCGGCTCGGCCTCATCTGCTCGTGGGCCAGCGACGAACTGCCCGAGAACAAACCCCGCCACCTGCTCGGCATCTCGGAGCCGGAGGACCTCTTCGCCGCCATCGAGGCCGGGATGGACACCTTCGACTGCGTCAACCCCTCCCGCACCGCCCGCAATGGCGCCATCTACACCGCCTCAGGGCGTTACAACGTCGACACTCTGGCCAACAAGCGCTCCTTCACCCCCCTCGAAGAGGGGTGCGATTGCTACACCTGCGCCCACCACACCCGGGCCTACCTCCACCACCTCATCCGCTCGAAGGAGTTGCTCGCCAACACCCTCGCCACGATCCACAATGAGCGCTTCACGATCCGTCTCGTCGACGACATCCGACGCTCGATCGAGACAGGGGATTTCGACGCTTTCCGCACCGAGTTCCTCGGCCGTTATCTCGCGACCAAACGCCGCCCGGCCGCCTCGGTGGAGACCTCGCCACGCCGGCGTCAGAACAAGCAGGCCGCCGGTTCCGCCCACCGGGCCAAGGAGCACCGCGCCGTCGAGCGCACCACGGTTCAGGAGGCGGCGACGCCGTAATCGGGCTCATGCCGTTTGACGACGGCGATGACCCGGGTCGTGACGGGCAAGAAGACCGTCTCGACGACGACCTTGTAAACGTAGCCGGTGATGACGTAGTTGATGAGCGTGCCGGTGGAGACGACTCCGATCCAAGCTACGACGCAGAACAGGAGCGTGTCGGCCAATTCGCCGACGAGGCTGGAGCCGAGCAGACGCACCCACAGACGCCCCTCGCCCATGCGCTGTTTGATCCGCACGAGGACGACGGCGGTGAGGAACTGCCCGGCGACATAGCCGAGCAGGGAGGCGAGGACGATCCGCGGGACGAAGCCGAGGACGTGATGCCAATCGGTGGCGTAGGGGTAGTCGGGGGCGGGTGGGGCGAGGTCGACGGCGAGAAAGACGAACGAGGCGGTGATTCCGACGATCGCGCTCAAGACGATGGCCCGTCGTGCCCGGAGCAAACCGAAGACCTCGGCCAGGATGTCGCCGACGATATAGGTGAGGGGGAAGAGGAAAGCCCCGCCGTCGGTGATGACGGGGAAGAGGGGATAGGAACCGATCGTCACCTCGGGGCCGAAGGCGAGCAGCTTGGTCGCCCCGACATTGCTGAGGAGCAACAGCGAGCAGAACAGGGCGATGAAGAGGTCGTAGTTGCCCCGCCCGCCGGAGGCGAACGCCGGCGCCGCCGCCCGGCGATCCTCACCCAGCGAGGGTCCGGCGGGGCTCGTGGGGGAGTGCGGTCTCGGCTCGGTCACGGCAGGACATCGTAGCTGGTGATACGCCCGCCGACATGACGAACGCAGCAAATGGAGCGCTCCGGTTTTCCTCCGGGATAGAATGCCACCGTTCCATCGATATCGGAGGCTTATCTGAACACGGTCGCTCAAACCGCCGGCGAGCCCGAGGAGGCGCTCCACCGGCAGGTGTCGGTGCCCCATTCCATCCCCATGGTCGGCGTCGTCGGTCCCAACGACGAGTTCCTCCGGGTGCTCGAGAATGAACTCGGCAGCGAGATCCACGTCCGCGGCAACGAGATCCTGCTCGACGGTCCGCCCGACGAGGTGCTCCACGCTGTCGACGTGCTGACGGAGATGGTGACGATCTTGCGCACCGGGCATGGCCTGACGGCCGGCGACGTCGAACGGATCGCCCACATGGATTCCAGCGAGCCGGTCCGACCGGCCGCCGTCTTGACCCAGTCGATCCTCTCGCATCGCGGCCGCGCCATCCGCCCCAAGACCCTCAACCAGAAACGCTATGTCGACGCCATCGACCAGCACACCATCGTCTTCGGCATCGGGCCGGCCGGCACCGGGAAGACGTACCTGGCGGTGGCGAAGGCCGTCCAGGCGCTCCAGGCCAAGAAGGTCAACCGGATCGTCTTGACCCGCCCGGCGATCGAGGCCGGCGAGCGGCTCGGCTTTTTGCCCGGCACTTTGTCGGAGAAGATCGACCCGTATCTTCGTCCCCTCTACGACGCCCTTCACGACATGCTCGACCCCGACTCGGTGCCGCGCCTGTTGACGGCTGGCACGATCGAGATCGCCCCCCTCGCCTACATGCGCGGGCGCACCCTCAACGACGCTTTCATCATCCTCGACGAGGCCCAGAACACCTCGATGGAGCAGATGAAGATGTTCCTCACCCGGCTCGGCTTCGGTTCCACCATGGTCGTCACCGGCGACATCACCCAAGTCGATCTGCCCGGCGGGGTCCGCTCCGGGTTGCGCGAGGTGCCCGCCATCCTCGACGGGCTCGACGACGTCGCCTTCTGCACCCTGACCAACCGCGATGTCGTGCGCCATCGTCTGGTCGGGCAGATCGCCGCCGCTTACGACCGCTACGAGGCGCGCCGCGACGGCCACGAGGCCCCGGTGACCGCGATGAGGAGACCACGATGATCGACATCATGAACGAATCGGGCGAGAAAGTCGACGAGGAGCAACTCGCCGCCTTGGCCGCCTTCGCCATGGACCGGATGAGGATCCATCCCTCAGCCGACCTGTCGATCCTCCTCGTCGACGAGACGACGATGGCCAACTACCACGAGAAGTTCATGGACGAGCCCGGCCCGACCGACGTCCTCAGCTTCCCGATGGACGAGTTGCGCCCCGGCGAGGAGGGCAAGGAACGTCCTGAAGGGATGCTGGGCGACATCGTGCTCTGCCCGACTGTCACCGACCGTCAGGCCAAGGAGTCCGGGCGCACGCCCCAGGGCGAGATGAATTACCTCCTCCTCCATGGTTTCCTCCATCTGCTCGGCTTCGACCACGCCGAGGAAGAGGAGCGCGCGGTGATGTTCGGCTTGACCGACGCCCTCATCGACGCCTGGGAGTCGTGGAGCCGACAGAAGACTGACCAACAAGAGACGAGATCATGACGGATCTCATCGTCACGATCGTCGTCCTCGTCGTCCTCCTGGCCGGGGCGGCCTTCTTCGCCGCCATCCAAGAGGCCTTCGCCGCGATGACGAAGGGACGGGCGCGCAAACTCGTCAATGACGAGGTGCCGAAAGCCCAACGTCTGCTCGACACCGTGGCCGATCCGGCGCCGACCGTCTCGACGGCGCTTTTCTTGCGGATGGTCTGCGAGATCGCCTTCATCCTTCTCCTCTTCGACGTCCTCACCCCGGCGATCGGATCCGTCGGGCCTCGGCTCGTCGCGACCGGCGCGATCGGGCTCGTCGTCATCTTCATCATCGTCTCCGTCGGGGGGCGCACGCTGGGACGCCAACACATGACGGCCGTCGCGCTGAAAACCAACGGGCTCATGCGCCTGCTCGTCACCGTGCTCTTCTTCATCCCCCAGGTCATGATCGTCATCGGCAACGCCATCACGCCAGGGCGTGGGTTCCGCGACGGCCCCTTCACCTCTGAAGACGAATTGCGCGAGTACGTCAACCGGGCCGAAGCTTCGAATGAGATCGAGGCGACCGAACGGAAGATGATCTACTCGGTCTTCGACCTCGGCGACACCCTCGTCAAAGAGGTCATGGTGCCGCGCCCCGACGTCGTCTACATCGAAGCCGGCAAGACTTTGCGCCAAACCCTCTCCCTGGCGCTGCGCTCCGGCTTCAGCCGTATCCCCGTCGTCGGTCCGGGCGGGCTCGACGACATCGTCGGCATCGCCTACCTCAAGGACATCGTCAAGCGGGTCTACGACAAGCCCGACGCCCAGTCGAGCGAGAACGTCACCGCCGTGCTGCGCCCGGTCACCTGGTGCCCCGACTCCAAACCGGCCGACGACCTCCTGCGCGAGATGCAGGCCGACCATTCCCACATGGTCGTTGTTGTCGACGAGTTCGGCGGCACCGCGGGGATCGCCACGATCGAGGACCTCCTCGAGGAGATCGTCGGTGAGATCGTCGACGAGTACGATCAGGAACAAGCTCATGTCGTCGACATGGGGGATGGCTCTTACCGGGTCTCGTCCCGGCTCTCCCTGCCCGACTTGGGCGATCTGTTCGGGCGCGAGTTGGATGACGACGACGTCGACACCGTCGGCGGCATCATGGCGAAGCTGCTCAACAAGGTGCCGATCCCCGGATCGCGGGTGGTCTGGGAAGGCCTGGAGCTGACGGCCGATCAGCCCCAAGGGCGGCGCCATCAGGTGGCGACGGCGCTGGTGCGGCGCCATCAGCCGGAGACGGGCGAGATCGGGGCGGAGAAGACGGAGCGACGAGCGAAGGGCGACAGCGATGACGAATGACACGACGATGGTCACATCCGAGGAACACGAGGACGCCACCGTCGGGGATAGACCCGATCCCGGCGAGGAAGCTATCTTCCGTTCCGGGTTCGCCTGCTTCGTCGGTCGGCCGAACGTCGGCAAATCGACCTTGACGAACGCCCTCGTCGGTCAGAAGATCGCCATCGCCTCGGACAAGCCACAGACGACCCGGCACGTCATCAAAGGCGTCGTCACTCGGCCCGACGCTCAACTCATCCTCATCGACACCCCTGGCTTGCACCGTCCCCGCACCTTGCTCGGGGAACGGCTCAACGCTCTCGTCCACGACACCTGGTCGTCTGTCGACGTCATCGGGGTTTGTTTCCCCTCGAATCAGCGGATCGGTCCGGGCGACCGCTTCCTCGTCGGGGAGATCGCCTCGCTGTCGAAGAAGCCGAAGCTCATCGCCGTCGCGACGAAGACGGATCTCGCCTCGCCGACCCGCTTGCGCGAGCATCTGCTCGACATCCAAGCCCTGGGCGAAGAGACGGGGCTGACCTGGGAACACATCGTGCCGGTCTCGGCCACGACCGACGACCAAGTCGGCCTCCTGCTCGACCTCATCGTCAGCCTCCTGCCGCCTGGGCCGGTCTACTATCCCGACGGCGAGACGACCGACGAGCCGACCGAGACCCTCATCGCCGAACTGATCCGCGAGGCCGCGCTGCGCGAGGTGACCGATGAGCTGCCCCATTCGATCACGGTGCAGATCGAGGAAATGGGGCTGCGCGAGGGCCGTCCGGACGACAAACCCCTCCTCGACATCTTCGCCTCCCTCATCGTCGAACGGGAATCACAAAAGCCGATCGTCATCGGGCGCGGCGCCTCCCGGTTGCGCCGGATCGGGACAGAAGCACGCCAGCAGATATTTCATCTTCTTGGTACACCGGTTTATCTCGACCTGAGGGTTAAAGTGGTCAAGGACTGGCAAACCGACGCCAAGAGCCTCAACCGGCTCGGTTTCTGATGACACCCGAGTGAGGATTCCATGACCGCATCCTTCGGCACCCTGCCGTACACCTGCCCTATCCAGCAGCCTTCGCCGATGCCCTTTCAGCGTTACGTCCCGTTCGTTCCGCTCGATCTGCCCGACCGGACGTGGCCGGAGAGCAAGATCACGCACGCCCCGCGCTGGCTGTCGACCGATCTGCGCGACGGCAACCAGGCCCTCATCGATCCGATGACCCCGGCCCGCAAGATGCGGATGTTCGATCTGCTCGTCGCCATGGGGTACAAGGAGATCGAGATCGGGTTCCCTTCCGCCTCGCAGACGGAATGGGATTTCGTCCGCGCGCTCATCGAGGGGGACAAGATCCCCGACGACGTCCAGATCTCGGTGCTGACGCAGGCGAGGGCCGATCTCATCGAGCGGACGGCCCAATCGCTCCAGGGGGCGAAGCGGGCGACGATCCATCTCTACAACGCGACCGCGGAGCTGTTCCGCCGGGTCGTCTTCCACATGACGGAGCAGGAGACGATCGCGCTCGCCCGCAGCGGCACCGAACAGGTCATGGCGGCGGCCGAGAAATACCTCGCCGACGTCGAATTCGGCTACGAGTACAGCCCGGAGATCTTCACCCAGACCCCGACCGATTTCGCCCTCGAGGTGTGCGAGAACGTCATGGAGGTGTGGCAACCGGGGCCCGGACGCGAGATCATCCTCAACCTGCCGGCCACCGTCGAGATGTCGACGCCGAACACCTACGCCGATCAGATCGAGTACTTCGGGCGCCACATCTCCCACCGGGAGCACGTCTGCGTCTCGCTTCACCCCCACAACGATCGGGGCACCGCGGTGGCGGCGACCGAACTGGCGCTCATGGGCGGGGCCGACCGGGTCGAGGGCTGCCTCTTCGGCCACGGCGAGCGCACCGGCAACGTCGATCTCGTCACCCTCGGCCTCAACCTCTTCAGCCAGGGCATCGATCCGCAGATCGACTTCTCCGACATCGACGAGATCCGTCGCACCGTCGAATATTGCACCGGGCTGCCCGTCCACCCCCGTCACCCTTATGCCGGCGACCTCGTCTACACGGCTTTCTCCGGTTCGCACCAGGACGCCATCAAGAAAGGTCTCGAGGATCTCGAGAACCAGGCCGAGGCGGCCGGCAAGTCGATCCACGAGATCCGGTGGCAGGCGCCCTACCTGCCGATCGATCCGGCCGACGTCGGGCGGACCTACGAGGCCGTCATCCGGGTCAACAGCCAATCTGGCAAGGGCGGCATGGCCTACCTCATGAAGACGGAGCACCATTTCGACCTGCCCCGCCGCCTCCAACTCGATTTCTCCCGGGCCGTCCAGCGCTACTCCGACGCCACCGGCAAGGAGGTCTCGAGCGGTCAACTGTGGAGCCTCTTCGAGGACGAGTACCTCTCGATCGACGATCCGCTCGACCTCGTCTCGGCGAAGGTCAGCGGCAATGATCGTTATCTTCTGGAGGCGAGCGTCAGCGACCACGGGGCGGAGAAAGTCGTCCAAGGCGAAGGCAATGGGCCGATCTCCGCTTTCGTCGACGCTGTGACGCAACTGGGCTACGAGATCACCGTCCTCGATTACACCGAGCACGCCCTCGCCTCCGGCGGCGACGCCAAAGCGGCCGCCTACGTCGAGGCCGAGGTCACCGTCGACGGCGAGACCGCCGTCTGGTGGGGCGTGGGCACCGACGAGTCGATCATCACCGCCTCTCTGCGAGCCGTCTGCGGAGCCGTCAACCGAGCCTTCCGCGACCGAGGTGTGGACCAGCGACGTCAGGATTGATCTCCTCCGCCCACTCGTCCGCTCGAGGAGCCGTCGAGATCGGGCGGGATGGTGACGCCGGGCCGGTCGAACGGTAGGATGGAACCGTTTGCATAAGCATTCCGGCGCCGTTCCTCTCTCCTCGTCGGAGAAGACGCCCGGTGCGCACCTGGCGGAGGAGGATCATGGCTGCGACAAGCCGCGATGTGGCACGGGCGTGCGGAGTTTCGGTCGCGACCGTCTCCCGGGCCTTTTCCGAGAAGGGGTCCGTGGCCGAACCGACCCGCCGCCGGATCTTGGCCGAGGCGGAGCGGCTCGGTTATCTGCCCGATCCAGCTGCCCGCCGTCTCATCACGGGGCGCTCCGGCAACATCGGGCTGATCGTGCCCGACCTGGCCAATCCCTTTTTCTCCGACACGGCCAAGGGGGTCGAGCGCGAGGCCCGGGCCACCCGGCTCGGCCTGTTCATCTCCGACACCGATGAGCAGGATCGCCTCGAGCCCGACGCCGTGCGCCGGATCTGTCGGCAGGTCGACGGGCTGATCTGGGCCAGTCCCCGTAACGCCGACGAGGTCCTCCTCCAGTTCGCCGGCACGGTGCCGACCGTTCTCCTGCACCGCCAGCTCGAGGGGTGGTGGTCGGTCTCGACCGATCTGGCCGACGGCATGCGCCAGGCCCTCGTCAATCTCCATTCCCTCGGCCATCGCCGGATCGCCTACGCCGGAGGGCCGGAGCAGAGCTGGTCCGGCCAACAGCGGCTGCGCGGCTTGATGGAGACGAGCGAGGAACTCGGCGTCGAGATCATGATGCTGGGCTCTTTCGCGCCCAACTCGGACGGAGGATCGATGGTGGCCGACGTCGTCCTCTCCCGCGACGTCTCCGCCCTCATCGCCTACAACGACGCCATCGCTCTGGGGGCGCTCTCGCGCCTGGCCAGCCGAGGGGTCGACGTTCCTGGCGACCTGTCGATCATCTCCTGCGACGACATCGCTTACGCCAAGCTCTCCGCACCACCGCTGACGACGGTGCACGTGCCCCGTCACGAGGCCGGAGCCGCCGCCGTCGACCTCCTCCAAGAGCTCATGGCCAACCCGGACGCCCCGCCGGTGGCCAAGGTGATGGCGACCCAGCTCGTCATCCGCGGCACGACGGCGCCGGTCGCTTGAGCCCGCGCCGTCCCTTGTTCCCCGTTCCCTTGTTTCCCGCTCACCTGTTCCACCTCATCTGAGACCTCGCTCGTCTCACCGTCATGAAGGAGTCTCATGCTCTCGATCGCCCAAGTCGGTCTTCGTGGCTTCGGCCATGTCCACCTCGAACGGATCGATCGCTTGGCCGCCGCCGGGCGGATCGAGCTGGTCGCCGGATCGGATCCGGCCGGCCCCCTTGAGGGACGCGACATCCCCTGGTATCCCTCTCTGACCGAATTGCTCGCCCACCATGACGTCGACATCGTCTCCATCGCCACCCCGATCGGCACCCACATGGCCTTGGCCGAGGAGGCCTTGGCGGCCGACTCCCACGTCTTCTTGGAGAAACCCCCGGTGGCGAGCCTGGGCGGCTTCGATCACCTCGTGGCTCGGTCGGCGGCCCTCGGCAAAGCCGTCCAAATCGGATTCCAGAGCCTCGGCGGCGGCGGTGTCGCGCGGATGCGCGAACTGGCCGCCGCGACCCTGGGCGAGATCCAGCGCGTCCAGGTCTGGGGGATGTGGCAGCGCGACCTGGCCTATTTCAAGCGGGCGCGCTGGGCGGGCCACCGCGTTCTCGACGGCGCCCGGGTGGCCGACGGAGTGTGCACGAACGCCTTGGCCCATTCCATCGCGACGGCCTGCGCCATCGTCGGCCTGCGTCGTCCAGACGATCTCAGTTTCATCGAGACGGAGCTCTACCACGCCTTCGACACCGAATCCGACGACACCAGCTGGTTGCGGATCCACCGCCCGGCGGGCGCCTCGATCGACGTCTCGCTCAGCTTGTGCGGGCCGCGGGTCTTCCCCCCGACCGTCACCCTCGTCGGAACCGAAGGCTGGGCCAGCCTGCTCTACACCGAAGACGAGGTGATCTGGTCGCGTGGCGGCGGCGATCCTCACCAGGCCTTCGTCGACGGCGTCGAACTCGGGGCCGGAGCGCCCGTCGAGCATGAGCAGTGGGGGAGGATGGATCTGTTGGAGAATCTGGTCGACCACATCGAAGACGGCGTCTCTCTCCTCGTCCCGGTGGCGCAGACGGCCGGATTCATGTCGGCTCTCGAGGCGACGCAATCAGTGCCCGATCCCACCGCCATCACGAGCGACGTCGTCTGGGAGGGCGAGGGCGACGCCGCCCATCCCATCCCCGATGATCTGGAGCGGTGGCAGCACGTCTGCCTCGCCACCGGTCAGGGGTACGCCGCCGCCGGCGCCCCGTGGGCGAGCGCGTCGGCCGCCGCGCGTTGGAGCCGAGCGGAGCTCTGAGGAGCCTCGGCGCGAGCGCGGAGACGACGGTGGGCCCGCCGTGTGGCGAGCCCACCGTGATGATCGATCCCCGCAGGGGAGCGTGACGCTCCGCCGCAGGTCGACGCGACAGACCACTAGTGGTCAGCGACGAATCGGCAAGCTCAATTCCTCAGGGGTGACCGGCCGCCCTTCGGCCAGGGAGACGTTTCCGCAGATGCCGACGGCGATGGCGTTGACCCCGTCGCCCCAATCGGAGGGGCGCCCCAGGGGATCCTCGCCCGGGCCGGCGAAGACGTCCTGGAGGAGGAGACGGTCGCCGCCCCCGTGGCCGCCGGGGCCGACCGCGGTGATGGCCCGTTCCTCGGCCCGCCCGAAGTGCTTCTGGACGAGGAGACGCTCACCGGTCGGGCGCAGCGGATCGGCCGACTCGTCGGCCGTGAAGCTGGGATCGAGCACGGTGACGTGGTCGTCGGCGAAGAGCACGCCGGAGCGTTCGACGACGGTCAGCTCGGCCCGTCCCTCGGTGCCGTTGACAGCCACCCGGTAGCCCTCCCAGGGGCTGTGGGCGTTGAGGGAGTAGGAGAGGCTCGGGCCGCCGGCGTAGGTCACGACGACGCTGAGGTTGTCCTCCGTCGTCACGCCCGGGGCGAAGACGTCTTGGTCGCGCAGATAACCGTCGTAGTGCTCTTGCTCGAGGTAGAGCTTCTCCAAGCGCGGGTCGGTGCGCAGGTCGAGCTCGTAGGGGGAGTGCGGGCCGTCGTGGGTGCCGCGCGGCGAACGGGGGCCGAGACCGCGGGCGTCGGCGTTCTCCGCGCCGTAGAACTTGACCCCGCCGGCGGCGTAGACCCGGGCTGGGACGTCGTCGATCCACCAGTTGACGAGGTCGAAGTGGTGGGAGGCCTTGTGGATGAGTAAGCCGCCGGAGTTCTTCTTGTCGCGGTGCCAGCGGCGGAAATAGTCGGCGCCGTGAGCGGTGTCGAGGACCCATTCGAAGGCGACCGAGGTGACCTGGCCGATCTCCCCGGATTGGATGACCTCCTTGAGGGCCGAGTTGCGCGGCGAGTAACGATAGTTGAAGGTGACGACGACGTCGCGCCCGGTGCGCTCGACCGCCTCGGCGATGGCTTGGGCGGAGGCCGCGTCGATCGTCAAAGGCTTCTCCGAGACGACGTCGGCGCCGGCTTCAAGGGAGCGGACGATGATGTCGGCGTGGGTGTAGTCGGGCGTCGTGACGATGACCCGGTCGATCTTCTGCTCGGCGATGATCTTCTCGAGATCCTCGGGGCCGCCAGTGGCGATCGAAGCGGGATCGACGCCGAATTCCTCGGCCATCCGGTCGAGGTGCACGGCGATCCGTCCGGGGTTGGTGTCGATGAGGGCGGCCAAGGTCGCCTCGTCGCGGTGGTCGGAGCCGATGGCGTCGAGGAACATCTGGCAGCGGTGGCCGGTTCCGACGACGGCGTAGCGTTTCATGAATCATCCTTTCGAGGGAGTGGTGGTGGTCTGGTCGTCAAGAGGGGTGGGTCCGCCAGGGCTCTCGGCTCGCCGGCTGACTCGGTTCACGGGGAATCGGTCACTTGATGCCGGTGGTGGCGATGCCCCGGATAAGGAAGCGTTGCCCGAAGAGGAAGGCGAGGAAGATCGGGATGAGCGAGAGCACGCTCATCGCGAAGATCGCCCCCCAGTTCGTCAACCCGGAGGAGTCCTGGAAGGCCCGCAAGCCCAACTGGACGGTGTAGAGCTCCTCGCGCCCCGACAGGTAGAGCAAGCTGCCGAAGAAGTCGTTCCAGGTCCAGATGAAGGTGAAGATCGCTGTCGTGGCGATGGCCGGCACGAGCAGCGGCATGATGATGTTGAAGAAGATCCGGAAGTGCCCGCAGCCGTCGATGAGGGCGGCTTCGTCAAGCTCACGGGGCAACCCGCGGATGAACTGGACGAGGAGGAAGACGAAGAACGCGTCCGTCGCCAGCAGTTTCGGCAGGATGAGCGGCCAGAAGGTGCCGAGCATGCCGAGCTTCGAGAAGACGATGTACTGCGGCACGATGAGCACGTGGAAGGGCAGCATGATCGTCAGCAGCATGATGGCGAAGAGGATGTTCTTCGCCGTGAAGCGGAGCCGGGCGAAGGCATAGGCCGCCAAGGAGCAGGTGACGACGTTGCCGAGGATCGACCCGGCCGAGACGATGACCGAGTTGATCATGTAAGTGCCGAAGGGTCGGCCTAGGGCGTCCCAGCCGTACTCGTAGTTCTCCGTCGTGAAGTTGTCGAAGACGAGCCCGGGGGTGCGGAAGATGAGGTCTCCGGGGCGCAGCGAGCTGACGAGCATCCAGATGAGCGGATAGATCATGACGCAGGCCGCGGCGACAAGCAGGATGTGCTTGATGACGGATTTGACCCGTTGGCCGGTGGGAACCGGGCGCTTGGCGTGACGGCGATCCTCCGCCGACAATTCCCGCGGTGACGTAGGGGCGGTGGTGGTGGCGAGATCAGTCATCGTAGAAAACCCAATACTTCGAGAGGTAGAAATTGGCGGCGGTGAAAATGGTGATGATGACGACGAGGAACCAGGCCATCGCCGAGGCGTAGCCCATTTCGAGTTTGTTGACGAAGCCCGTCTCGTAGATGTACAGCGAGTAGAACAGCGTCGAGTCGACCGGCCCGCCGGTTCCACCGGAGACGATGTACGCCTGGGTGAACGATTGGAAGGCACCGATGATCTGGAGGATGAGGTTGAAGAAGATGATCGGCGAGAGCAGCGGCATGGTGATGCGCCAGAACTGAATCCACTTGCCGGCGCCGTCGACCGAGGCGGCCTCGTAGTACATCGACGGGATCTGACGCAGCCCGGCCAAGAAGATGATCATCGGCGAGCCGAAGGTCCACACGTGGAGGATCATGATCGTGATGAGGGCCGTGCGCGTGTCGCCCATCCACGAGTAATCGGGCGATTCGATGATGCCGAGTTTGGCCAGGATCGTCGAGACGAGGCCTTGGGCGCCGAAGATCCGCGTCCAGAGCAAAGCGATGGCGACCGAGGAGCCCATGAGGCTCGGCAGGTAGAAGACCGAGCGGTAGAACGGCAACCCCTTCATGCCTTGGTTGAGCAGGACGGCGATGCCGAGGGCGAGGGCCAACTGGAAGGGCGTCGAGACGAGGACGTAGGTCAACGTCACTTTGATCGACTGCCACATCCGGTCGTCGGCGAACATCCGGGCGTAGTTCTCGATTCCGAGGAACTCCGTCCGCCGGCTGGTCAGACGGTAGTTCGTGAAGCTCAACACCAGACTGGCGATGAGGGGGATCATCGTGATGGCCAATAGGCCGATGATCCACGGCGCCAAGAAAACGAGAGCGACCTTGTTGTCAGTGTTCTCTTGCTTGCCGCCTTTGATGTTTTTCAGTTCCATGAGGGCGCTCATCGTGGCTCCACTTCTCGAACTCCTCTTCATTGCGGATCACAGGGGCGGCGCGGGTGGACCGGCCCGTCTGCGGTGGCTCGGCACCGTCGTCGTGCCGTTCCACGAGCGTTACCACACCGATCCGGTAAGCGCTTTCCTCCCTATCATGACAGCTTGCAAGCGCAATGTAAACCTTTACGGAGTCATTACGCTGGCGTTTCTTCGGCGCCGCCGAATCGGCGATCTCGCCCCAGGTAGAGCTCGATCGCGCGCCACAGATCGCGCCGGTCGAAATCGGGCCAGAGGCGGTCGAGGAAGACCATTTCGGCGTAGGCGGACTGCCAGATGAGGAAGTTCGAGGTGCGCTGTTCTCCGGAGGAGCGGACGAACAGATCGACGTCGGGGATGGCGGGCTCGTCGAGGAAACGACGGAAGCGCTCCTCCGTCAAGCGTTCCGGATCGAGACGGCCGGCCACCGCTTGGCGGGCGATCTCCTTGGCGGCGTCGACGATCTCGGCCCGTCCGCCGTAGTTGACGCAGAATTGCAGGGTCAGCGCGTCGTTGTGGGCTGAGATGGCTTCGGCCTCCTCGAGCTCACGGACGACCGATGGCCACAGACGGCGTCGGCGCCCGGCCCAGCGGATGCGCACCCCGAGGGCGTCGAGGTCGTCGCGGCGGCGGTGGATGACGTCGCGGTTGAACCCCATGAGCCAGCGCACCTCGTCGACGGGGCGGCGCCAGTTCTCGGTCGAGAAGGCGTAGACGGACAGGTAAGGCAAGCCGATCTCGAGCGCCCCTTCGATGACGTCGAACAGGGCCGTCTCACCCCGGCGGTGGCCTTCGGTGCGGGGAAGGCCTCGCTGTTGTGCCCAGCGTCCGTTGCCGTCCATGACGAGGGCGACGTGGCGGGGCATGGCCGCCGCGGGGATGGCGGGCGGGCGAGCGCCGGAGGGATGGGGACTGGGGGGACGCGGTGTCCTGGCTCCGGTGTGCGGCATGAGGCAAGCATAATGAGGAGAGCCGGGTGGAGAGAGAAGACAGCCGGCAGACGCGAGGAGGGGCGATGGCGACGTATGTCGACGACGGTGTCGTCTTGCGGACGACTCGTTTGGGCGAGGCCGATCGCATCGTCACCGTCTTGACGCGCCGCCACGGCAAGATCCGGGCCGTCGCGCGCGGGGTGCGCCGCACCTCGAGCCGTTTCGGCGCCCGGCTCGAACCGTTCAGCCAGGCCGATCTCCAGGTGGTCGAGGGCAGGACGTTGCACACGATCGCCCAGGCCGTCACGCGACACCCCTATGGCAAGGCCTTTCTCGAAGATTACGGGGCGTTCACGGCGGCTGAGGCGATGGTCGAGACGGCCGACCGGATGGTGCCCGAGGAGGGCTCGCCGGCCCAGCGCCACTATCTCCTCCTCATCGGCGCGTTGCGCACCTTGGGGGAGGGGACGCCCGATGGCCCGCGTCCGCCCGGGCTCATCCTCGACTCCTATCTCATCCGGGCGGCGGCGGCCTCCGGCTACGCCCCGATCCTCGACGTCTGCGCCCGGTGCGGCGCCGGTGGCCCCCACGAGTTCTTCCATCCCCCCTCGGGCGGGGTGGTCTGCCGGGCCTGCCGCCCCTCGGGCTCCTCCTCGCTCGGCCCGGGCACTCTGGCCTACCTCAAGGCCTTGTCAACCGGGGATTGGCCGCAGACACGCGAGATCCCCGCCCAACAACGCGGTGAGGCCTCCGGTATCATTGCCGCTTTCTTACGCTGGCATCTCGAACGAAGTGTGACATCGTTGGCCTTCGTCGAGCGCTGAGTGTAGACTACGGAAGGCTTGCCGCTGTGGCATGCCAATTCGAGAGGCGGGCTGACGCTCATGAATGCGCGATGAGTACCCCCCAATGAACACCCGTACCAACTAGTCGGCCCAGACGCGGTTTGGGCCTGAAGGAGATTTGTGGCCAAGCCCCGCGTCCATGAGCTCGCCAAAGAGCTGGGACTCGAAAGCAAAGAAGTTCTCAAGACGCTCGCCGATGAATTAGGCGAGTACGTCCGTTCGGCCTCGTCGACGATCGAGCCCCCCGTGGCCCGTCGTGTGAGAGAGTATTACGCCTCTCGTCAAGGTCCGGCCGCTTCGGCTCCCCAAGCCGCCTCGCCGCCGGCGAAGAAGCCCACACCCGCTCCGGCTCCCGCCGCTGAGACGACGGCTCCACCCGTTCCCTCTCCGGCTGAGACCCCGGCGGCCGCCAAGCCGGTTCCGGCGCCTGCTCCTGTCGCTGAGGCGCCTGCTCCGCCCGCGCCGACGCCAGCGGCTCCGGCTCCCGCCGTTCCGGCCGCCCCCGCGCCCGCCGCGCCGACTCCGGTCTCCACGCCGGCTCCGGTCGAGCCGCCCGCTGAGCCTGAGGCGCCTCCCGCTTCGGCCGCTCCCAGCGCTCAGGCTCCGGTCGCGCCGCGTCCCCAGGCCCCCAAGCCGGGTCCGATTCCCCGTCCGCCCCGTCCCGGCGGCGGCTCCCAGGGCGCCCGCCGTCCCGGTGCGCCGCGTCCGGGGAACAATCCTTACGCTTCTTCCCAGGGCATGGGAGTGCGTCGTGGCCGTTCCGACGACCGCGCCCCCCGTCCCGGAGAGCAACGCGGCCCCGGTCGTTCCGGCGATCGTCCGCCGCGTCCCGGCGCCGGTTCCGGCGGTGGTCGTCCTAATCCGGCCATGATGCCCAAGCAAGCCTCCGGTGGCCTGCAGAGCCCGCTCAACCGCAGTGGTGGAGGCGGCCGCTCCGGTGGTCCCGGCGGCGGCGCCGGCTCGCGTGGCCGCGGCGGCGGCTCCTTCGGCGCCGGTCCCGGCCCGAACCAAGGCGGCGGTCGTGGTGGCCGTGGGGGCCGGACGGGCTCCGGCACTCAGGGCGCCTTCGGACGCAACGGCGGCGCCGGCCGTCGTCGCAAGGGTGGGCGCACCCGGCGGCAGGAACAGGAGCAAATGGAGGCTCCGATCGTCGGTGGCGTCCGCATCCGGCAAGGCGACGGTCAAACCGTCCGCTTGGCCCGAGGCGCCTCGCTGACGGATCTGGCCGAGAAGATCGGCGTCGATCCCGCCGCCCTCGTCCAGGTGCTCTTCAACCTCGGCGAGATGGTGACGGCCACCCAATCGGTCTCCGACGACACCCTCGAGGTGCTCGGCGCCGAGTTGAACTACGACATCCAGGTCGTCTCTCCCGAAGACGAGGATCGCGAACTGCTCGAGAGCTTCGACCTCGAGTTCGGCGACAACGAGGGAGACGAGGCGGACTTCGTCATCCGTCCCCCCATCGTCACCGTCATGGGCCACGTCGACCACGGCAAGACGAAGCTGCTCGACGCGCTCCGTCACACCAACGTCGTCGAGGGTGAGGCCGGGGGCATCACCCAGGCGATCGGCGCCTACCAGGTCAAGACGGTCGTCGATGGCGAGCCCCGTTCGGTCACCTTCATCGACACCCCGGGCCACGAGGCCTTCACCGCCATGCGAGCTCGCGGCGCGCAGTCGACCGACATCGCCGTCCTCGTCGTGGCAGCCGATGACGGCGTCATGCCGCAGACGGTCGAGGCCCTCAACCACGCCAAGGCGGCCGATGTGCCGGTCGTCGTGGCCGTCAACAAGATCGACCGCCCCGGCGCCGATCCGACGAAGGTGCGCGGGCAACTGACCGAGTACGGCCTCATCCCCGAGGAATACGGCGGCGACACGATGTTCGTCGACGTCTCCGCCGTCACCCGGGAGGGCCTCGACGATCTCCTCGCCGCCATCGTGTTGACGGCCGACGCCTCGCTCGATCTGCACGTCAACCCGACGATGCCGGCTCAAGGCGTCGCGATCGAGGCTCACCTCGACCGTGGCCGCGGCCCGGTCGCGACAGCCCTCATTCACCGTGGGACGCTGCGGATCGGCGACGCGCTCGTGGCCGGTTCGGCTTACGGGCGGGTTCGCGCCCTCATCAACGACCACGGCGAATCGGTCGACGAGGCGCCGCCCTCGATGCCGGTCCAGGTCCTCGGCTTGGCCTCGGTGCCGGGCGCCGGCGACAACTTCCTCGTGG
The DNA here is from genome assembly GCA_031262485.1 of Propionibacteriaceae bacterium. Classification (GTDB taxonomy): domain Bacteria; phylum Actinomycetota; class Actinomycetes; order Propionibacteriales; family Propionibacteriaceae; genus WQYJ01. The sequence continues at coordinate 37,092 of JAISHO010000049.1, forward strand.
TCGACGACGAGCGCACCGCCCGTCAGATCGCCGAGAAGCGGGAGGCTCGTCAGCGCGCCGCCGCCCTCGCCAAGTCGACCCGTCGGCGCACCCTCGACGAGTTGTTCGCCCAACTCGACAAGGGCGTCACCGAGCTCAACCTCATCCTCAAGGGCGATTCGGCCGGCGCCGTCGAAGCCCTCGAGGACGCCCTGTTGCGGATCGACGTCGGCGAGGAAGTCTCGCTGCGCATCATCGACCGCGGGGTCGGCGCCATCACCGAGACGAACGTCTCGCTGGCCTCGGCCTCTGACGCCATCATCATCGGCTTCCACGTGCGGGCCCAGGGCCACGCCACGGAGATGGCCGATCGCGAGGGCGTGGAGATCCGCTACTACTCCGTCATCTTCGACGCCATCGACGACATCGAGGCCGCCCTCAAGGGTCTGCTCAAGCCGATCTACGAGGAGCAGGTCCGCGGCAACGCCGAGATCCGTCAGATCTTCCGTTCCTCCAAAGCGGGCCTCATCGCTGGCTGTCTCGTCACTTCCGGTCTCATCCGGCGCCACGCCAAGGCCCGGATCCTGCGCGACGGCCTCGTCGTCGCTGAGACGGGCATCAACACGTTGCGTCGCGAGAAGGACGACGTCGTCGAGGTGCGCGAGGGTTACGAGTGCGGTATCACGCTCGACGGCTTCTCCGACATCCGGGTCGACGACATCATCGAAACCTTCGAGATGGTCGAGAAACCGCGGGAGTGATCGAAGAGCCGCTCCCTCACCTGTGTGGGGGAGCGCGGTGGGAGGCGAGCGTCCGGCTCGCGATCCTACGACAATGCGTTGGTGAGGTGGCCGCCCGGTGGGGGCGGCCACTGACCGAGGAAGGGTGAACGAGCGATGCCGTCAGCGGCTTCTTTCAAGGTGGCGGAACAGATCAAGACGATCGCCGCTCAGATGTTGCAACGTCGGATCCAAGATCCCCGTCTCGGGTTCGTCACCATCACCGACGCCCGTTTGAGCAAGGACTGGCACACCTGCGAGTTGTTCTACACCGTGCTCGGCACCGTCGAGGATCGAGCCGAGACCGAAGCGGCCCTCGAGGCGGCCAAGGGGCAGATTCGCACCCAGGTGGCCCGTCAGCTGGCGATGCGCTTCACTCCACAGATCGTCTTCGTGGCCGACGCCCTGCCCGATCAAAGCCGCGACTTCGAGGAGTTGTTGGCTCAGGTCAAGGCGACCGACGCTCAGATCGCCGCCGGAGCCAGCGGGGCCACGTACGCCGGAGACGAGGATCCCTATCGCAAGCCTCCCGTCGAGACGGATGACGAAGCCGATGAGGCGGAGTTCGAAGGCTCGCCTGAAGTTGATGACGAAGAAGAGCCTCACCCCGGCGAGACTGAGCGAGAGCTTGCGTGAGTTCCGGGTTCGTCCTCGTCGACAAGCCGGGCGGCCCGACCTCCCATGACGTCGTGGCCCGGCTGCGCCGCCGTCTCGCCACCCGCCGGGTCGGCCATGCTGGCACGCTCGACCCGATGGCGACGGGTTTGCTCGTGTGCGCTTTCGGGCAGGCGACCCGCTTGCTCTCGTACCTGACCGCCCATGACAAGACTTATGAGGCGATGATCCGCTTCGGGATGATGACGTCGACGGACGACGCCGCCGGAGAGGTCACCACCGCCGGCGGAGCCGATGACTTCGATCCGCAGGCTTTAGCGTCGGCGGCGCGGCGCTGGACAGGCGAGGTCGATCAGATCCCCGCCACCGTCTCCGCGATCAAAGTCGACGGCAAGCGCGCCCACGCCCGGGTCCGCGCCGGGGAGACGGTCGAGTTGGCCCCCCGCCGGGTGAGGATCGATCGCATCGACCTGGGTGAACCGGTGGAGCAGGTCGTCCCCGGCCAGGGCGGAGATCTCAACGTCGTCGACGTCCCCGTCACGGTGACGTGCTCAGCCGGCACCTACATCCGGGCCTTGGCCCGTGATCTAGGGGCCGATCTCGGGCTCGGCGCCCATCTGACCGCTTTACGGCGCACCGCCAGTGGTCCGCTGAACGTCGCGGAGGCCGACGTCGTCGGGGAAGATTTGTTCGACGATGGCCCGGTGTCCACGCACACCGTCGCCTCGATCATCAGCCGTTTCCTCCCCACCCGGCAGATCAGCGCTGACGAGATCGTCCATGTCAGTCACGGGCGGCCGTTGGCCCTCGAGGTGACGGGGACGACGGCGCTGGTCGACGAAGCGGGATCCCTCCTCGCGCTCTACCGCCCTTCTGCGCCGGGGATCGCCACCGCGGAGCGAGTCTTCGCGGCGGCGACATCGTCGAAGGAGCAGGCCAGATCGGTCGGTTCGACGGGCGACGCCGATGACGCGTCTCACCGCCCGCCGATCGTCGATCCGGAGGCAGAATCCGAGGGGACGGCGCGATGACCGAACGCCCCTTCCTCGCCCTCGGCAACTTCGACGGGGTCCACCGCGGCCACCAGGCGATTCTCTCCGCCGCTCGGCGGATCGCCGGGTCGAGTCCGGTCATCGCCGTCACCTTCTGGCCCCATCCGCTCACCGTCCTACGCCCGCAACGCCCGCCCGTCCTCCTCATGGATCTGCCCGACCGGATCGCCGGACTCCGTCAGGCCGGCGCCGACCGAGTCCGCGTCGTGGAATTCACCCGACGGGTCGCCGCGTGGTCGGCCGCCGACTTCATCGACCTCGTCGTCGCCCCCTATGAGCCGAAGACCGTGGCGGTGGGGGAGAACTTCCACTTCGGCCACGGCGCTCAGGCCGACGCCGACAGTCTCGACACCTTGGCGGACGGACGTTTCGACCTCGAGATCGTGCCCATGGTCTGCGACGACGGGCCGATCTCGTCGAGCCGGGTGCGCCGCAGCGTGGCCGCCGGCGACCTCATGACGGCCCGGCGCCTCCTGGGCCGTTCTTTCCGCTTCTCCGGCGCCGTCGTCACCGGCGACCGCCGGGGCCGGACCCTCGGCTTCCCGACCGCCAACCTCGTCGTCCCCGTCGGCCGAGCCTGCCCCCCCGATGGCGTCTACGCCGGGTATCTGTCCGGCGGCTCGCTCGGGGCCGAACCGCGCCCGGCCGCCATCAGCGTCGGGTCGAATCCCACCTTCGACGGCCACGAGCGCCGGGTCGAGACCCACGTCATCGACGCGAGCGACCTCGATCTTTACGGCCAACGTGTCCACGTCGACTTCTCCGCACCGCTGCGCGGCCAGGTCCGCTTCGACGGTGCTGAGTCGCTGATCCGCCAACTCAAGGAGGATCGCCGGGCCGCTCTCGTCGCGCTGGGGCGCCCGGTCACGCCCGCTTGATGGAAACGAGCAGAGCTGATTCGCCCCGGTGGGACAGCCCTGATAGAGTGTTCGACGCCGTTGTACGGCCGCGAATCAAGAGAGTTGTCAGCAGCAGGTTGACGACATCGCGCAGCGACGAGAAAGGAGCGCGGATCGGTGGATCCTGCGACTAAGAAGAAGATCATCGAGGAATATGCCATCGCCCCCGGGGACACCGGGTCGCCCGATGTGCAGATCGCGCTCCTCACCAAGCGCATCGCCCACCTGACCGAGCACCTCAAGGTGCACAAGGGTGATCACCACTCCCGCCGGGGCCTCATGCTCATGGTCGGTCAGCGGCGCCGGTTGCTCAATTACGTCGCCAAGCAAGACATCGAGCACTATCGCTCCCTCATCGAACGGCTCGGTCTGCGGCGATGACCTCGTGACTCACAATGGCGGAAGGCAGTCAGCCTTCCGCCATTCGTGCGCACCCGGGGGGATGCACCCCCGCGTTATCATCACTAAAAGAAATAAATAATGCGCCAGTCCGTGAGGACGTCCCGTCAGAGGGATCGCGGTCTTTGGTAGTGGCTTTCGGGTTCGTCTCACACGGCCCCGCGCGCCTCGATCGAAGACCGGCCGATTCGTCGATGGGGTGGGCGTCGTTGGTGCGGCGTTCACTGGCGCGACGAAAGGAAACACCACCATGGAAGGTCCCAACCTTCGATTCACTGAGGCGATCATCGACAACGGTTCCCACGGGAAACACGTCGTCCGCTTCGAGTCCGGTCTTCTGGCCCAACAGGCCGCCGGCTCCGCCGCCGTCTACCTCGACGGCGACACCATGCTGCTGTCGGCCACGACGGCGGCCAACAATCCGCGTGACGCGGTCGATTTCTTCCCCCTGACGGTCGACGTCGAGGAGCGGATGTACGCCGTCGGGCGCATCCCCGGTTCCTTCTTCCGTCGTGAGGGTCGCCCGCCGGAGTCGGCCATCCTGGCCGCCCGTCTGTGCGATCGCCCGCTGCGCCCCTGCTTCGTCAAGGGTCTGCGCAACGAGGTCCAGGTCGTCGTCACCGTCATGGCCCTCAACCCCGAGGTGCGCTACGACGTCCTCGCCATCAACGCCGCCTCGATGTCGACGACGCTGGCCGGCCTGCCCTTCTCCGGCCCAGTCGGCGGTCTTCGCATCGCGCTGGTCAAAGATCAGTGGATCGGCTTCCCCTCCGTCGAGCAGATCGCCGACTCCGTCTTCGACATGGCCGTGGCCGGGCGGGTCCTGCCCGACGGCGACGTCGCCATCATGATGGTCGAGGCCGAGTCGACGACGTCGACCTGGGATCTCATCCGCGCCGGGCGTCAGGCGCCGACCGAAGAGGTCGTGGCCGAGGGCCTCGAGGCGGCCAAGCCGTTCATCAAGGCGCTGTGCGACGCGCAGGCCGAACTGGCGGCCCAGTTCCCCAAGACGGTCAAGGAGTTCCCGATCTTCCTCGACTACGAGGAGGACGTCTACGAGGTCGTCGCCGCCCGCGCCAGCGAGCGGATCGAACAGGTCAACTCGATCGCCGCCAAGCAGGAGCGTGAGACGGCCACCGAGGCCCTCCTGGCCGAACTCCAGGAGGAGTTGGAGGAGAAGTTCCCCGAGCGCTCCAAGGAGATCACCGGCGCCTACCGGGCGTTGACGAAGAAGATCGTGCGCAAGAAGACGCTGACGGAGAAGGTCCGCATCGACGGCCGTGGTCCCAAGGACATCCGCCAGCTCTCGGCCCAGGTCGGCGTGCTGCCGAGGGTTCACGGTTCGGCTCTCTTCCAGCGCGGTGAGACGCAGATCCTCGGTGTCTCCACCCTCAACATGCTCGACATGGAGCAGAAGCTCGACACGCTCTCCTACGAGACGACGAAGCGCTACATGCACAACTACAACTTCCCGCCCTATTCGACGGGCGAGACGGGACGGGTCGGTTCCCCGAAGCGGCGTGAGATCGGCCACGGCGCCTTGGCCGAGCGGGCCCTCTTGCCCGTGCTGCCGACGCGTGAGGAGTTCCCCTACGCCATCCGTCAGGTCTCCGAGGCGATCGGTTCGAACGGCTCGACCTCGATGGGTTCGGTCTGCGCCTCGACGCTCTCCTTGCTCAACGCCGGCGTGCCACTCAAGTCTCCGGTGGCGGGCATCGCCATGGGGCTCATGAGCGAGACGATCGACGGCAAGACGCACTACTTGGCTCTGACCGACATCCTCGGCGTCGAGGACGCCCTAGGCGACATGGACTTCAAGGTCGCCGGCACGAAGGATTTCGTCACCGCCTTGCAGTTGGACACCAAGCTCGACGGTATCCCGGCCGATGTCCTGGCCGCCGCCCTGCTCCAGGCCCGTGAGGCGCGGATGACGCTGCTCAGCGTCATGAACGACGCCATCGCCGCTCCGGGCGAGCTCAGCCCGTTCGCGCCGCGGATCATCACGCTGCACGTGCCGGTCGACAAGATCGGCGAGGTGATCGGGCCGAAGGGCAAGGTCATCAACCAGATCCAAGACGACACCGGCGCGAATCTGACGATCGAGGACGACGGCACCGTCTACATCGGCGCCGACAGCGGCGAGGCGGCTGAGGCGGCCCGTTCGATGATCAACGCGATCGCCAACCCGCACATGCCGGAGGTCGGCGAGCGCTACCTCGGCACCGTCGTCAAGATCACGACGTTCGGCGCCTTCGTCTCCTTGCTCCCGGGCAAGGACGGCTTGCTCCACATCTCGAAGCTGCGTCCGCTGGCTGGCGGTGCGCGGATCGAGAACGTCGAAGACGTCGTCGCGGTGGGCCAGAAGCTCCAGGTCGAGATCTCCGACATCGACGATCGCGGCAAGCTTTCGCTCATCCCCGTCATCGAGGGCGACTAACCCCGGTGGCATCGGCTGACATCCAGGTCGGCGTCCTCGGGTCCCGGGGGCGCATGGGCCGTCTGGTCTGTGAGACTGTCTCGCAGACCGACGGCCTCGGCCTGGCCGGATCCGTCGACGAAGGAGATAGCCTCGACTCGTTGCGCGGCTGTGACGTCGTCGTCGACTTCACCCGGCCCGACGTCGTCATGGGCCACGTGGCTTGGGCGATCGAGGCGGGCATCGACCTCGTCATCGGCACCTCCGGCTTCACCGCTGAACGGTTGGACGAGGTGCGGGCGGCGTTGGGGGAGAGTCCTCGAAGCGCCGTCCTCGTCGTCCCCAATTTCTCGATCGGCGCCGTCCTCATGATGCGTTTCGCCGCCATGGCGGCGCCGTGGTTCGACTCGGCCGAGATCGTCGAAGCGCACCATCCCGGCAAAGCTGACGCTCCGTCGGGCACCGCGCTGCAGACGGCCCGGATCATCGCCGAGGCGCGATCGGGACGAGCGCCGATGGCGGACGCCACGGTGAGCGCCCTCGACGGCGCCCGGGGAGCCGAGGTCGAGGGAGTGCGGGTGCACGCGCTACGTCTGCCCGGCCTCATCGCCGCCCAGGAGGTGACGTTCGCCTCCGCCGGTGAGACGCTCGTCATCAAGGACGACGCGCGGGATCGTTCGAGTTTCATGCCCGGCGTCGTCGCGGCGATCCGCTGGATCGGCGGGCGGTCGGGGTTGACCGTGGGGCTCGAGCCGGTGCTCGGTTTGGCATGACGACGACCGTCACACCACCACGGAGAACAATGCTGGTGATGGAACACGGTCGGTGTCGCATGAAGGCGGATCGACGTCCCCGATGGGATGATGAATCCACAACATAGTTTTATTCTGGCTGCTCTCGGGGGAGGGGAGCCAGGACTGGCGCCGATGACCGTCATCGAAACGCGCGCAACGGGGTGAAGGAGACGAAACATGGAAGAACTGAAGACCCCTCCCGCTCTCAAGAAGGGCACGCTGCGGATCATCCCGATGGGCGGTCTGGGTGACGTCGGGCGGAACATGACCGCCTTCGAGATCGACGGGGAGATCCTCCTCATCGACGCCGGCGTCCTCTTCCCCGAAGACGAGCATCCGGGCGTCGATCTCATCTTGCCGAGTTTCGACATCATCGCCGACCGTTTCGACGACGTCGTCGGCCTCGTCCTCACCCACGGCCACGAGGACCACATCGGCGCCGTGCCGTATCTGCTCAAGCAATGCCCCACGATCCCCGTCTACGGCTCGCGCCTCACCCTCGCCTTCCTCGAAGGCAAGCTCAAGGAGCATCGCCTCAACTCGACGGAGACCCACCAAGTGGCCGAGGGGGAGCGGATCACGATCGGAGAGGGCTTCGACGTCGAATTCGTCGCCGTCAACCACTCGATCCCCGACGCCTTGGCCGTGTTCCTGCGCACCGCCGGCGGCACGGTGCTCCACACCGGCGACTTCAAGATGGATCAGTTGCCGTTGGATGGCCGGATCACCGATCTGCGCGCCTTCGCCCGCCTCGGCGAAGAGGGCGTCGACCTCCTCATGGCCGACTCGACGAACGCCGAGGTGCCCGGCTTCACCATCAGCGAACGCGACGTCGAGCCGGCCTTGCGGCGCGTTTTCGACACCGCCGAGGGCAAGATCGTCGTCGCCAGTTTCTCCTCTCACGTCCACCGCATCCAGCAGGTCCTCAACCAGGCGGTCAGCCACGGACGCAAAGCCGTCTATGTCGGCCGTTCGATGGTGCGGAACATGTCGGTGGCCCGTGATCTCGGCTTCCTCACGGTGCCCGAGTCGACCCTCATCGAGCCGCGCGACTTGGAGAATTATCGCGACGAGGACGTCGTCATCATCTCGACCGGTTCCCAGGGCGAACCGCTCTCGGCGCTGTCGCGGATGGCGCACCAGGAGCACCCCCAGGTCGCGATCGTGTCCGGCGACACCGTCGTGTTGGCCTCCTCGCTCGTCCCCGGCAACGAGAACGCGGTGTTTAGGGTCATCAACGACCTCGTCCGCCTCGGCGCCCGCGTCGTGCACAAGAGCAACGCGCTCGTCCACGTCTCCGGCCACGCCTCCTCCGGTGAGCTGCTCTATTGCCACAACATCGTCCAGCCGCGCAACGTCCTCCCGATCCACGGCGAGCCGCGCCACCTCGTCGCCAACGCCACGATCGCGAAGTCGACCGGCGTCGACCCCAAGAACGCCATCGTGGCCGAAGACGGCACGGTCGTCGATCTGCGCGACCACCAAGCCCGCGTCGTCGGCCGCGTCCCCGCCGACTACATCCTCGTCGACGGCGGCTCCGTCGGCGCCGTCGGGGAGGACTCCCTCAACGACCGCAAGATCCTCGGTTCGGAGGGTTTCATCATCGTCATGGCCGTCGTCGACTTAGGCCAGCGCTCCGTCGTCTCCCTCGACATCCACGGCCGCGGCTTCGTCGACGAGGACGCCATCTTCGACGAGGTCCGCCCCCAGCTGACCGACAACCTCCTCGACGCCCTACGCCGCGGCACCGACGACTCCTATCTCCTCCAGCAAGTCATGCGCCGCACCCTAGGCCGCTGGGTCGCCACGGCCCACAAGTCGAGGCCCATGATCGTGCCCGTCGTCGTGACGACGTGAGAAACCGACTTCCTCTCACGCTGAAGTCGGTGAACCACACACCATTGGGGTTGCGAAGTAGTTACCACTGAAGCGTGGCCGAAACCGCATATCATTCAGGTTGCTTGCGAATATGCAAGCAACCCCTGGTAGGCTGATTCCATGATTGATTGCGGGAAACTGCTGGGCCAAGCGCGAAGGCGCGCCCAACTGACAAGAACGGAGTTGGCTGCACTGGCGAATGTGAGCCTCTCGGTCGTCTCCCGCACGGAAGCTGGGTTGACGACCCCGGCAGCGGACACGTTCATCGAGATGCTCAACGCCGCTGGGTTCATCTTGAAAGGAAATTGCTTGGAGAGGTGGTCGTGTCCGTCAGCTGGCTGGGCGGCGCGCTGGTTACTGGGTGACCTTGAGGCCAAGCCACCGCAGGCCGATGAATGGACCGAGCGGTGGGAACGCATCGACATCATTCGGGACGGCAAGGTGCTGGATGTCGATTCGCTCCTGTTCCGAGCCGGGCGGAGCGCCGTGCTGGGCTCACGTCCGGGTGCGGTGAGTGGTCGGTGCGAGAGATTAGCGCCGCACTTGGCTTCTTCGCTCGCAGGAGCGGGGATCGACTATGTGGTGACAGGTGATCAAGCGTTAGAAGAATACGGGACGGAGATCATCCCCCGATGGCCTGTGCTCTACGTCGAGGACGTCATCGCGGCCGCTGGGGTTCTTGGGATCACCCCACTATTCCCAGGGCAGAACGGTCGGGCGTTGGTCACCTTGATTCCATTCGACGGGTACAGCGAGCAGGGATCGTCGCTTGACCCAGGTGGCATGAAGGTCGTGAATCCTTTCCAGGCCCTCGTCGATGGTTACGCCGGTTACGGGAGAATGATGGAACAGGCGCAAGAATTGGTTAAGGGGTGGTTGGTTCCGGAGTGACCGTGCTCAGATCGCAGTTTCGTTTCACTGTTTCGCGGCTGACGTCGACGATGAAGAGGGTGAACGATCGTCCGCTGGATCAAGATTTGGTCAACCTTCCCACCTGGGCTGTATAATGCTGAGGTTGCTCTGTTCGGAAACGGGTGGAGCGTGTTCACAGCGCCTCTGATGGAGGCGGTGTCGTCTGGGCGGATTCCCCGCAGTGGCGACAGTTAGGTCGAGTGATACGAGGAGTTCTGCGGTGGCTGCCAAGTGCGAGATCTGCGGCAAGGTTCCCAGCTTTGGGCACAATGTCCCCTGGTCGAAGAAGAAGACGCTGCGCCGGTGGAACCCGAATGTGCAGCGCGTGCGCACCGTCGTCGGTGGCACGCCGAAGCGGGTCAACGCCTGCACCGGGTGCATCAAGGCCGGTAAGGTCACCCGCTGATCATCACGTCAGCGAAGCCGGGCGGCTGTGAGCCTGTGATGGGCCACGAGGCCGACCCGGCTTGTTGTCGTCCCCGGTGATCGCTCATGAGCCGCTGGCGCACCCCCGCGTTTGAGACGCTCGAGCAGCCGCTCAGCCGGGTGCTCGGGGATTCGACGGCGACACCGTTCAAGGCGCTCGGCGTCGAGACTCTCGGCGATTTGCTCCGCCTTCTGCCGCGTCACCTCATGTCGGGCACGGAGATGACCGACCTCGCCAGTCTCATCAGCGAGCACGTGGCCACTGACGACTATGTCGCACTCCTCGCCACCGTCTCCCATCTCGCCGTCCGCGGTCAGGCCCCGCGCCAGCGCCTTGAGGCCGATCTGACCGACGGCTCGGCCCATCTGCGCGCCACTTTTTTCGGGAAACCCCAACTCATCGCCTACTGGCAGGCCGTCCTCTCGAAATCCGATCGTGGCATCTTCGCCGGAAAAATCGGCTGGTTCAACGGGCAACCGCAACTGAGCCACCCCGCCTTCGCCATGATCACCGACGACGGACTCGTCGGCTCCGCCCGCAACGTCTCCATGGCCGCCCGCGTCACGAAAGACTCCCTCATCGGGCTCTACCCGCAAACCGCCAAACTGCCCACGTGGAAGATCGCCGAATGCGTCGAACTGGCCTGGGAAGCCGCGCGTCCCCTCGATGATCCGCTGCCGGAATGGATCCGCCGCCAGGCCGGCGTCGTCGATCTCGCGGACGCCATCCAAGCCGTCCACTGGCCGACTAGCACCGCAGAGCACGAGGCGGGGCGCGACCGTCTCCTCTTCGACGAGGCCTTCGCCGCCCAAGCCGCCATGGCCTACCGGCGCGCCGACACCGCCCGCCACCAGGCCACCCCGCGCCCCACCCGGGCCACAGGAATCAGGGCCGCCTTCGACGAACGCCTCCCTTTTACCTTGACGGCTCAACAGCGCCTCGTAGGTGACGAGATCGCCGCTGACCTCGACCGTGCCCAACCGATGAGTCGACTCCTCCAAGGCGAAGTCGGCTCCGGCAAAACCGTCGTCGCGTTGCGCGCCATGCTCACCGTCGTCGACGCCGGCGGACAGGCCGTCCTCCTCGCTCCGACCGAAGTGCTCGCTCAGCAGCACGCCGCCACCGTCACCCGTCTCCTCGGCGACCTCGGCCACGGGCCCCTCCTCGGCGCCGAGAACGCCACCGGCGTCGCCGTCGTCACCGGATCGCTCAACGCTGCCGCCCGCAAGGAAGCCCTCGCCCGCATCGCCTCCGGAGAAGCCGGGATCATCATCGGCACCCACGCGCTGCTCGCCACCGACATCCGCTTCGCCGACCTCGGCCTCGTCGTCATCGACGAACAACACCGCTTCGGCGTCGAACAGCGCCACGCGCTCGCCGCCAACGCCAGCCACCCCCACGTCCTCGTCATGACCGCCACCCCGATCCCACGGTCGGTCGCCATGACGATCTTCGGCGACCTCGACATCTCCACCCTCACCGACGTGCCCGCCGGGCGCGCCGACGTCGCCACCACCGTCGTCGACGCCATCACCCACCCCACCTGGGTCGAACGAGCCTGGCAGCGCATCCGCGAAGACGTGGCCCAAGGCCACCAGGCCTACGTCGTCGCACCCCGGATCGGCGCGACGACCGCCAAAGACGCCGACAAGGCCACCGCCGCCTCCGTCGACCGTCTCTTTGAGGAATTGTCTGCCGGCCCGCTCGCCGGGTTGCGCCTCGCCCGCCTCCACGGGCGCGAGACCGCCCCAGTCAAAGCCGACACTATGGCCCACTTCGCCGCCGGGGAGATCGACGTCCTCGTCGCCACGAGCATGGTCGAAGTCGGCCTCGACGTGACCAACGCCTCGATGATGGTCATCTGCGACGCCGAACGCTTCGGCGTCTCCCAACTCCACCAGCTGCGCGGGCGGATCGGGCGGGGGAGCGTGCCCGGGGTGTGCCTCCTCATCACCGAGGCTCCGGAAGGGACGCCCGCTCGCCAACGCTTGGAGACGATCGCCGCCACCCGCGACGGCTTCGCGCTGGCCGCCGCCGACCTCGCCCAACGCCGCGAAGGCGACGTGCTCGGGCTCAGCCAATCCGGCGGGCGCTCCAGCCTCAAACTCCTGCGCGTCATCGACCACGCCGACCTCATCGCCGAGGCCCGGCGCATCGCCATCGAAGCCGTCGACCGCGACCCGGATCTCACCGACCCCGGAGTCGCCGACTACGTCCACCAGATCGAAGACCTAGCCGCCGCCGACTTCGACGAGGCCACCTGACGCTCATCGCCTCAGACCATCAGGTCGATCACGACAGACGCAGGAGAAAAGTGGTCGCTCGGAGCAGACCAGAAACCGCGCGCCCTGAGAACGCGCGCTAAAAAAGGGAGGTCAGCGATACTTCTCGACCGGATCCGGCCCGAATTCGAACCGGCGGGCGCTCACCTCGTCGGCGTCGATCCGCACGAACACCGTCTTGACGGTGGGGATCCACGGCTTGAGCCGCAACGCCTCCGCCTGGGCGATCTCATGGTCGCCGGTAACGGGAACGGCGTGGCCCTTGACGATGACGCTGTAGCCGTGATCCTCATCCCAGGTGTCGACCTCGAAGGTGACCTGGCCCTCCGAACGCACGGCGGCGAGCTTGGCGCCCTCGGCGGTGCGGAAGACGATCGACTCACCATCGACGGCGTAGTTGACGGGGAAGATCTCGACCTGCCCGCCATGGACGACGCCGAGACGGCCCAGCTGTTGGCTCGCCAACAAATCCCAGGCCCGGTCGGTGTCGAGAGCGATCATCGGACTGGCGGGCGCGGCCTGGGGGGAATCATGTTCAGCCATAGGGCAATTGTGGCACGTAGGCTGGGGTCGTGACCAGGATCATCGCCGGACGATTAGCCTCCCGTCGTCTCGCTCCCGCACCCACCGAGCACATCCGCCCCACGACCGACCGGGTGCGAGAATCCGTTTTCTCCCTTTTCGCCGCTCGCCTCGGGGCCGCCGACGCCTCGCCCGAGGAACAGTTGGCCGGCCTCGCCTTCCTCGATCTCTACGCCGGCACCGGCGCCGTCGGGTTCGAAGCCGCCAGCCGCGGCGCCGCGCCCGTCGCCTGGGTCGAGAAGGACCGCCCCACCGCCGCCCGGATCGACCGGCAGCGCCGCGCCTTCGGCCTCGACGGACACGTCTACACCGCCACCGCCGCCCATCTGCTCGCCAACCCCCCTTCGGCTAGTCGAAACACGAGCACGAACGCCGCCGATCGAGGCTTCGAGGCGAGCGTTCGCCGGGGCGAAGGGGGCCCAGATGAGAAGCGCCTGGGGGAGGGGCCCACGGGGAAAGACGGCGGAACTTCTGTGGATCGGCCGACCGGATACGACATCGTCTGGCTCGACCCCCCCTACGACACGCCCAACGACGAGGTCGACGAAGTCGTCTCCGCGGCGATCCGGCACGGCTGGATCAACCCGGGCGGCTGGCTCGTCATCGAACGTTCGCGCCGTGGCGAGGCTGTGAGAATTCCTGAGATTTTCACAGATTCTTGGGTTCGGCGCTACGGTGATACCACTGTGACATTTGCCCGGCTGTCGGGCGAAGAGGAGTGTGAGTGATGATGAAAGCCGTTGTGGCGGGCTCATTCGACCCGATCACGAACGGCCACGTCGATCTTGTCGAGCGCGCTCGGGAACTTTTCAGGAATGTCGTCGTCGGCGTCGGCGTTAATGATACGAAGACCTACCTCTTCGACTCCCCGACGAGACTGAGGCTCGTGAGAGAAACCTGCTCGGGTCAAGACGGCGTGACAGTCGAGCCGTTCGACGGTCTGCTCGTCGATTTCTGCCGTGAGCACGACGTTTCCGTCATCGTCCGAGGAGCCCGCAACGGCTCGGATTTCGATCTCGAAGTCGCCATGGCCCAAATGAACCGCTCGCTGACTGGCATCGAGACGGTGATCCTGCCGGTCGATCCCAGGAACGCCTTCATCTCCTCGACCTTGATCCGCCAGATCGCGAGAGCAGGCGGCTCCGTGGCAGAGTATGTTCCCGGCGCTGTCGTCAACGAACTTTCGAAGGAAATACATCATGGTTAATGACGTCCTTCCCACGCGGCAACGTCTCCGCGACCTCAAACGCCTCATCTCTGAGGCGCGGAGCGTGCCGATGTCCGCCTCATGCATGGTCAACAGGGCGGCGACGACCTCTGCCATCGACGACATCATGCGCGGGCTCGACAGCGATCTCGAGAACTACGCCAACGATTACCTGGCCGAGCACGCCGCCTCGTCGGTGAGAGACGCCCAAGCCGAATCGGAACGCCTCATCAGCGAATCCGAGATCGTGAGGGAATCGAACACCCGCGCCGCTCAGATCCTCGCCCGCGCTCGGGCCGAAGCCGATGAACTGCTCGTCGAGGCCGACCGCTACGTCGAGACCCGTCTGGCGGCTTTCGAAGCCGAACTCCAAGTGACGATGTCGCGTGTCACCGTCATGCGCGATCGTCTCCAGGAACGATCGCGGCTCAACGAGTCGAGCGATGAGACGACGGTTCTGCCGCGCTGGCACGATTGATCCGCCGCCTGGAGCGAGATAACCTCTCACAAGGGATTTTTTAAGGCGAAGCCGACGAGGCGCGAACGACCCCCGAGGGATGAGCCGTCGCCGCCGGCGAGAGACGAGGTGAACGATGAGCCCCCGCGGCGTCACCATCGACGACTTGGTCGTCGGCATCCATCAACTCGGCCGTCAGGTCGGAACCCACGTCGAACACACGTGGACGGCTCCCGCCCCTGAGGGCTGGGGGCTTGAGCACATCGCCGTTCCGGCCGGCGCCCCCTTGGACATCGAGGCCGTCTTCGAGACGGTGGGGGACGGCGTCCTCGTCAGCGGAGAGGTCTCCTATCCGCTCGACGGGCGGTGCGCCCGCTGCCTCGGCCCGGTCGAGACGGCCGCGACGAGCGCTTTCCAAGAGCTCTTCGTCTACGACATGCCCGTCGCCGGCGAGGACGACGAGGTGGAGGTCAGCCCCATCGTGGCCGAACGCGTCGACCTCGGGCCCGTCGTCCACGACGCCATCATCCTGGATTTGCCATCAACCCCCTTGTGCGAGGATAATTGCGCGGGTCTGTGCGTTCAGTGCGGTGTCGATCTCAACGAGCAGCCGGATCACGTCTGTGCTCCGCTCGTCGACGAACGTTGGGCGGGTCTTTCCGCCTGGCGTGAATCGGCCCAGTAGACTGGTCGCCGCCCAACAGGTTCGTTAACGAAGGTTTGACACCGCGACGGGATGTCGCGGTCAGTGTGAGGAGTTTCCAGTGGCTGTTCCCAAACGGCGGATGTCGCGAGCCAACACCCATGCCCGCCGCTCTCAGTGGAAGACGACGGCGGCGACGCTCGTCACGTGCGTCAACCCGGCCTGCCGCCAGAAGCACCTGCCTCACACGGCGTGCCCGTCCTGCGGCCAGTACGGCCCGCGTTCGGCCCGCCGTCAGGTTCTGGAGGTCTGAGACTCGGTCGTGAACCGCGTCGAAGAAGCGTTCGCGCGTCTGGGGATCGTCGTCGATCCCCAGTTGTTCGATATCGCCTTGACTCACCGTTCCTGGGCCTATGAGAACGGCCGAGGGCCGACCAACGAGCGGCTTGAATTCCTCGGCGACTCGGTGCTCAGCATCGTCGTGACCGAGCAGTTATACCGCCAGTTCCCTCATGATTCCGAGGGGCAGTTGGCACGCATGAGGGCTGCTGTCGTCTCGGGGCACAGCCTCGCCCGCGTGGCCCGTCGACTCGAGATCGGCTCGCTCGTCAAACTCGGCCATGGCGAAGTCGCGACCCATGGCAGCGACAAGGATTCGATCCTGGCTGACACCGTCGAGGCCATCATCGGCGCCGTCCACATGAGCGCCGGCTTCGAGGCGTCGTTCACCCTCGTCCACGATTGGATGGATCACCTCATCGAGGAGGCGCGTCTCCTTGGCGCCGGGCTCGA
The DNA here is from genome assembly GCA_031262485.1 of Propionibacteriaceae bacterium. Classification (GTDB taxonomy): domain Bacteria; phylum Actinomycetota; class Actinomycetes; order Propionibacteriales; family Propionibacteriaceae; genus WQYJ01. Next base: position 53,205 of record JAISHO010000049.1, read on the forward strand.
TTGGAAATCCAGCCTGCAGGAATTGACGTCGCGCTTCGAGAAGGGCTCCCCCTCCTACACCGCGGTCGGCTCCGGCCCCGATCACGATCGGCGCTACGAGGCCCATGTCACCATCGGTGACGACATCTACGGCCCCGGGCGTGGCACGAGCAAGCGCCAAGCCGAACAGGGCGCCGCGGCTCTCGCCTACGAGGCTTTGGCCGCGCTGGCCGCATCCGATCTCGCCGATGAGACGGATGAGATGGAAACGGCTCAACAGTCATCCCCTGAACCCGCGCTCTCGCGGGCTTGACGCCGACGGCCGCCCCCCGATGTATCTCAAACGGTTGACCCTGCGCGGATTCAAATCGTTCGCCTCCGCCACGACGATGGTCTTCGAACCGGGCATCACCTGCATCGTCGGCCCCAACGGCTCCGGCAAATCCAACGTCGTCGACGCTTTGGCCTGGGTCATGGGGGAGCAAGGCGCCAAATCCTTGCGCGGCGCCAGCATGGAAGACGTCATCTTCGCCGGCACCCACGGTCGTTCCCCGCTGGGGCGAGCCGAAGTCGTGCTCACGATCGACAATTCCGACGGGGCGCTGCCGATCGATTTCCGCGAGGTGACGATCGCGCGGACCAAATTCCGCAACGGCTCCTCGGAATACTCGATCAACGGGACGGTCTGCCGACTCCTCGACGTCCGCGAATTGCTGAGCGATTCCGGCATGGGCCGCGAGATGCACGTCATCGTCGGCCAAGGCCAACTCGACTCCATCCTCCAAGCCACCCCGGAGGCGCGTCGCGGTTTCATCGAAGAGGCCGCTGGTGTCCTCAAACACCGTGACCGTAAAGACAAGGCCCTTCGTAAACTCGACGCGACCGACGCCAACCTGGCCCGGTTGGCTGATCTCGTCACCGAAGTCGGACGTCAGCTCAAACCCCTCGGCCGGCAAGCCGAAGTCGCCCGCAAGGCCGGATTCATCCAAGCCGAGGCCCATGACGCCAAGGCTCGTCTGTTGGCCGACGACGTCGCCCAAGCCCAGAAAGCGCTTGATCAAGACGTCGCGTCCGAGGCCTCGACCCGCCAGGAACGCGACGAGACCGAACGGGAACTGACGCAGACCAGAGCCGAGGAAGACCGCCTCCTCGCCGCCGCCGAGGAAGCCGCTCCGCGTTTGGCGGCCGCCCAAAGCCAGTGGTACGCCCTCCAAAGCCTCGCCGAACAAGTGCGATCACTCACCTCGCTGGCCCAGGAGCGCATCCGTCAGGCCGAACGCGAACCGGCCGAAGCCGAGGTCGCCGGGCGTGATCCGGAAACCCTCGAAGCCGAAGCCGCCGCGGCCGCCGAGGCGGAGGAGCGCGTGCGAGCCGAGATCGCCGGCCACCAGAGCGCCCTCGCCGAGGCGACCGAGCGCCGACAAGCCGCCGAGAAAGCCCAATCCGAAGCGGAAGCGGAGTACTCCTCACGCCTGCGCGCCATCGCCGACCGCCGCGAGGGCCTGGCCCGACTCCACGGCAAGGTCTCCTCCTTGACGAGCCGGGCCGACCAAGCCGCCGCTCAAATCGAACGGTTGAGCGCCGGGGTGACGGCCGCCCAGGAGAGGGCCGAGGCGGCGGACGCCGAATACGCCGCTTTGTCCTCCACCGTCCCCGGCCTCGACGACAGCGAAGGCGATCTCGACGAGGCCTACGAAGAGGTCTCGAACGCGGTCACGACGGCCCGCGGCGACGTCGCCGATCTGGAGAAAGCCCGCCAGAGCGACGAACGCGATCTGGCCGCCGTCAAAGCCCGTCTCGAAGCCCTCGAAGTCGCCCAAGAACGCGAAGGGGCCGGTGAGCGGATCATCGAAGCCGGCGAAAGCCTGGGCGGGGTCGTCGGGCCGATCGCTTCCGTCATCACCGTCGACCCGGGCTATGAGACCGCCATCGCCGCTCTCCTTGGGGCGGCCGACGACGCCGTCGTCATGGCCTCCCTGGCCGACGCCCGCGACGCCCTCACCTGGTTGAAATCCGAGGACGCCGGGCGAGCCGAGTTCCTCGTCGAGATCGATGATTCTTCCGCCGATCCCGCTGGTCCGCCGGCCGATCCCGCCCTCGACCATGTCACCGCCGCGGCGCCCGTCCTCGCCGCTTTACGGGCGGTCGTGGGCCGGGCGGTCGTCGTCGACGACCTCGCCGCCGCCCACGAGATCGTCACCGCCCACCCCGGCTGGACGGCGGTGACGAAGGAGGGCGACATCCTCGCCCCGGGATTCGCCGCTGGCGGCTCCCACCAACGCCAATCCCCGATCCACATCCACGCCGCCCTCGCTGCCGCTCAAGCCGAGATGGACGCCGTGACCTCGCGGATCGACACTGGAGCCGAGGCCCTTCAAACGGTCCGGGCACAGTTGGCGAGCGCTCGCGAACGTCTCGCTGAGCTGGAGGCCCGCCTCAACGAATCCGACGCCCGCCAAGCCGCGATCGCAGAACAACTCAACGGTCTCATTCAACGAGCCAGCGCCGCCCGGGGCGAAGCCGATCGGCTCAGCGCCCAAGTCGCCGCCGCGGAGAAAGACCGGACCGAGGCGTTGGCCGCCCTTGAGGAGGCCCGCCACCGGCTCGAGGCGGCCGAAGCGGCTGGCCAGGACGACGGTGAGCCCGATCGAGGCGCGTGTGACAGCGCCGCCGAGGCGGCGAAAACGTCCCGGGCCGGCGAGATGGAAGCCCGTTTGGCCTTGCGCACCGCCGAGGAACGGGCGAAATCCCTGCTCGGGCGCTCCGAGAGTCTGGCTCGGGCGGCGCGCCAGGAACGAGCCGCCCGCGCTCGACGCCAGGCTCGGCGTCAGCAGATGATCGCCCGGGCCAACCGGGCCTCGGCCATCCTGGCGGCGGCTCAATGGGTGGCCGGACGGATCGCCGAATCGCTCGCCGCCGCGGCGGACGCCCGCGGTGAGGCGGAGGGCGCCAAAGCACGAGCCGATGAGGCCGGCCGTCAGGCCCGGGACCGCGCGCGTCAACTCAGCGCCCGGCTCGACACCCTCACCGAAGGCGTCCACCGCGAAGAACTGCTGCGATCCGAACGCCGGATCCGGTTGGAGAACCTCGTCGGACGGGCTCACGAGGAGATCGGCCTCGACCTCGACGACCTCGTGCGCGATTATGGCCCCGATCAGCCGATCCCCGCCGGAGAGGACGAGGACGGCAATCCGTTGACCATCCCCTTCGTCCGCGCCGAGCAGGAGAAACGGTTCAAACGAGCGGAGCGGGAGCTGCGCCTGCTCGGCAAGATCAACCCCCTCGCCCTCGAAGAGTTCGAAGCGATGCGGGAACGCCACCGCTTCCTCACCGAACAACTCGATGACATCAAACGGACGCGCAGCGATCTGCTCGACATCGTCAAAGAGGTCGACGCCCGGGTCGAGGAGGTGTTCTCCGCCGCCTACGAGGACGTCGAGCGGGAATTCGCCTACACCTTCACCCGTCTGTTCCCCGGTGGCGAGGGGCGGCTCGTGTTGACCGAACCCGGCAACTGGCTGACGACGGGCATCGACGTCGAAGCCCGCCCGGCTGGCAAGAAAGTCAAACGGCTCTCGCTGCTCTCCGGCGGAGAGCGCTCGCTCGTCGCCGTCTGCTTCCTCATCGCGCTCTTCCGCGCCCGGCCCAGCCCCTTCTACATCCTCGACGAGGTCGAAGCCGCCCTCGACGACACCAACGTCGGGCGCCTGCTCGACGTCTACACCGAGTTGCGGGAGACCTCCCAGCTGCTCGTCATCACCCACCAGAAGCGCACGATGGAGATCGCCGACGTCCTCTACGGCGTCAGCATGCGCGGCGACGGCGTCTCGACGGTGGTGAGCCAGCGGCTGCGCGACGACTGAGGCCACCCACGACATCTCCTCTCACCTCGTGTTGAAGGAAAATGCCTTGTCATTGAGGCAGTGTGGTCATCCTCAGCGGCAGGCGGCGGCGACTCACCCGAGAATCGGGACGGTTCACCGATCGGCGCCGAAGGCACTAATCTAGGGGATTGGGTAACGGGGACCGCCTCCCGCTTCTGTGTCCAAATCGTTATCCAACCAGGCAGGGGAGAGGTCGGTGGAATCCGCTCGGAGCTGTCATACTAGTTGATGGCTTCATCCGTCTGTAGCAAAACTGACGGAGAGCCCACGGTGTTGGGAAGGTGGAACATGGTCGCTGCTGCATGCACAATGCTCGTCGTCGTTGGTCTCGCTGTCGTCGTCGGTTTGGTGGCTGGTGTCGGAATCGGGCAGCGCGGACGTCCGGTCGAGGTTCACGGCAAGCAGATCGAGATTCCCTTCGCCCACGTCTTGGAGAAGACGGCCGATCATCTCAACGGCGACGCCGAGCCGCCGCAGCGTTTCGTTCATTTCGTCGAGCAAGTCGAATCCGTCACCCATCGCTGAGCGATCCTGGGGGAGAGCCCCCCATCCTTGAAACTTTGGCCGCACCGGGGGGTGCGGCCTTTTCATCGCCTAGGCCCAAGTTCCTAGCTCGCTCCTTCGTCTGAGGACGACCCCGACATCATCGTCGATGAAGGGAGGCGACGATGTCGCCCGGGGAGCGTCCACGCGAACGAAGCGATCCGCGTAGAATGCCCGCGTGGATTGGATCTCATGGCTCATCGTCGCCGGTGTCATCGCCGCGATCATCGCGGCCGGTGTCATCGTCTTTATCAGCAACCGGCGTCATGCTCGGGAACTCGAACCGCCGGCCAAGCCGGTCTCCACGGAGATTCCCCCGGCTCCAGCCGAGCCCGCCGCTGCGCCTGAGCCAGTAGCGCCGCCCGTCGCGCCGGTCGATAGCACGGCGGTCGATGTCCCCGTCTCCCCGCACACTCCGCCAGCGTCTCCCGAAGAGTCGTCCGTGCCTGCGGTGGAGACGCCGGAATCCTCGCTCACCCGCTTCGCCCGCTTGCGCCGCCGTCTCGCCTCCTCGAACAACTATCTCGCCCGTGGCCTGGCCACCTTGTTGGCGAGCGATCACATCGACGAGGCGACCTGGGATGATTTCGAAGCCACCCTCATCGCCTCCGACCTCGGCGTCGGGCCCTCGACCGAACTCGTCTCGACGCTGCGCCGCAAGCTCGCCATCGACGGCGTCTCCGACCCCGTCCAAGCCCGCTCCATCCTGCGCTCCGAGCTCATCGCGCTCGTCGATCCCAGCCTCGATCGTTCTCTCTCCTTGACCCCGCCGCCCGATTCGGATGGCCCGGCCGTCGTGCTCGTCGTCGGCGTCAACGGCACCGGGAAGACGACGACGGTCGGCAAGCTCGCCCGCCTCCTCGTCTCCGAAGGACGGACGGTCACCCTCGGGGCGGCCGACACGTTCCGGGCCGCGGCCGCCGATCAGTTGACGACCTGGGGGGAGCGGATCGGCGTCGAGACGGTGCGCGGCCCCGAGCAGGCCGATCCCGCCAGCGTCGCCTTCGACGCCGCCAAATCCGGTCAGGACGCCGGCGCCGACATCGTCATCGTCGACACCGCCGGGCGCCTGCACACCAAAGTCGGGCTCATGGACGAGTTGGGCAAGGTCAAACGCGTCATCCAGAAGGTCGCCCCCGTCACCGAGACCCTCCTCGTCCTCGACGCGACGACCGGCCAGAACGGGCTGACCCAGGCTCGGGTCTTCGCGGACGCCGTCGACATCACCGGCGTCGTCCTGACGAAACTCGACGGTTCGGCCAAGGGTGGCATCGTCGTCCAGGTGCAACGTGAACTCGGCGTGCCCGTCAAACTGATCGGTCTCGGCGAAGGCGCCGACGACCTCGCCCCCTTCGACGTCGAACAATTCGTCGACGGCCTGCTGGGCGACTGAGAGGAAGAACTGTCATGTTCGACGCATTGCAAGATCGGATGTCCCGGGCGTTCAAATCGCTGCGGGGCAAGGGGCATCTCACCGACGCAGACATCGAGGCGACGCTCAAGGAGATCCGGGTCGCCCTGCTGGAAGCCGACGTCAACCTCGACGTCGTCAAACTCTTCATCAACGACGTCCGCGAGCAAGCCAAACAGGCCGAGCTGTCGAAAGCGCTCAACCCGTCGCAGCAAATCGTCAAGATCGTCCATGACGAACTCGTCAAGGTGCTCGGGGGCTCCACCCGGGAACTGCGCTTCGCCAAGACTCCGCCGACGGTCATCATGCTGGCCGGCCTCCAAGGCGTCGGCAAGACGACGTTGGCCGGAAAGCTGGCGGCTTGGCTCATCGAACAGGGGCACACCCCTCTGCTCGTCGCAGCCGACCTCCAGCGTCCCAATGCCGTCACCCAGCTCCAAGTCGTCGGCCAGCAAGCCGGGGCCGCCGTCTACGCGCCGCAGCCTGGCAACGGGATCGGCGATCCCGTGGCGGTGGCCCGTGACGGCGTCGACTACGCCCACCGCCGTCTCCACGACGTCGTCATCGTCGACACCGCCGGCCGGCTCGGTGTCGATGAGGAGATGTTGCGCCAAGCGGCGATGATCCGCGAGGCCGTCAACCCGCACGAGACGCTCTTCGTCGTCGACGCCATGATCGGCCAAGACGCCGTCATGACGGCGAACTCCTTCGCCCGCGCCGTCGGCTTCGACGGGGTCGTCCTCACCAAACTCGACGGCGACGCCCGCGGTGGCGCCGCCTTGTCCGTCGCCACTGTGACGGGCGCGCCCATCATGTTCGTCTCGACCGGGGAGAAGCTGGACGACTTCGACGTCTTCCACCCCGACCGGATGGCCGGGCGCATCCTCGACATGGGCGACATCCTCACCCTCATCGAGCAAGCCGAACGCGTCATCGACCAAGAGGCCGCCGCCCAGTCGGCCAGCAAGCTCCTCGGCGGGGGAAATCAGTTCACCCTCCAGGACTTCCTCGAACAGATGAGGATGATCCGGCGGATGGGCCCGCTGTCGAAGATCTTCTCAATGCTGCCGGGTATGGGTCAGATGGGCGATCAACTGGCCCAGGTCGACGAGAAAGAGGTCGATCGGATCGAGGCGATCATCTCCTCAATGACGCCCCAGGAACGCGCCGACGTCTCCATCCTCAACGGCTCTCGCCGCGCCCGCATCGCCCGCGGCGCCGGGGTCGAGGTCTCCGAGGTCAACAGCCTTGTCAACCGGTTCGTCGAAGCGCGCAAGATGATGTCGCAGATGGGCTCGATGATGGGCGGCGGCATGCCCGGCGCGTCAGCCTTGCCGGGCGCTCCCCGGGCGCAGAAGAAGCAGCAGGCGAAGAAAAAGAAGAAGGGCGGCAAGGGCGTCTCCGGCAACCCGGCCAAACGCAACGCCACTCCCGTCGAAGAGGCCGTCGAACCCGCTCCGACGGCCGGCGCCGCCTTCGGGCTGGGGCCCAAGGGCAGCGATCTGCCTCCGATGCCCGAACTAGCCCAGGATCCCGCCCTCGTCGATCCCGATTTCACCTTGCCACCGGAACTTCAACGGATGTTCGAAGCGAATCCGCCGCGCTGATGATCCCGCCTCGTCTGCCCCAGAGCCGGCCGCGACACCACGGCTTCAGCGGTGGCGCCATCCATCTGCGAGGGATCGTCTTGCCTGAAGGCGAGGAGCGCGATCTATGGATCACCGACGGGGTGATGAGCGATCAGCCGGTCGAGGGAGCCACGACGATCAGCGAGACCGGGTGGATCCTCCCCGGGCTCGTCGACGCCCACTGCCACATCGGTCTCGGGCCTGACGGCGCCGTCGATGACGCAACCTGCTTGGCTCAGGCGAGAGCCGACCGTGACACCGGCGTCCTCCTCATCCGCGACGCCGGATCGCCGCGTGCGACCACCTTCATCGACGATCTGCCCGGACTGCCACGTCTCATGAGGGCTGGGCGCCACATCGCCCGCCCCAAGCGTTACATCAAGAACTACGCCGTCGAGATCGAACCGGAGGATCTCCCCGCCGAGGTCGCCCGTCAGGCCGCCGCCGGCGACGGGTGGGTCAAACTCATCGGTGATTGGATCGACCGAACGGTGGGGGATCTGACCCCGCTGTGGCCGGTCGAACTCGCCGAGGAGGCGATCGCGGCCGCCCACGCCAACGGCGCCAAAGTCACCGCGCACTGCTTCGGCGAGGAGTCGCCGGCCCAGTTGGTCGCCGCCGGGATCGACTGCGTCGAGCATGGCACCGGCCTCGACGAGGCGACGGCCGCCGAGATGGCCCGTCGCGGCGTCGCCCTCGTCCCCACCTTGGACAACATCGAGATCTTTCCTGGGATCGCCGACCAGGCCCAACCGCGTTATCCCCTCTACGCCGCCCATATGCGCCATCTCTACGAGCGCCGTGATCACGCCCTCGCCCTGGCGCTGGCCGCCGGCGTCGACGTCTACGCCGGGACGGACGCCGGGGGGACTCGACCGCACGGCACGATCGGCGCTGAGTTGGCCGCCCTCGAACGGGTCGCCGGAGCGGAGATCGCGTTGGGAGCGGCCAGTTGGCGCTCTCGTCGTTGGCTCGGTCGGCCCTGCCTTGAGCCCGGCGCCCCCGGGGACCTCATCGTCGTCGACCGCGACCCGCGCCGGCGGGCTCGTTCGGCTGCCGAACCGGCGATCATCGTCGTGGGTGGAGCCGTCGTCTCGGCCGCCAGATGACCGCCGACGGCGGGATCCTCGCGGGACGTCGCATGGCGCCCGAGAATCGCGTTCGATCGGTTTCCGTGAGATTGCGAAGTTCTGGCATAATGGCCCCCGTATCTGTCATGCCCGGTGCCCTCTCACCACTGGGTGAGCAGTCCTTGTGAAGATCATCCGAGGTCCCCACCTTCGGGGTGAGATTCATCCGTTCGCCCGGGCACCCGGGCACCAGTGATCAGGAGAAACCACACCCGTGGCTGTCAAGATTCGACTGAAGCGGCTCGGCAAGATCCGCTCGCCCCACTATCGCGTCGTCGTCATGGACTCGCGCACCAAGCGCGATGGCCGGGCCATCGAAGAGATCGGGATCTACCATCCCAAAGCTGATCCTTCGGTCATCGAAGTGAATTCAGAGCGCGTTCAGTATTGGCTCGGCGTCGGCGCCCAGCCGACCGAGGCCGTCGTCGCCATCCTCAAGCGGACCGGCGATTGGCAGAAGTTCACCGGCGATAGCTCGATCCCTTCGGGCATCGATCCTCAGCCGGTCAAGAAAGACAAGCTGGCCGCGTATAACGAAGCGGTCGCCGCCTTCGATCCGGACAAGGAAGCCGTCAAGCCGAAGCGTTCGGCCAAGAAGAAGGCTGACGACGTCCCGGTCGAGGATTCGGCCGAGGCGCCGGCGGAAGCTGAGGCCCCCGTCGAGAAGGCGGAGAAGGCTGAGGAGCCCGCTGAGAAGGAAACCGAGGCCTGAGATGCTGTCCGAAGCCTTGGAACATCTCGTCCGTGGGATCGTCACCCATCCGGAGAACGTCCGGGTGAAAGATCTCGATCTCCGTCGTGGGCGCGTCCTCGAAGTCCGGGTCCACCCGGACGATGTCGGCAAGGTGATCGGGCGGGCAGGGCGGACGGCCTCCGCGCTGCGCACCGTCATCATGGCGTTGTCCGGCCATGAGCAGATCCGGATCGATTTCATCGACGTCGATCGGCGTCAGAACAACCGCGGCGGCAATCGCCGCCACCACTGATTTCGGCGTGACGCCGGATGGGCGGGACTGACACCCGCTCATCCGGCGTCATTGTCTTCATCACCATGATGTCCCACACTGTTTTCCGCCTAGGTCGCCTCCGGTGAGCCGCCAACAGCCGGGTGGCGAGACCATCGATGTCATCGTCGCCGTGGTGGGCCGGGCCCACGGAGTCAAAGGCGACGTCGTCGTCCACGAACGGACCGATTCGCCGCAGCAGCGCTTCGCCCCAGGATCCCGCTTGATCGGTGAGGGGAGGGCAAGCGCGTTCACCGTGACGTCGTGGCGCCGACACGCCGGGCAGTCGATTCTTCACTTGGACGGGGTCGAGGATCGCACCGCCGCCGAAGCGCTTCGGGGAATCGTCCTCCACGCCCACGTCGATCCGGCGGAGTCGACGGGAGAAGAGGACGCGTACTTCGACCATCAACTCGCCGGTTTGACTGTGCTCGTCGACGGCCAGGAGCGGGGGAGCGTTCGCCGCGTCGAACATGGAGCGGCCCAAGATCTCCTTGTCGTCGACGCCGGTAGGGGAGAGCGTCTCGTCCCCTTCGTCGACGCCTTCGTCGGCACAGTCGATCTGGCGGGTGGGACGATCGAGATCCGCCCCATTCCTGGTCTGCTCGACGACGCGGACGAGGCCGATCCTCCCGCGGGCCCACGTCCACACGGGGGGTCGAGCAGGGCGATGAAAGGCCTTACCACCGACGAGAACAGGGCCGATGGCGCCGACGCCACAGCAGCCGATGACGACGAGGAGGAGAACTGATGCGCCTCGATGTCGTCACGATCTTTCCGGCTTACTTCGAACCGCTGCGGGAATCCCTCGTCGGCAAGGCGTGGCGTGATGGGCGGATCGACGTCGCCGTCCATGATCTGCGCGACTTCACCCACGACGTCCACCGCACCGTCGACGACGCCCCCTTCGGCGGCGGCGCCGGCATGGTGATGAAACCCGAGCCCTGGGGCGAGGCGCTCGACTCCCTCTTCTCCGATCCGGGCGATCCCGCCTCCGAAAAAGGCGAGTCGTGCATCGTTTTCCCTAGCCCGAGTGGTGTTCCTTTCACTCAAGCGGAGGCCGAGGACCTCTCCCGATTCGATCGTCTCGTCTTCGGCTGCGGGCGCTACGAGGGGATCGACGCCCGGGTGGCCGACTACGCTTCCACCCTCGCCGAGACCCGCGAGCTCTCACTGGGCGACTACGTCGTCAATGGCGGAGAGGTGGCCGCGCTGGCCATGATCGAGGCGGTCGTCCGCCTTCTGCCCGAGGTCATCGGCAACCCCGAATCACTGCGGGAGGAATCCCACTCCGGCGAGTGGGGGAACCGGCTCGAATATCCCCTGTACACTCGCCCGGCGGTGTGGCGGGGCAGAGGGGTGCCCGAGGTTCTTCTCAGCGGGCATCACGCTCGAGTCGCCCAATGGCGGCGCGAACAAGCCCTCGAGCTGACACGGCGCCGCCGCCCCGATCTGCTTCAGGCGAGCGAAAGCAACGATGCTGCTTGACCCTGATCGCCGCCCGTGACCGCTCGACCGGAAGGCTGACAAGCGGAGATAGGGTTTCGGACACGACCCCGCCAGGCTGTGCCGATCGGGCCTGAGGCGCTAGGGTGATGCCCGTGGCGACTACATCTGCGACCCCTTCACTGAGCGTGCACCAAAGAGCACTGCGCTCCAATGTCGTGAAAAAGGCCATCATGGCCGTCACCGGCTTGGTGTTGATCACGTTCCTGCTTTTCCATATGTTCGGCAACCTCAAAATGTTCGTCGACGCCGAGGCCTACAACCATTACGCCTCCTGGCTGCACGACGACATCTTGTATCCGATCCTTCCCCACGGCTGGTTCATCTGGATCTTCCGCGTCGTTCTCCTCGCTTGCCTCGTCGGCCATGTCTACTGCGCCGCGTCGCTGTGGCGAGCCGCTCGACACGCGCGCAGCTCCAAGTATGTGCATGCGGCGCATCGGCCGGAACAGACCTATGCGGCGCGCACGATGCGCGTCGGCGGCGTCATCCTCCTGCTCCTCGTCATCTTCCATCTCCTCATGTTCACGACACGGTCGGTCCAGATCGGCTTCGACTCCGCGTCGACTCCCTACGAGATGATGATCGGCGCCTTCTCGCTCGAGAACTGGTGGGTGGTCTTGATCTACGCGATCTTCGTCGGCGTCGTCTGCATGCACGTGCGGCACGGATTCTGGAGCGCCTTCACGACCTTGGGCGCCAACGTCGGGCCGAACGCCCGGATCGCTCTCAACTGCCTGGCTTATTTCGTGGCCGTGCTCCTCTTCGTCGGCTTCATGCTTCCTCCGGTTGCGATCATGTTTGGGATGGTTAACTGATGACCACTACGGCTCCTGATCCCGCCCTGTCGTACTACACGCTGGGCGAGGAAATCCACGACACCAAGGCCCCCGGCGGCCCGATCGAGAAGAAATGGCCGACGCGTCAGTTCGAGGCCAAGCTCGTCAACCCCGCCAACCGGCGCAAGCTCACCGTCATCATCGTCGGCACCGGTTTGGCCGGCGGCGCGGCGGCGGCCAGCCTCGGCGAGGCCGGCTACCACGTCATCAACTTCTGCTATCAAGATTCACCTCGTCGCGCCCACTCGATCGCGGCCCAGGGCGGCATCAACGCGGCGAAGAACTACAAGAACGACAACGATTCAGTTCAGCGTTTGTTCTACGACACCGTCAAGGGCGGCGACTACCGCGCCCGCGAGACGAACGTCTATCGTTTGGCCGAAGTCTCGGCCAGCATCATCGACCAATGCGTCGCCCAGGGCGTCCCGTTCGCCCGTGAGTACGGCGGCCTGCTCGACACCCGCTCCTTCGGCGGGGTCCAGGTGCAGCGCACCTTCTACGCTCGCGGCCAGACCGGTCAGCAGCTCCTCATCGGCGCCTACCAGGCTCTCGAACGCCAGGTCAACGCCGGCACCGTCGAGATGCACACGCGCCACGAGATGGTCGAACTCATCGTCCACGACGGTCGCGCTCGCGGCGTCGTGACGCGCGACATGGTGACGGGCGCCGTCGAAGCCTGGCTGGCCGACGCCGTCGTCCTCGCCACCGGCGGTTATGGCAACGTCTTCTTCTTGTCGACGAACGCCATGGGCTGCAATGTGACGGCGACCTGGCGGGCTCACCGCAAGGGCGCCTATTTCGGCAACCCCTGCTTCACGCAGATCCACCCGACCTGCATCCCCGTCCACGGCGACACCCAGTCGAAGCTCACCCTCATGAGCGAGTCGCTGCGCAACGACGGTCGCATCTGGGTGCCGAAACGCGCCGAGGACGCCGAGAAGGACCCGCGCCAGATCCCCGAACAGGATCGCGATTACTACCTCGAGCGGATCTATCCGGCCTTCGGCAACCTCGTGCCTCGCGACATCGCCTCGCGTCAAGCCAAGAACATGTGCGACGAAGGCCGTGGCGTCGGCCCCGAGGTCACCGAGGTGACCCAAGAAGGGGAGAGCCGCCAGCGTCGTCGTGGCGTCTACCTCGACTTCTCCGACGCCATCGATCGTCTGGGCAAGAAAGCGGTCGAAGCGAAGTACGGCAACCTCTTCGATATGTACGAGCAGATCACCGGCGAGAACCCTTACGAGGTGCCGATGCGGATCTACCCGGCCGTCCACTACACGATGGGCGGGCTGTGGGTCGACTACGACTTGTCGAGTTCGATTCCTGGCCTGTACGTCTGCGGCGAGGCCAACTTCTCCGATCACGGGGCCAACCGTTTGGGCGCCTCCGCTCTCATGCAGGGCTTGGCCGACGGCTACTTCGTCTTGCCGAACACGATCAACGATTACCTCTCGGGCGCTCCCTTCGAGAAGCTCGACGAGCGCACCCCGGCGGTGGCCGAGGCGCTGTCGTCGGCGACTGGGCGTATCGACAAGCTCATGGGGATCAAGGGCAACCGCAGCGTCGACTCCTTCCACAAGGAACTCGGGTCGATCATGTGGGAGTACTGCGGCATGGAGCGCACGGAAGCCGGTCTGCAAAAGGCGATCGAGCTGATCCGCGAGTTGCGTTCGGAATACTGGTCGAATGTCAAGGTGACCGGTGCGGCCGAAGACTTCAACCAGGCTCTCGAGAAGGCCGGCCGGGTGGCCGACTTCATGGAGTTGGCTGAACTCATGTGCATCGACGCCCTCCACCGGCGGGAATCGTGCGGCGGCCACTTCCGTCGTGAATCGCAGACCGAGGATGGCGAGGCGTTACGTGACGACGAGCATTTCGCCTACGTGGCGGCCTGGGAATTCACCGGTGACGGTCAGAAACCGACGCTGCACAAGGAACCCCTGGAATACCATTTCATCGAACTGAAGCAACGGAGTTACAAGTGAAAATCACACTTCGGATCTGGCGTCAGGCGAATAAGGACGCCCAGGGCAAGATGCAGACCTATCAGCTCGACAATGTCTCCGAGGAGATGAGCTTCCTGGAGATGCTCGATCTGCTCAATGAGCAATTGACGGATCAAGACGTCGAGCCGGTCGCCTTCGACCACGATTGTCGTGAGGGCATCTGCGGCATGTGTGGTGTCGTCATCAATGGCGCCCCGCACGGTCGTTACAACTCGCCTGTCGCGACGACGACCTGCCAGTTGCATATGCGCAATTTCAAGGATGGCGACGTCATCGACATCGAACCGTGGCGTGCCGGGGCCTTCCCCGTCATCAAGGATCTCGCCGTCGATCGCTCCGCTTTCGACCGCATCATCCAAGCCGGCGGATATATCTCCGTCAACACCGGTTCCGCGCCGGACGCCCACTCGACTCCCGCCCCCAAGCGGGAGGCCGACAAGGCCTTCGACGCCGCCACCTGCATCGGGTGCGGCGCCTGTGTGGCGGCCTGCCCCAACAGCTCCGGGATGCTCTTCACCTCGGCCAAGATCGCCCACTTGGCGAATCTGCCCCAGGGCCAGCCCGAGCGGCGACTGCGGGTCAAAGCGATGGTGGCGGCCCACGACGAGAACGGATTCGGCGGATGCACCAACGTCGGCGAGTGCGCCGCCGTCTGCCCGAAGTCGATCCCGCTCGAATCGATCGGTCAGCTCAACCGTGATCTCATCGCCTCCCTCTTTAGGGGAGATGGTCGCACGATCAGCTGACACCTTCATCAGCCAACGGCATGGCCCGGTCGGAGCTTCGGCTCCTTCCGGGCCTTCGCCTTGGTGGGGATCATCGCCACGTCGCCCGCTGACCAGGCGCAATCAGCCGGGCGGCAACGCTATCTCCAGTGATGTCAGCGCCAGGGAGAAGGATGTCAACCCTGTGTTCGTTCCGTGGTAGTATCTCCGTTTGTGCTTGAAGGGCGGCTCCTGCCACAGGGGGATAACCGCCCGGCATCCTGAACATTAGTTCGCCGAGGCGACCTGTGGCGCCTGGTAAGGATTTGACCCATGCATCAGCTGATCGAGGAGATCAACACCGCCGCCCAGCGCGACGACGTCCCCGCCTTCCGTCCCGGTGATTCCGTCAAGGTTCACGTCAAGGTCGTCGAGGGCAACCGTTCCCGTATCCAGGTCTTCGCTGGTGTCGTCATCGCCCGCACGGGCAGTGGGATCCAAGAGTCGTTCACCGTGCGCAAGGTTTCCTTCGGCGTGGGTGTCGAGCGGACCTTCCCGCTCCACTCGCCCATCATCGACAAGATCGAGGTCGATCGTCACGGCGATGTGCGCCGTGCCAAGCTGTATTACCTGCGCGGTCTGCGCGGCAAGGCGGCCAAGATCAAGGAGAAGCGCGACTTCTGAGCCGCCATACGGCGAGATCACGATTGGCTCCGGCGAGATCGATGCCGGATCATCACGCAATCCTGTCATTCTCCCAGGTATTCTCCAGGGAGAGGTGTATCGGTACGGAGAGAGGCTGTGACGCCGATCGAGGAGGGCACGGAGAACAGCGATGGTGAGGGGAGAGTCGTCCCGCGAAAGCGTGGGTGAACGGCTTCAACGGAATTTCCGAGCGATTTTTCCCCCTCGTGAAGCGCGTCGTGCCAAGTCGTCGATCGGGCGAGACGCCGTCCGCGCCTTCGACATCGTGCTTCCGGTGCCTCCCCGACGGGCCCGGCGCACCCCGGGCGAGCTGGTGTCACATATTCTCAAAGAAATCGCTATCATCGCCGTTTTGGGGCTGTCGATTTCGATCGTCGTGCGGCTCTTCGTTATGCAGTGGTATGTCGTCCCCTCACCCTCGATGGAGCGAACCCTCATGACCGACGATCGGATCGTCGTGTGGAAGATGTCCGATTATGACCGTGGCGACGTCGTCGTCTTCGAAGACACCCTTGGCTGGCTGCCGGATCCGGCCCAGCCGACCGGAATGCAGGCCGTCCTCGAATTCGTCGGATTGGCCCCCTCCTCGGCCGAGCAATACCTCGTCAAACGGATCATTGGATTGCCCGGTGACAAGGTCGAATGCTGTACAGCTAGTGGTCAGATCATCGTCAATGGGTCGCCCTTGGACGAAACCTCGTATCTCTACCGCAGCTCCGACGCTTTCCCTGCGGTGCCGTCGCGACGATCCTTCTCCCTCGTCGTGCCGGAGGGACGAATGTTCGTCCTTGGCGACAATCGTGATAATTCAGCCGATTCCCTCTACCACCTCTGCGTCAACGGCGCGGTTGACGTCGAAGCAGGTTTCCCCTCGCTCGAGACGGTTCAAGGCCCGGTCTGGGCGATCGGCTTGCCGTTCAACCGGGCGACACGGTTCCACACTCCGCAGACCTACGCCGCCGTGCCCGCGCCGGCTGAACCCGCTCCGCAGGTCGGGACCGCGACGATCACCTGTTCGTGACCCTGCCGCAGCTCCAGAGGCGCCGTCCGGTCAGTGTCGTGGATCGTGAGTGGGGAGATGTTCGCAGACTCCTCACCGTGACGACCGTGGTTCTCACCGGTTGCCTTAAGGTGAAGGACTAGACTGACGTGGTTAAGCGGCAATGAGAGGAGCGGCTATGGCACGGATAGAGTCGACCGTCTCTTCGGCTCCGCGCGGAACCGCTGGGAACGCTCAGGCGAGTGAGGGCGCCGTCAAACGACCCCATCAAACCTCCGGGCAAAAGATTCGCCAGGCGTTCCTTGAGATCGGCATCATCGTCCTCGCCTCGATCCTTCTCGCCGCCCTCTTCAAGGCCTTCCTCTTTCAGATGTTCGTCATCCCCTCCGGTTCGATGGAGAACACGCTGCAGATCAACGACCGGGTCATCGTCTCGCGGATCACCGAGTTCGATCGGGGCGACATCGTCGTCTTCGAAGACGAGGAGGGGTGGATGCCCGAGGCGGCGGAGCCGGGGGCCATCGAATCTGTCCTCCAATTTCTCGGTTTACGGCCCTACACCGGTGAGAGTTACCTAGTCAAACGTGTCATCGGCAAGGGCGGTGATCGAGTGACGTGCTGCGATGAAGCCGGCCGGATCACCGTCAACGGGTACGCGCTTGAGGAATCGGCCTACCTCTTCAGCGAAGGGGGAGTGACCGTCGAACCGTCGACGATCGCCTTCGATGTCATCGTGCCCGAGGGGAGAATTTTTGTCCTCGGCGATCACCGGAACCGATCGGCTGATTCGCGCTATCACCTGTGCGATTCTGATCCGCTCGTCGCTTTCCCTCCCGAAACGGCCGTGCGTGGACCGGTCGCGTTCATCGCCTTCCCTTTGGGGCGGGCGACTCGCTTCCACACCCCTGAGTCCTTCGCGAACATCCCAGCCGCAGCGGAATCGCCGCCGGGCGTCGGTCCCGTCCTGTCCGGTTGTTGACGGGCGAGTGAACGATTTCGAGTCGGCTCTCGTCACCGCGGGTTTCGGCCCTGTCGCGGGTGTCGATGAGGCTGGGCGTGGAGCTTGTGCCGGGCCGCTCGTGGCGGCAGCCGTCATCCTGGAGACCGAACCCTGTGATTTCTCCACCACCAACCCTGTCGATGCGATGACGTGGCGCGAGCAGTTGGATGATTCCAAGGCGTTGACTCCACGCCGTCGGGAATCGTTGTTCGAGCGGATCCTCGCCGAGGCCGCAGCGGTCGCCTGGGTCGAGGTGTCCGCTGACGAGTGCGACCGGTGGGGGATCCAGGAAGCCGATATCCAGGCGCTGCGCCGGGCCGTCTTGAAGCTGGAGATCGCTCCGGGGTTCGTCGTCTCCGACGGTTTCGCCATGCCGGGGCTGGCCGTTCCGTCGGTCGGCATGTGGAAAGCCGATCAGGTGGTGCCGTGCGTCAGCGCCGCCTCGATCGTCGCCAAAGTCGTCCGCGACACCATGATGAATGACTACGACACGGCCTATCCCGGTTATGAGTTCGCTCGTCACAAGGGATATGGGACGGCCTTGCACCAAGAACGGCTCATGACGCTCGGGCCGAGCCCGATCCACCGGCTGACCTACGACAATGTTCGAAGGGCGATGCGATGATCGTCATGGTCGTGCCCTGATGAGGGCGTGAATGCGCCTGAACCGGACGGCACGCGGGCGCCCGATGAATGCGATGTCGCAGTCTCATGCTCTACAGTGAGGTGATTATGAGCGCTGAAGACCTCGAGCAATATGAGACAGAACAAGAGCTGTCTCTCTATCGCGAATACAAAGATGTTGTAGGGATCTTCAAATACGCTGTCGAGACGGACCGGCGGTTCTATCTCTGCAACAATGTCGAGGTCAAGGTCCGCACCGAAGCCGCTGACGTCTACTACGACATCACGATGTGGGACGCCTGGGTGTGGGATCTCTACCGTCCGACCCGTTTCGTCAAATACGCCCATGTCCTGACCTTCCGCGACGTCTCTCTCGAAGAGATCGCCCATGCCGAGCTTCAAGTCCCGGCCGATAAGTGATCGTCGACGTCGCATTGTGCGACGAGGCGGTTGATCGCCACATCGGTGGCGCCCGCGCTTGCCAGGTAAGGTTTTCCTTGGTTGCTTATGGGGGGCGGTTCCGGGAATCCTGGTGCCATGTCGCAAACCGTGCCCACTGAGGCGAACGCTGCTCCTAGTGTCGACGAGGGCGCCAACCTGTCGAGCAAACTCAACTGGTTACGAGCCGGGGTGCTCGGCGCCAACGACGGCATCGTCTCCACCGCCGGCATCGTCATGGGTGTGGCGGGCGCGGCGGCGGATTCGCAGACCCTCCTCATCGCCGGCCTGGCCGGGTTGGTCGCCGGGGCGTTGTCGATGGCCGGCGGGGAGTACGTCTCCGTCTCAAGCCAACGTGACACCGAGCGCGCCGCCGTCGAATCGGTCAAGGAATCTCTCGCCAAGGATCCCGGCGCCGCTTTGGCTCGTTTGTCGCACAGCTGGCGCTCGAAGGGCTTGAGCGCCGATCTGGCCGACGAGGTGGCCCGCGATCTGCACCGCCACGACGCTGTCGGATCGCAGACGGAAGCTGATTTCGGCATCAGCGCCTACGAGCAGACCTCCCCGTGGCAGGCGGCTTTCGCCTCCTTCATCTCCTTCACTATCGGGGCGGTCATCCCGCTCGTCACCATGGTGGCGAGCCCGGCCTCAGCCCGGGTCGTCGCCACCCTCATCGCCGTCATTTTGGCGTTGGTGCTGACAGGATCCGTCTCCTCCTATCTCGGCCGCGCCTCCGTGCCCAAGGGGATTCTGCGCAACGTCATCGTCGGCTGCTTGACGATGGCCCTGACCTATGCGATCGGCCATATCGTCGGCGTCCAGTTGTGATCGCCTCAGGCCGGCCTTCACTGGGCCGGTCTTCTCGCCTGGGAGCCGGTAGGGAGATGACAGACCACTAAGGCCCCCCCACGCGGATCAACACGGTGGAGCCGTGTTCAACCGGCGCCGGGCTTGGCGCATGAGATCCCCCCAATCCGCCGGAGCGAACGGTGAGTCGTGGATCCGCCGTACGAGAGCGGTGAGAGCGCCCCTCTCCCCGGAGGCGACCAACTCCCCGTAGCACCGCCGAAAGAGGACGGTGTCGTCGGCCACCCATGCGGTGATGGCGGTGACGGCGATCGGCGCGTTGCGATGGGCCCGTGGCGTGCCGCGCACGATGGCACAGGCGAGGCTGAGGAGAAGTGGCGCGGTCCTTGACGTCAGGCGCCACCACCAACGATCACGAACGGCGACCTCCTCGAGGAGGACCGCCCATTCGGCGAGATCGGCCGACGACATCGGCTCACCGGTGAGGGCCTGGTCGAGCAGGTCTTCGGCCCGTTGCGACCACGCCCCCACCGGTTCGCCGAGGAGGAGGTCGCAGGCCTGGCAGCGCCGTTTCAAAGCGAGGTCTTCGGCCTCACCCGTGGGTGGGCTCAGGCTCGTCGAGGAGGGGGGTGAGGCGAGCGCGGTGGGGGAGAAGCGATGGAATGCGGCCAGTGCTGGCGAGATCGTCATACCCGGACCATGGGGAGATGTGGCGTCCCATGCCCAGGCGGGCTGGATCTGGGGATCGATGGTCGCCCTAGCGATGAGCTGTGGATGAGGACGCGGTCGAGCGGTTCGGTCGGCAATTCTTACTCGCTCCAGTAGTCTGGAGGCGATGGCACATCCAGCTGAGAATCCCACCTTCGGGCCTTCCTCGTCGACTCCCGGCGCCCCACCGACCCCGGGAGCGTCGATCGCCCACTACGCGCCGCCGAGGCGGTTGGGATGGATCCCCATTTTCGCCATCGCCGTCGCCGTCATCATGGTCGGAGGGTTCCTCATCTATCAGGTCGGGCGCTCCGCCGATCCGGGGGTCGTTCCTGCCTCGGAGACCTCGGTCGACGCCGAGCAGCGCACCGGCGGCATCGCGTTCGAGACGTCGTCGGTTTCCGGGTACTGGAAGATCACCGATCATCAGTGGTCCGGCGATCGGGTCACGGCGACCTTGTCGATCGTCGTCGACGACGGCACGCTCACCTACATGTTCTACGCCTTCGGCGTCAACGATTCGGTCGATCTTCGCCCGGTCGGCGGCGCCGCGGACTCCCTGGAGTACGGCACGATTCGCGCCGGGGCCACGGAGACGACCGGCACCGTCACCTTCACGACACAACGACAACCAATCATGCTTGTCTTGGCGGACGGGCGGGGCAATCAGCTCTCCGCTCTCACGATCGAAGGGTGAGGGCGCAGCCGTGCGTCCGGATCACCCTGAGCCCACCAGTCATTGAAAGGCACCTATGTCATTCGGATTGCTCCCTCCTGGCCGGATCGAGACCCCTCAATCTCCGAGCGTCACCCCGCTTGACGACGGCGCTCCGCGACCGGCGACCGGAACCCGTGTCATGGTGCTCGGCTCGGGCGAGTTGGGCAAAGAGGTGGTCATCGAACTGCAGCGGTTGGGGATCGAGACGATCGCCGTCGACCGCTACGCCGGCGCTCCAGCCATGGCGGTGGCCCACCGCTGCCACGTCCTCTCGATGCTCGACGGGCCGGCCTTGCGCCAGGTCATCGCCGAGGAACGGCCCGCGCTCGTCATTCCCGAAGTCGAGGCGATCGCCACTGACACCCTCGCCGCACTCGAAGCTGAAGGGATCACCCGGGTGGTCCCGAATCCTCGCGCCGTTCAGTTGACGATGGACCGCGAGGGCATCCGGCGGTTGGCGGCAGAGACTCTCGGGCTGGCGACCTCCCCGTATGTCTTCGCCGATTCCGAGGACGAGGTCCGTGCCGCGGTGAGCGAAGTCGGCCTGCCGTGTGTCATCAAACCGGTGATGAGCTCCTCCGGCCACGGCCAGTCGGTCATCCGTCGCACCGAGGACATCGCCGCCGCCTGGCAGGAAGCGGTCACCGGCGGCCGGGCCGCCACGACGGGAGCGACCCGTGTCATCGTCGAAGGATTCGTCGACTTCGATTGCGAGATCACCCTCTTGACGGTGCGCCACCGCGATGGCGTCACCTTCTGCCCGCCGATCGGCCATGTCCAAGTCGATGGTGACTACCGGGAATCCTGGCAGCCCCAACCCTTGCCGGAAGGGGTGTGGGAGCGGGCCTGCGCGATCGCCGACGAGGTGACCGGGGCCTTGGGCGGGTGGGGGTTGTTCGGCGTCGAGTTGTTCATCCGCGGCGACGAGGTCATCTTCTCCGAGGTCTCGCCCCGGCCTCACGACACTGGGCTTGTCACTCTCGCCTCTCAGGATCTCTCCGAGTTCGCCCTCCACGTGCGCGCCTGCCTCGGTTTCCCGGTGCCGGGAATCACCAGTCTGGGCCCATCCGCCAGTTGCGCGGTCATCGCCGAGGGTCAGGGGGTTCCCCGCTACGACCAGGTCGACGTCGCTTTGGCCGAGCCGACGGTGCAACTGCGGATCTTCGGCAAACCGACCGTCGACGGCCACCGCCGAGTCGCTGTCGCCGTGGCTCGAGGAAATGACATCGACGAGGCCCGGCGACGCGCCCGGACAGCGGCGCAGGCGCTGACGGTGACCGTCGAGCCGGTGCGCTGACGCCGATCGATGGAGGGGGGAATCATCGCCACAGCTTCGGTCATCGCTGTCGTTTCCCCTAGCGGTAGGCATGATGGGGAGACTTGACAGCGAGGTTCTAGAATAAGGGTGACCTAAGTTCGAAATGGTCACACCGCAGAATCGTCTTCGCGCATCGTCACCCCTGGAAAGGATGCCATGGCTGAGCCATCTCCCACTTCTGACAGCGTCGCGGCGCCGAAGCCCCCATCGGCGCCGGTCCCTTCGACGGGATCCGCTGAGACCACAGCAGCCAAGCCAGCCGTCGTTCTCGTCAACTTGGGCACTCCACCGGAGCCGACGACTGAGGCGGTGCGCGTCTATCTGCGCGAGTTCCTCAGCGACCGGCGGATCGTCGCCATGCCCCGCTGGATTTGGCTGCCCATCCTCGAGGGCATCATCCTGCGGGTGCGGCCGAAGAAATCGGCCGAGAAATACGCCTCCGTCTGGTTGCCCCAGGGGTCGCCTTTGCTCGTGCACACCCAGGCCCAAACGGCCGGTGTGGCCGATCGGCTCCATGATCGGGTAGAGGTTCGCTTCGCCATGCGCTACGGGCAACCGAACCTTCCCAGTGTCCTCGATGAGCTTCGTCGCTCCGGTGTGAGCCGGGTGCTCGTCCTCCCGCTGTTCCCTCAGTATTCGACGACGACGACCGGGTCGATCGACGACGTCCTGGAGGCCTATGGTCAGCCCGAGGGGATGACGATCGAACGGGTGCGCGATTACCACACCGACGCCGGTTACATCGAGGCCATGGCCCATGCGATCGAAGCGGCCTGGGACGTCAACGGGCGGCCCGATTTCGCCGCCGGCGACCGGCTCCTCCTCAGCTACCACGGCATCCCCGTCTCCTTGGTGCGCCAGGGCGATCCCTACCCGGAGCAATGCGCGTCGACGACCACGTTGTTGCGCCAGCGCCTCGGCTTGACCGCCGACGAGGCGGTCATGACCTACCAGTCGAAGTTTGGACCTGCTCCCTGGTTGACTCCCGCCACGATCGACACGATGGCCGAGTGGGGCGCCGCCACGATGGGCCGGGTCGATGTCTTCTGCCCCGGGTTCGCCGCCGATTGCCTGGAGACCGACGAGGAGATCAACATCCTCAACCGTGAGGCTTTCCTCGAAGCGGGGGGAGGGGAGTTCCACCGGATTCCCTGCCTCAACGCCGACAAGGTGTGGCTCGACTCGCTGGCCGCTCTCATCGATCATGAGGTCTCCGCCCGGTTTCGCGCCTGACTTCTCCCGGCAGGGATGATCTCGGGTTCACCCATGGCTCTTTCTTTCGCCTGTTCCGCGCCGCCTCTTCCAAGCGCCTGGTTTCGCTTCGACGATCAGTCCCTTCTCAGCCAGGCCGACGAGGGCTGCGCCGACCTTGAGGGGTGTGAGCCCGGTGAGGGCGACGAGGTCTCCGGGAGTCACCGAGCCACGGGCGGGCAACGCCTCGGCGACGTCGTGCTCCGTGGTGGTCAGCTCCTCCTGAGGATCGACATGTTCTGATGCGGCTGGGAGTTCCTCGGCGTTCAACGGGGCGATCGCTTCGAGGACGTCGTCGACGGAGGCGACGAGGGTCGCTTCGCCACAACGGATGAGACGGTGAGGCGTGGCTGAGAGTGTGGAGGTGATCGGCCCGGGGACCGCCAAAATCGGACGCCCCACGGCTCCGCACCAACGGGCGGTGTTCGACGCGCCGCTGCGAGAGGACCCTTCGACAACCAGCGTGGCTCCGGACAAGGCCGCGATGAGACGGTTCCGGGTGAGGAAACGCACGCGTGAGGGCGGCCGGGTGGGCGGCTGCTCGCTGACGAGGAGCCCGGTCTCGCGGATCCGCTCGAACAGATGAGTGTTGCCGACGGGGTAGTACGAGCCGAGCCCGCCGGCCAGCACGGCGATCGTCGGTCCAGCGACGGCCAAACTGCCCCGGTGAGCTGCGGCGTCGATGCCATAGGCCCCACCAGAAACGATGGTGATCCCTTTCTCGGCGAGTCCGGCGGCGAAGTCGGCCGCCGCGTGTTCGCCATAGTTGGTCGCGGCCCGGGCGCCGACGACGGCCACGGCCGAGCGCGTCATCGCGTCGAGCCGAGCGGGTCCGGCCGCCCACAAACCGAAGGGGGCTCCTCTCCACTCACCGACCGAGCACCACCCCAGGGCCTGAACACCTTGGGGCCACTCGTCGTCGCCGGGGATGAGAAAGCGCGTCCCTGACGCGGTTGTGGCCTCCCCCACCTCGGCGAGGTCGAGGCTGCGGGCCCGCCGGGCCACCGCCGCCTCGGAATCGCCCTCACGCAGGCAGCGCCAGACCTCGACCGCTCCGAAGGCCGCGACGAGATCGCACAGTTTCGGGTTCGCCGGGTCGCTGATCGCGCACAAGGCCATCCGGGCCAGGCGCTCCTTATCGTCGATCGAGGTCGCTGTCGTCGGTGGCGATCCGCTCGGCGAGAGAGGGGTGGTGTCAGCGTCGTTGGTCATGGTGTCTCCTCGGCAGGGGTTCTCCGCTCCGCAGGGCGAGGGCGGCTTTGAGATGATCGGCCTCGGGGCGATCGTTCGCGTCGAGATCGGCGATGCTCCACGCCACCCGTATGACCTTGTCAGCGCCGCGGGGAGTGAGATGTCCGCGGCTGACAGCGGCCTCGAGAAGGTCGATGCCCTGCGGGCTCGGCATCGCGTTGTGGAGGTGGCCTCCGGGGACCTCCGCGTTGACCTGCCACGGCAATCCGCGATAGCGGCGTGACTGGCGGTCACGCGCTTCGGCCACGCGTGCGGCCACGACCGAGGAGGATTCCTCGCCCCCGTGGTAGAGGGCGGTCAGAGAGAGCCGGGAGGGGGTGATGTGCTGGTGGATGTCGATCCGGTCGAGGATCGGCCCCGAGATTCGGGCGGCGTAACGCCGAATCGCCATCGGTGTGCACCCGCATGAGGCGCCGGGGGTGGCGGCGAAACCGCACGGACAGGGGTTGGCCGCCAGCACCAATTGGAACCGGGCCGGGTAGACCACTTGGGTCTCAGAGCGCCCCAGGAGGATTTCGCCCGATTCCAGCGGGGTGCGCAGGCAATCGAGCGATTTAGCGGGGAACTCGGGCGCCTCGTCGAGGAAGAGGACCCCCCGATGGGCCCGGGAGACGGCTCCGGGCCGTGCTATCCGGGCGCCTCCGCCGACCAGGGCGGCCAGGGAGATCGTGTGATGGGGGTCGGAGTAGGGCGGGCGAACCGGCAATCCGGTGATGGCCGCTGGTTCGAGCAGCGAGTGGATCGAGGCGACTTCGAGCGCCTCGCTCACCGTCAAATCGGGCAAGATCGTCGGCAACCGGGAGGCGAGAAGTGTTTTCCCAACGCCGGGAGGGCCATGGAAATAGAGGTGGTGCCGGCCGGCGGCCGCCACCTCGAGGGCCCATTTCTCCGTTCGTAAGCCGATGACATCGCTGAGATCATCCCCGATTGCGGAGGGCTCCGGCGCCTCCGGGGGCGCAGCGGAGACCGGCGGGGTGGGATCGCCGTTGAGGAGAGCGATGAGATCGGCCAGGCTCGCCACCGGCGACACCGTCATACCCTCGACGAGGCCGGCCTCACGCATCTGACTGGCCGGCACGACAGCCCGGGTGATTCCTCGACGGTAGGCGCAGATGAGAGCCGGCAGGACACCGCGGACGGCGTGGACTCTGCCATCGAGACCAAGTTCGCCGAGGATGACGAGATCCTCGAGGAGAACGGGGGAGACGATCCGGTGGGCCGCCAACACCGCTGCGGCGATGCCGAGATCGTAGTGAGAACCGGCCTTCGGCAACGTGGCCGGCGTCAAATTGATCGTCACGACCTGCCCCGGCCAAGCCAATCCGGTGCTCGCCACCGCCGCTTTGCACCGGTCGCGCGATTCGTATAAGGCGGTGTCGGGCAATCCGACGATGACGGTGCGGGGCAGCCCCGGGCCGATCCAGGCCTCGATCTCGACGATGGTCGCCTCCATGCCGATCAAAGCGATCGACTTCGCTCGTGCCAGGTTCACCGCGTCACATCCCGCTCATGAGTGATATCCGGCTCCTGGCCCGGTCTCACGAGCACGCCGATGGCGTCGATCCGCACCACCGCCCAATGCCCGGGATGCTCCGCCAGCCATGCTCCTGCGAGGCGCTTGAGGGTGCGCACTTTGGCGACGGTGATCGCCTCCAGAGGAGACCCGAAGCCCATGCCGCGCCGTGTCTTCACCTCGCAGATGACGAGGGCGCCGCCCGGGGCCGGCTCCGGCTGACGAGCGACGATGTCGATCTCGCCATCGCGCCCATGCCTCCAATTCCGCTCGATCACCGACCACCCCAGGTGTTCGAGATAGCGGGCGGCGATCTCTTCGCCTTCGCGCCCGGCTTGCTGTCGTCGATCCATGGCTCACCTCCACCGGGACCATGGCGTCGTCGGCGAGCCTTCGTTCTTCGTCCACAGGAAAAAGAGAATCGGTGGGGTTATCCCCAAATAGGAAGGATGAACATCGCCGTTAGACGGTTTTCTCATGCCGTGGAACGAGCGGCGTAGAATCACCCAGGTCTGCCGATGTGGCGGATCGGTTCACGCCCTGCCCGGCGTGCGTACGACGAGAGACAGAATTCGACGATGACGGACGAGAAGACGGTGACGGAACAGGCGGCTTCGCCCCGCCCGGGATACGACGCGGTGGCGGCCCAGGAGAAATGGCAGCGGTATTGGCAGGAGCATGACACCTTCCGCGCGCTCGACGATGGGTCGAAGGAGCGTCGCTACATGCTCGACATGTTCCCCTATCCGTCGGGCGATCTTCACATG
Organism: Propionibacteriaceae bacterium; assembly: GCA_031262485.1. Classification (GTDB taxonomy): domain Bacteria; phylum Actinomycetota; class Actinomycetes; order Propionibacteriales; family Propionibacteriaceae; genus WQYJ01. Next base: position 79,939 of record JAISHO010000049.1, read on the forward strand.
GGTCACGCTGAAGCTTTCGTCATGGGCGATGTCATCGCGCGTTACTGGAAACTGCTTGGCTACGACGTCATGCACCCGATCGGCTGGGACTCCTTCGGCCTACCGGCGGAGAACGCCGCCATCGCCCGCAACTCCGATCCCGGCGAATGGACGTACGCCAATATCGAGACGCAGGCGCAATCATTCCATCGCTACGGGCTCAGCTTCGACTGGTCACGTCGCCTCCACACCTCGGATCCGGAGTATTACCACTGGACCCAATGGTTGTTCATCCAATTCTTCAACCGTGGCCTGGCGTACCGGAAAGATTCCTACGTCAACTGGTGCGAGGCCTGCGGCACCGTGCTGGCCAACGAGCAAGTGGTCCAGGGGCTGTGCGAGCGTTCGAAGACACCGGTCACCAAACGCAAGTTGACCCAGTGGTACTTCAAGATCACCGACTACGCGCAACGCCTGCTCGACGACATGGCGAAGATCGAGGGCTCGTGGCCCGATCGCGTTCTCGCCATGCAGCGGAACTGGATCGGCCGGTCCGAAGGGGCCACCGTCGATTTCGTCGTCGACGGGCGTGACGAACCGATCACCGTGTTCACGACGCGACCCGACACCCTCTACGGCGCCACCTTCATGGTCGTCGCTCCCGACGCCGACTTGGCTCAAGAGTTGGTCACCGACGAGCAGCGTGAGGCCTTCGAGGCCTACCTCGAGCAGACCAAGCGGGCCACCGAGATCGAGCGCCAGGCGACCGACCGGCCCAAGACGGGTGTCTTCCTCGGCCGCTACGCCACCAATCCGCTGACCGGCGGGAAGCTGCCGATTTGGGCGGCCGATTACGTGCTGAGCGAATACGGCACCGGCGCCATCATGGCGGTGCCGGCCCATGATCAGCGCGATCTCGACTTCGCGCGCGCCTTCGACCTTCCCGTCGTCACCGTCATCGACACCGGAGAGGGCGATCCGGCGACCACGGGAGTGGCCACCGCCGGAGACGGCGCCTACATCAACTCCGGCCCGCTCGACGGGCTGACGGACAAAGCCTCCGGCATCGCGACGATCAACGAGAAGCTTCAAGCCGACGGCGCCGGCCATGCGACGATCACCTTCCGGCTGCGGGATTGGCTGCTCAGCCGACAGCGCTTCTGGGGCTGCCCCATCCCGATCGTCCACTGCCCGGCCGACGGCGAGGTGGCGGTTCCTGAGGAGCAGTTGCCGGTGCGTCTGCCCGATCTCAAAGGCGCCGACCTCGTTCCCCAAAACGGCGTCTCGCCCTTGGCCAACGCGACCGACTGGGTCGCCACGACCTGTCCCAAGTGCGGCGGTCCGGCCCAACGCGACACCGACACGATGGACACCTTCGTCGACTCGTCGTGGTATTACCTGCGCTACTGCTCGCCCGGCGATGAGACGGCCCCGTTCTCACCAAACGACGTCAAGCGGTGGATGCCTGTCGACCAATACGTCGGCGGTGTCGAACACGCCATCCTCCACCTGCTCTACAGCCGGTTCTTCACCAAGGTCCTCAATGACTTGGGCCTCGTCGACTTCGACGAACCCTTCGTCCGCCTGCTCAACCAGGGGCAGGTCATCAACGAGGGCAAAGCCATGAGCAAGAGCTTGGGGAACGGCGTCAACCTCGGCGAGCAAATCGACCGTTTCGGCGTCGACGCGATCCGCACCACCGTCGTCTTCGCCGGCCCGCCGGAAGAAGACATCGACTGGGCCGACGTCTCTCCGGCGGCCACCCTCAAATTCCTCCAGCGGGCTTGGCGGATCGCCGACGACGTCACGAGCGCTCCCGGGGTCGATCCCGCCACCGGGGACGTGACGCTACGGCGCACTTGCCATCGTGCCATCGGCGAGATCACCGATTTGCTCGAAGCGCAGCGTTTCAACGTCGTCGTCGCCCGGATCATGGAATTGGTCAACGCCACGCGTAAAGCTATCGACTCCGGCTGCGGCCCGGCCGATCCCGCGGTGCGGGAAGCCGCCGAGCACACCGCGGTGGCCCTCTCCCTCTTCGCCCCTTATGTGGCGGAGGAGATGTGGGAGAAGCTCGGTCACGCGCCGTCGGTCGCGGAGGTGTCTTGGCCGGTGGCCGATCCGCAACTGCGCAGTGTCGACGAGGTGACGATGGTCGTGCAGGTCCAAGGGAAGATCCGAGCGAAAATCCAGGTGCCGACGACGATCTCCGAGCAGGACGCCGTCGCGCTGGCCTTGGCGGACCCGGGGGTCCAGCGCAGTTTGGCCGGCCGCGAGGTCGCCAAGACGATCGTCCGCCTGCCGAAGATGGTCTCTCTCGTCCCGGCTCAGTGATGGCATTCTTCCCCAACCTGTTGTGATCGGGCGGATTCGTCCACAGATCGGGGGAAGACGACACGGCGACTCGCCCGCCGCCCATGGTGGGGCGTGGGTTTACGAGAACACGCCCGCGACGACGGGTGGTCGCAGGAACGCTATCTGTCACGCCTGAGGCGGCTCGACGGCGTCGGCGCAGACGTGCTCGCTCAACGCGTCGACCCGGTCGCCCTTCGAGCGGCGGCGGGGGCGGGGAGGCGAGCCTGGAACAGCGACGAGGCGATCGTCGACGAAGACCACGTCATCGTCGGGCCAAACGATCCCGACGAGGCGGACGATGCCGCTGAACCGCAGGCCAGCTCTGACGACGATCGACGCGAGGTCTGGCGGGCGCGTCCCAGCTCGCCGCCCCGGAGCCCCGCTTGGCCTGGGATGGCCGATCGCCTCCGGGAAGTCGGCGCCCGACATGTCAAGGCGTTGTCCGCACTCGGGCTCATCGCGGTGGCGCTCTGCGCTTGGGCGATCCTCTCCGCCCGGACCTTGCCCATCGAATCAGCTGTCGCCGCGACAGCGACTCCGCAGTGGAGCGAGCCGATCGCCACAACGACCCCGGAACCACCAGCGGCGCCGTGGACGATCCATGTTCTCGGGGCCGTCCATCATCCCGGCATCGTCTCGGTGCCGGCCGGGAGCCGGGTGCATGACGCCATCGCAGCGGCTGGCGGTCTGACCGACGAGGCTGATCCGGCTGGCCTCAACCTCGCCGCCTTTCTCACCGATGGCGTCCAGATCATCATCGGCACGGTCGATGAGCCGGTCGGCGAGATACGTTCTGGCGCCGACGGGCAGGCTGTCCCCACCGGCGCTGAATCGGGGGCGGCGTCGACGCTCATCGACCTCAACACCGCCACCGCCGCTCAACTGGACACGCTCCCCGGGGTGGGGGAGGTGACGGCCGCCGCGATCCTGGCCTGGAGGGAGGCCTATGGTCCTTTCACCCAGACGGCGGAGCTTCAGGAAGTCGATGGCATCGGCGCGAAAACCTATGAACGCATCGCCCCCTATGTTCGCGTGTGATGACAGGGCCCGATCGCCGGCTGGTCCCGGCCGCAGTGGCGGCTTGGGCGGGGATGGCCGTCGTCACCGGCGCCCGGTTCGGCCTCGCCATCGCCGCCGGGGTGGGCTTCATGGCCGCTCTTGTGGCCTGGAAGCGGCGTTGGGCCTCGGCCGCCCTCGTCGCCGTCGCTCTCATCAGCTGCGCGATCATCGGCGGCGGGCGCGTCCTCATCCTCACGGACGGGCCGGCGGCCCATGCGGCCGCCTCGAGCCGGGCGGTCAGCGCCGAGGTCACCGTCACCACCCTCGCCCCGGTCGGTGATCGGGGGTCGGTGCGCCTCGACGGCACGCTGCGCCAGTTCACCCTCGACGGGACGACGTGGAGCACCCGTGCTCCCATCCTCGCCTGGTTGAACGCCTCCCAGGCCGAATCGTGGGCCGCGATCCCCCTCGGGGCGACGGTGACGATCACCGCCCGTCTCGCCCCGGCCGACGTGGCCGATGGCGTCGTCGCTGAGCTGACCGGCGCCTCGGCGCCCGTCGTCGTGGAGTCGCCGGCGGCCTGGCAGGTCGTCGTCGAACGAATTCGGGCCGGGCTGAGAGAGGCGATGTCCTTAGCTCCCGCAGACCAAGCCGCTCTCGTGCCCGCGCTCGTCGTCGGCGACACCTCGCTCATGCCCACGACGCTCAAGGAGCAGTTCCGCACCACGGGGCTGACTCATCTCACCGCCGTGTCGGGGGCGAATCTGACGATCATGCTCGCCTTCGTCACCGCCATGGCTCGCGCCGTCGGAGCGCGGGGGAGGGGGATCACCCTCCTCGCCGTCGCCACGACGGTCGGTTTCGTCGCCTTGTGCCACGGGGAGCCGAGCGTGGTGCGGGCCGCCGCCATGGGGCTGGCGGGCTTAGCGGCCCTCGGGAGGGCCGATCCGACGGCCTCCGGGCTGCGGGCGCTCAGTGTCGCCATCATCGCCTTGTGCTGGATCGATCCGTGGATGAGCCGGTCGATCGGGTTCGCCCTGTCCGTCCTCGCCTGTGGCGGCATCATCCTGTGGGCCCGCCGATGGGCGGACCGGTTAGAACGCTGGTTGCCCGGGTGGTTGGCCGAAGCGATCGCCGTTCCCTTGGCCGCCCAACTAGCCACTCAGCCGGTCGTCACCTGGCTATCAGGGGCGATCAGCCTCAGTGGCTTGGTCGCCAACGCGGCCGCCGGCCCGTGGGTCGGCCCGACCACCGTCGCCGGCCTCGCGACCGCCCTCGTCGCCGTCATCTCACCCACCGTGGCGTCACTGCTCGGGCGCGTGGCCGGGTGGGGGACAGCGCCGATCATCGCCGTCGCCGAGTATTGCTCCGCTCTGGCGGGCGCCTCCTACGAGTGGCCGGTCACACCGATCGGGCTCGTCCTCCTCGCCCTCGCCTGCCTGCTCACAGCCCAGGTCGTCCCTCACGTGCTGGCCCGGCCGATCGCCGTCGTGCTCGCGACCATCCTCATGGTCGCCGGGATGGTGTCCCCACCGATTCAACCCGGCTGGCCGCCTCGCGATTGGCTCATCGTCACCTGCGACGTCGGACAAGGCGACATGACGGTCGTCAACGCCGGGCCGGGGGTGGCGATCGTCATCGACACCGGCCCGCCGAGTTCGGGAGCGGGGCGCTGCTTGGCCGGGTTGGGCGTCGCTGAGATCCCCGTGCTCGTCCTCACCCACCCCCATGCCGACCACACCGGCGGTCTCGACGAGGTGCTCGCGGGCGCCGCCGTCTCCACGATCCTCGTGCTCGAGGGGGCCGAACAGGACAGCGCCCTTCAGCAAGCCCGGGATCGGGGAGTGACGATCCGCCCCGCACGAGTTGGGGCGAGCGTGGTCGTCGGCTCGGCGCGCCTGGACATCCTCGCCGCCACGCCACTGCACACGAGCGCGCTGAGCGAGGATGGGGAATCAGGAGCGGTCAACGACGCCTCGATCGTCGCCCGGATCGATATCGCCACGACCACGGCGGTGGGCCAGATCAGTCTTCTGACGACCGGCGACATCGAAGAGCCCGCTCAACGTTCGCTCGTCGCTCAGGGCGATGCGATCGCCGTCGACGTGCTCAAGACGCCTCACCACGGCTCATCGGGATTCGACGAGGGTTTCTTGGCGGCGACGGGCGCGTCGATCGCTCTCATCGGGGTCGGCGAAGGAAACGATTATGGCCATCCTGCGGCGGCCACGTTGGCCGCTTTGACACGGTTGGGGATGACGGTTGCGCGCACCGATCGCCATGGTTCGATCGCGGTCGCCGTCGACGACGACGCCCTCGTCACTGTGGTGCAGAAGGTCGGTTGAACGCGGCCCTCCGGGCGGATACCACCCGCAGGATGAGTCGTTCGAGGGCGAAGCTGGCGTCGTGTGCCGCGCCCTTGATGTCGGCGTCGGCTCGCCCGGTCGCCCGGATGGCGGAGGCGATCGCCGGTTCGCTCCACGAGCGAGCCTGGTGGGCGATGTCCTTGAGTTTCCACGGGGGCACCCCGACGCTGGCGGCGCTGGGCGCGCCGTTCCTGCCCGCCGCCAAATAGCGGCCCAGTTGGCGTAACTGGGTGGCGACGGCGGCGGTGATGAGGACCGGCGCGACTCCTGTCGTCAACGCCCACCGCAGGGCGACGATCGCCTCACCGGCCCGACCGGCGACGGCGTGGTCGGCGACCGCGAAACTTGTCACATGCGCCCGTCCGGCGAAATAGCGCTTCGCCTGTTCGAGGGTGACGTGGCGATCCTCGGAATCGTCGATCAGCTGGGCGATCGCCGCGCTCAAGGTTCTCAGGTCGGGCCCCAGCGCGTCGACGAGGTGGTGGGCCGCCGCTTGATCGAGGGCGCCGTGCTCGCGGGCCGCCTCGTCGCGGAGGAACCGGGGAAGTTCCCAGGGTTTGACGGCGGGGCACTCGATGACAAGATCCGAACGGTCCCTCACCTTCTTGGCCAAGGCGCGTCCGGCGTTGCCACCGGCATGGGTGCAGATGACGGCCGTGGTGGCGGGGATGTCGTCGAGGAGGGCGAGCAGGGAGGATTCGGATTCCTTCGGCAAACGCTCCAGACCGAGGAAACAGGCGATGGCTCCGGTGGAGAACAGGTCGGCTCCGGTGCGGGCCATGATCTCGTTCGGCGTCAGGTCGGCGGCGTCGATCTGCGTCCATGACGCCGACGGATCGCGCCGTCGCAGTTCGGCGATGACACGCTTGGTCTCTCGCTCGACGAGGAAGGATTCAGCACCGGCGACGAAGGTGGCGGCGCCGAACGCTGCGGTGCTGTGGGCCATGGGTGAAGCCTGCCAGGTCACTTGACCCAGGCGCCACCGGACATGACACGGCGGACCTGGAAATCATTGTCGAGAAAGACGAGGTCGGCCCGTTGCCCCGCTTTGATGCTGCCGACGTCGTCGAGTCCGAGATAGGCGGCGGCGTGCTCGGTGGCGGCGCGCAAAGCCAGCATCGGCGGCGTCCCCGCTTCGATGAGATGACGGATTGCTCGGTCGAGGGTCAAGGTCGAGCCGGCGATCGTCGAGGCCCCGGCCAGGCGGGCCACGCCGTCACGGACGACGACGGGCAACTCGCCCAACATGTAGTGCCCATCGGCGGCCCCAGCGGCGGCCATGGCGTCGGTGACGAGGACGATCCGTCGGGGGGCGGTGGCGGCGACGTGGGCGACGAGGGCGAGGTCGACATGGATGCCGTCGACGATGAGTTCGAGCCAGACCCGGGGATCCTGCCAGAGCGCCAAGACGGGGCCGGGGTTGCGGTGCGACAAGTCGGGCATGGCGTTGAAGAGGTGGGTCGCCCCTTTGGCGCCGGCGGCGATGGCGGCCTTCGTCGTCGCGTAGTCGGCCGAGGTGTGCCCGATGCTGACGACGATGTCTTGAGCGACGAGGTGGGAGATCGCCTCGATCGCTCCGGCCCGCTCCGGGGCGATCGTCACCATCTTGATGGTTCCCTGCCCGGCTTCGATGAGTTCATTGATGACCTTCGTCGACGGGTTGATGAGATGGTTGAGCGGGTGGGCGCCCTTGCGCTCTGGCGACAGGCAAGGCCCTTCGAGGTGGAGGCCGGCGAGCAGCCCTTGATGGACGAGGGGGGCGAGGAGATGGATGCTGTCGACGAGGTCGTCGACAGCCGCGGTGACGAGCGAGGCGATCATCGTCGTCGTGCCGTGGCGCCGGTGGGTCGCTAGAACTGTTTTGGCTTCACCAAGGGTGGTGCCGAAATTGGCTCCGCCGCCGCCATGGGCGTGGACGTCGATAAAACCGGGCACGATGAAACCGTCCGCTTCCTCGGTGGCGGCCCGGGGCGGGGCGCCGTACCCGGCGGCGGTGATGACGCCGTTGCGCACTTCGATCCATCCCGCGGACATCTCGCGACGATCGGGGAACAGGATGTGCGGCGCGCTGAACAGGTGGGTGATCATGCGATCTCCTCGATCGTGACGGGCGATCATGGGGCAGCCGAGGGACGGCTGATGATGTCTCTTTACCACAGATCATCGCTCATCGTTGCGACGTCGTCGTCGACGGTCCGGCTGATCACCGCCCGCAGGTGAGAAATAGGGGTGGGCCCGCGCGCCTCTCTCCCTGTGCGCCCGGCGTAGTCTCTCTCCTCCACAGCCGGGGCACGATCCACGCGCGGACCCACGCTGAGGTGGGGTAGGGGTGGTGGCTCGCCGCCCCCCGATGGCGAGCCACCCGGTGTTCCGTGATGGGACACCTCAGAAGTCGGTCGCCGTCTCCCCCGATAAAGGCGACCGACATTCGCTGCCAGCTATGCCCTCAGGCAGAACCGACAACGAAACGAGTAAGGATCGGGGTCGATGGATCAACGGCGACGTCGTACAATCGCCTTGTGGCGAGCCTCCCCCTGGAGCGCTTCGCAACGATCGTATGAGCCACCCCCCGATGACTCGCTTGGAACCTCCCACTAGGCTATTCACTTCTTCGCCTAGCACGGTGGGTGTTCCCCGCATTTACTAAGGTACCGTCACAAATCGGGAGAGCCAACCCCAAACCGTATGAGATTTTTCACTTTTTCTACTTCTGTCGTTATATAACCATGGGATGACAGTGAAGGGCAAGAGCTTGTGGAAGACCTCCCAGTGATGACGGTCTGGGGTGACAGTAGGATGAGATCATGACGTCACAACCTTGGTCGGAGGAGAACAAAGGGGGCTTTTGGCCCACGTATCCCGAAGATGGTGCGAGTTCGGACAAGCCAGCCGCTTCAGCGTCGACGGGCCCGGCGGTGACTCCGTCGGCGCCCCAGGGATACACCCCGGCGGGCTATCGCCAAGACGATCCGCTCGTGCTCTCCGGAATGTTCGGCGACGAACGGCGCGACGGCGCTTGGCTGGTCCCTCCTTACCTCAAGATCAAGGGAGGGGTGACGCTCGATTTTCAGCGCGCCCAGTGGGCGAGTGAGATCATCAGCATCGATGTCGACGCCAAGTTCGGCGAGATCCTCCTCATCGTGCCAGTCGGCTGGAGGGTGGACCACGATCGGTTCACCACCTCGATGGGAAGCAGCACCGTCAAGATCGATCCCAGCCAGCTCCGGAGCGGAAAAGGACCGCTCCTCATCATCACCGGTTCGATCCTCTTGGGGTCGTTGACGATCCGTCACCCGAGTTGGTGGGATCGCCGACGGGCGCGCCGCCAACTCAAGCAGGAGGCGAAGAACGGCCTGATCAGCCCCCAACCGCCCTCGATCGAGCAGCAGCGCTGAAATCCGCTCACAGAATCTGACGCGTCAGGGCTTCTCGCCCGGCGCCAGTGTCAACACCTCGGCTCCCGTCTCGGTGACGACGAGGCTGTGCTCGAACTGAGCGCATCGGGAATAGTCATTGGTGACGACCGTCCAGCCGTCGTCCCAGACATGGTTGGCGGCCTCGCCCAAGGTGAGCATCGGCTCGATGGTGAACGTCATACCCGGTTCGATGACCGTCGTCACCCGCGGCTCGTCGTAGTGGAGGACGACGAGCCCGGAGTGGAACGCGGTGTGGACGCCATGACCGGTGTATTCGCGCACGACGCCGTAGCCGAAGCGTTTGGCGTAGGCCTCGATGACGCGTCCGATGATGTTGAGCTGGCGGCCTGGTTTGACGGCCTTGATGGCGCGGTCCATCGCCTCTTTGGTGCGCACCATGAGGTCGCGGGAGGCTTGGTCGATCTCGCCGCAGGGGAAGGTGACGCAGGAGTCGCCGTGGACGCCGTTCTTGAAGACGGTGATGTCGATCTTGACGAGGTCGCCGTCCTCGAGCGGGCGGGCGTCGGGGATGCCATGGCAGATGACCTCGTTGACGGAGGTGCAGATCGCCTTGGGGAAGGGCGGGGCGCCATGGCCCGGGTAAAGCAGGGCCGAGGGGTAGGCGCCATGGTCGCAGACGAATTCGTGGGCGAAGGCGTCGAGTTGGTCGGTCGTCACCCCGGGGGCGACGAGCTTGCCCGTCTCGGCGATGGCGAGCGCGGCGAGCGCTCCAGCCTCCCGCATCGCCTCGATGATCTCGGGCGGTTGGACGTCGGAGCCGGTGTACGGAGGATCGACGTCGAGGCCGACGTAATTCGGTCGGGGGATCGAGGCCGGCACGGGGCGCACGGGGGAGACGGGGTACGGTTCGACGGTGGGGCGCGCGGTTGGAGTCACGAGACGACATCGTAACCGACGTGAAACAACCTCCGGCCATAGTGACACCTGTGGCGCGACATGCGATATTTCTCATGTGTCTGGCGCCGGTATCGTGGCCGGTGACGAACCCGGGCGCCAGACTGGTCGGTGATAAGGGGGAACGCCTGTGAGCAAGCAGACCGAATACGTGTTGAGGGCGATGGAGGAGCGCGACGTCCGCTTCGTGCGGCTCTGGTTCACTGACGTGCTCGGATTCCTCAAGTCGGTCGCGATCTCACCGACCGAGGTGGAGGAGGCCTTCGACGAAGGGATCGGTTTCGACGGCTCGGCGATCGAGGGCTTCGCCCGAGTGTACGAATCCGACATGATCGCCCGGCCCGACCCGTCGACGTTCCAAACCCTGCCGTGGCGTGACCAGGCCAAGCCGACGGCGCGGATGTTCTGCGACATCGTCTTGCCCGACGGCTCGCCGTCGTTCGCCGATCCGCGCCACGTCCTCAAACGGGCCCTCAAGAAAGCGGGGGAACGCGGCTTCACGTTCTACACCCATCCCGAGATCGAGTTCTTCCTCTTCCGCACCCCGCTGCCCACTGGCGAACCGCCTGAGCCGCTCGACAACGCCGGCTATTTCGACCACACGAACTTAGGTCAGGGCTCCGATTTCCGCCGCAAGACGATCTCGATGCTCGAACAGATGGGGATCTCGGTCGAGTTCTCCCACCACGAGGCCGCCCCCGGGCAACACGAGATCGATCTGCGTTACGCCGACGCTCTCTCCACGGCAGACAACATCATGACCTTCAGAGTGGTTGTCAAGGAAGTAGCGGCATTGCTTGGTATCCACGCCTCGTTCATGCCGAAACCCCTGGCCGATTTCCCCGGCTCCGGCATGCACACCCACATGTCCCTCTTCGAGGGAGACACCAATGCTTTCTATGACGCGTCGGACGAATACCACCTCTCCAAGGTCGGCCGTCAATTCGTCGCCGGCCTGTTGGCGCACGCCGCCGAGATCACCGCGGTGACGAACCAGTGGGTCAACTCCTACACCCGCCTGGCCGGAGGGGGAGAGGCTCCGGCCTACATCTGCTGGGGCCGCAACAACCGCTCCGCTCTCGTGCGGGTGCCCGGCTACAAACCCTCCAAAGCGGCCTCGACGCGCATCGAACTGCGCTCGATCGACCCGGCCACCAATCCGTATCTGACCTTCGCCCTCATCCTCAACGCCGGCCTCGACGGCGTCGACCGCGGCCTCGAACTGCCCCCCGGCGCCGAGGACGACGTCTGGAGCCTGAGCGACCGCGAACGCCACGCCCTCGGCATCGAACCCCTGCCGCGCAACCTCGACGAAGCCGTCAACATCATGGAGCGCTCCGAACTCGTCGCCGAAACCTTGGGCGAGCATGTCTTCGACTTCTTCATCAAGAACAAGCGAGCCGAGTTCGAGTCCTACCGCCACCAAGTGACCCCGTGGGAGCTGAACCGGTTGTTGCCCTCCCTGTGACAGGGGATCGTTCGATTCTGTGACGAAGGATCGAACGATCAGCCTTCTTATTTCAGTGTCAGACTGCGCGGCGGCCTGATCGCCGGCGGCGATCAGTGCAGCGGCGATCAAAGCAGAAGGCGATGCGAAGATTCTCGGTCGAAACGAAGGAAGACGAAGGAAATGGTCGCTCTCACAGCGGCAATAGACGCATGATCGGCGCCGGAATGTGGTGGAGCACGAGCATGACGAGCCGGAAGAGCGGCGGTACCCAGACGATGGGCTTGTGGGCACGGGCGGCTTCGACGATGATGCGGGCGGCTTCGTCGGGGTCGAGGGTGAGGGGGGCGTCGGGCATGCCGACGGTCATCTTGGTACGGATCATGCCGGGGCGGGCGACGGTGATGCTCACGCCGGTGTTGCGGTGGGCCTCGTTCAATTGGGTGAAGAAACCGTCGAGGCCAGCTTTGGTGGAGCCGTAGACGAAGTTGGAACGGCGCACCTTCTCGCCGGCGACCGAGGAGCAGACGATCATCTGGCCGTGGCCTTGTTCGCGCATGCGGTTCGCCAGGAGGACGCCGACGCTGACGGCTCCGGTGTAGTTGACGCCGATGAAGTCGACGACACGGGCTTGATCTTGCCAGAGCGTGTCGGCGTCGCCTAAGAGGCCGAAGGCGATGATGGCGAGGTCGATGTCGCCCTCCCCGGCGATCTGATCGACGGCCTTCGGATGGCCAGCGGTGTCGAGAGCGTCTAAGTCGACGACCCGCACACTTAGGGCGCCGGCCGTCGTCATCTGCTCGACGGCGCTCTCGCGCTCAGAACTGGCCGGGCGGATGCCTAGGACGACATGGGCGGGAGCCTGAGCGAGATACTCCGCCACGATGGCCAAGCCCAATTCGGAGGTTCCCCCGAGCAAAGCGATCGTCTGCGGATCGCCGGTCGCGTTGATCACACCAACTCCAATCGTCGTGCCATGTCGGAGAGAAAGACACCATCAGGGTCGACCCGTTGTCTCACGGCACGCCACTCGTCGATCCTGGGATACATGGCGTGGAAGGTCGCGGCGTCGGTGCGCGAGTCCTTGGCGACGTAGAGGCGTCCGCCGAACTCGAGGATTCGCCGGTCGAGCGAGGCGAGGAAGGGGCCGAGATCCGGCTTGATGGGGAAGTCGACGCACACGTTCCAGCCCGCCATCGGGTAGGACAAGGGAGCCTCGTTGCCGGGGCCGAAGAGCTTGAAAACGTTGAGGAAGGAATAGTGCCCGCTGGCTTGAATGTCGCGCAAGATGCTTGTGAACTCGTCGACCGCTTGAGGAGGCACGACGAACTGGTATTGGAGGAACCCCTTGGTGCCGTAAGCCCGGTTCCAGTGGCCGATGAGGTCGAGCGGGTGGTAGAACCCGGTCAACGTCTTGACCTTGCCGGTGTAGTTCCCGGAGGCGGCGTACCACAGCGAACCGAGCGTGCCGAAGGTGAGCTTGTTGGCCAACCCGTTGGGGAAGACATCCGGCAGATCGACGAGCGACTTCGCCTCGAAACGATAGGGATCCTCGCGCAGCTTGGGCGGCAACTGGTCGAGCGTGGCGATCGAGCCACGGGAGATCGCGGCCCGGCCCATGCGCGGGGGAGCGGAGATCGTGTCGAACCACGCCGAGGAGAACGGGTAACGAGCCTCGGAGCCATCGGTGTGAACAGCGATCGTCTCCTCGAGCGAGGAGGTGACGAGGCCGTCGGCGATGAAATAGGACGTCTCGACCGGCTGCAGACTCAACCGAGCCCGCACGATGACGCCCGTCAACCCGACGCCGCCGACTGTGGCCCAAAACAGCGAGGCGTCCGGATCATCCGGCGAACCGCCGGGGCGCAGCACCTTGACGCTGCCATCGGCCGTCACCAGCGACATCTCGGCCACATGGCTGCCGAAGCTTCCGGCCGAATGGTGGTTCTTGCCGTGGATGTCGCAGGCGATCGCCCCACCGACGGTGACATGGCGCGTGCCCGGCAACACCGGAACCCACAAACCGTGGCGCAATCCGGCCCGCACCAACTGATCGAGGGTGACGCCGGCGTCGACCTCGGCCGTCGCCGTGGCGGTGTCGATCGTGTGAATGACGTCCATGGCGGTGAGATCGACGATCTGCCCGCCCGAGTTCTGCGCCGGATCGCCATAGGAACGCCCCATGCCCCGGGCGATCAGACCACGCGTCGTCCGTGGGCGGGTGACGAGCGCCACCACCTCCTCGACCGATCGCGGGTACGACAGATGAGCCGGTGTCGGAGCGGTGCGCCCCCACCCGGTCACAAAACGATCTACTGACGTGTCCATCGCCTTCACCCTACCCGCCCCATGGTTGAACACCCATGCCTGAGAGGGTCGGCGGGGGAGGTCAACGACGCGTCGCCGGGCGGGGAACGGTGTCGTCCAGCCCCCAGAACAAGCGGTCGGCGATCGATCGGGCGTGACGGGCGTGGCGGCGCCAGACCTCGTCGAGCCGGGAGGCCCCGCCGGACAGCCCACCGCAGAGCGCGCCGACTTGGGCGGCGTCGGTGGCGTCGGCCGGGATGATGTCGGAGGCCTTATTGCGCACCAGCATGATGGCGTTGCGAATCCGGCTGGCCCACACCCAGGCCTCGCTCAACCCGTCCACGTCCGCGTGGTCGATGAGCCCAGCCTCCTCACCGGCCCGAAGCGCAGGAATCGTGCCGGTGACGCGAAGCCCTTCGACCTCGTCGCCATGACCGAGCTGGAGCAACTGGGCGACCCATTCGACGTCGCTCAGCCCGCCGGGGCCGAGCTTGACGTTGCGCCGGGGATCGACGCCGCCGGGCAGGCGTTCCTTCTCCATGCGGGCCTTGAGACGGCGGATCTCGACGATGTCGTCGGGCCGCAACCCGCCGGGGCGATAACGGATCTCGTCGACGGCGGCGAAGAAGGCCTGACTGATCGCCGGATCGCCAGCGCCGTGGCGAGCCCGCAGGAGGGCTTGAGCCTCCCAAGGCGACGACCACTTGCGGTAATAGGCGATATAGGACGACAAACTGCGCACGAGGGGACCGTTGCGTCCCTCCGGGCGCAGATCGAGGTCGAGGGCGAGGGTGAACTCGCCACCCGGCCCGCCGACGATCTCACGCAGGGCTCCGACGACGGCCCGGCCCGCGTCGAGCGCGGCGGGATCCTCGCTGTCCTCGACGATGACCATGAGATCGGCGTCCGAACCATAGGAGGTCTCCGCCCCGCCCCAGCGGCCCAGCGCGATGATCGCCATCGACGGAGCGCCAGGGACTCGGGCCCGGGCCAACGCCAAAGCGGAGTCCAGGACGGCGTCGGTCAATCCCGTCAAATCGTCGCCGACCCGGTGAATGTCGCTGCGCCCCAGCACGTCGCTGGCGGCGATCCGCAACAACTCGCGCCGACGCACCGAGCGGATGAGGCCCGGCCCGCGATCGTCGTCGCTGTGACGACGGACGATCTCGTTCAACTCGCCGCGGATCGAGGCCAGGTCGGGCGGGTCCCCCTCGTCGATGAGGATCTCCACACTCGTCGGGGCCTTCTGCAAGAGTGCGGCGACATAGCGGGAGCGCGACAGCAAGGTGGCGAGGTTCTGCGCCATCTCTCCCTCATCGCGCAACGCCCGCAGATAGAACGGCGTCGAGCCGAGGGCGTCGGAGAGCTGACGGAAGGCGAGCAACCCGAGATCAGGGTTGAAGCCTTCGGCGAACCAGCCCAACATGGCTGGCAGGAGATGGTGCTGAATCTCCGCCCGACGCGACATCCCGCTCGTGAGCGCCTCGATGTGGCGCAGCGCCGCCGCCGGATCGGCGTACCCGAGGACACGCAGCCGCGTCTCGGCCGCCTCGGGCGTGAGACGGATATCGGCCGAGGGGATCCGCGCCACCGCCTCAAGGAGGGGGGAGTAGAAGATCTCCCGGTGGAGGCGGCGCACGGTGCGGGCCGATTCCTGCCACCGCTGGGTGACCTCGCTGGCCCCCACGCCGATCGCGCGGCCCAACCGGCGCAGATCAGCCGGATCGGCCGGGAACAGGTGCGTGCGGCGCAAGTGGTACAGCTGCACCCGGTGCTCGAGCACACGCTGGAATCGGTAGGCCTCAGCCAACGTGGCCCCGTCGGCCCGCCCGATATAGCCGTGAGCTGTCAACTCGGCCAAGGCGGGCAAGGTGCCCCGTAGCCGGAGACGTTCGTCAGCGCGCCCATGGACCAACTGGAGGATCTGGACGGAGAACTCGGTGTCGCGCAACCCGCCGGAGCTCAACTTGATCTCACGGTCGCGTTGCCGTTCGGGGATCTGATCGATGACGCGCCGGCGCATCGCCTGGGCGTCGGCCAAGAAACCGTCCCGTTGGGCCGCTTCCCACACGAGGGGGGCGACGAGCGCGACGAACTCCTCGCCCAAGGCCATGTCGCCGGCCATCGGACGGGCCTTGAGCATCGCCTGATACTCCCAGTTGCTGGCCCATTTCTCGTAGTAACGTCGCATTCCGGCGAGCGAGCGGACGAGCGGGCCGGCGGCCCCCTCGGGGCGCAAGTTGGCGTCGAGCGGCCAGATTGTCCCCGCCGGGGTGGCCGCCGAACACACCCGAGACAAACGGGCGACCAACTGGGTGGCGAGCTGGTTGGCCGCCTCCGCGCTCAACACCGCCTCGCCGTCCGCGCCGGTCACCGGTTCGGCCACATAACAGACGTCGACGTCGGAGATGTAGTTGAGCTCTTGGGCGCCCGTCTTTCCCAAGGCGATGACGGAGAGACGGACCTGCTCGAAACCCGCCACCTCGCTGCGGGCGATGGCGAGCCCGCCTTCGACAGTCGCGTCGGCCAGATCGGCCAACTCGGCCATCACCTCGTCAAGCGCCTCGACCGGTTCAGGGGCCGTCAGATCACGGGCCGCGACGCGCATGAGATGGCGCCGGTAGGCCCATCGCAGTTCCTCGACCGCCTTGGCACGCGTCGCGACCGGATGGGGGGCGAGCGGATCGGCGCCGAGCCGCTCGAGCAGATCGGAGCGGATCCGTGCGGCGGGCCACCGTGTCGGCTCCTCGAAGACGGCCTCGGCGTCGCCCGGGCGCAAGGTCAACCAATGGCCGAGTGCGGCTGAGCCTCCCGTCAGCGCCGCCAACCGGGCCAGCGAACGGGGTCGATTGATCCACGCCTGCATATCGATCGACGGGGCGAGCGCGGCGATCGCGCCGAGGGCGACCTCGGGGTCGATGACCGTCGCGCACGCGTCGAAAACGATCTCGGCGTCCTCCCCGACCCGCTCGCGGATCCGCTCAGCTGCGGCGCCCGCCGCCGGGGAACGGAGGAAGGCCCAGTGGGCGCCCACCGTCGGCGCCGGAGAGGGCGACGAAAGTGGTTGTTCCATGGTGAAACCCTAGCGTTCCCTCCGTCGCCGGCGCAGTCGTGTGGCGAACGAGCCAATACAGCGCAGTCGTATGGCGAAATAACCGATCGCGGGTTCGCCATGAGAGGCGGCGGCGCCACATTCAGGCGAGCGGAAGCGGCACGCGAATCGGACGACCGCTTAGAATCCGCCCATGGCGGTTTCCGAAGAACGCACCCGCGCCCAGGTCGAGGCGGCCATCGCCCGTCTCGCCGGTGAGATGGCGTCTCCAACCGGTCGAAGTGGGCCGAGAACACTGGCCGACCTTCTCCTCGCGGTCGAAGACGAGGGCCGCGTCGTCGATCCCGCCGACCTCGCCCTGGCCGTCAGGGCCGGCGCCGCCGCTCTGGCTCGGCGCCGCCCCGGCCGTTCCGTCGAAGTCCGCGTGCCGCCCTACGTCGCCGTCCAAATCGGCACCGGGATCGACGAGGGGCCCGGGGCTGGGCCCAGCCACAAACGGGGCACACCGCCCGCCGTCGTCGAGATGAGACCCGCCACTTTCCTCGCCCTCGTCACCGGGCGGATCGCTTGGGCGGAGGCGCTCGGCGCCCACGACGTCACCGCCTCCGGGGCCCACACCGATCTGGCGGACGCTTTCCCGCTCGCCTGACCCCAGGACGCACTCGCGCGGATCAGCGCTTGACACAAGGGTGGTTGGATGTCGAACTCCCGTGGTCTCTCCGGCGCCCCTCGGCCTCGCCCACCCCGTGAGCGGATCTGGCGAAGGATTCAGAAGAACTCAGTCGATGTGCTGGGCGAGTCGGTAGCTGGTCGCATCGCCGCTTTGGGCGGTCGAATAGATCGTCTCGAAATCAGCGCCGGGATAATACCCCTCGGCCAACTGGGCTGGATCGCCCGGATCGGAACTCCAACCCACCGTCGGGTCGATGACGACGAAATCGGGCACGACTCCGTCGTCGAGCGGGCCGATCCAGTAGACGGTGTGATCGGCCACGAGATAGGTGATGAGTCCGGTGTCGGCCGCCACCGAGGTTCCGGCTGGCATGAGAGCCATGACCGCCTCCGCCTCCTGCGCCCGGGGGTTGTCGGCGTACGTCTCCGGCTTGACGAGGTCGCCCAGCGGATACGACGCGCACGAGATCAACCCGAAGGCGAGCGCCAGCGGCGGCACGAGTCGGCCGTAGCGCCGTACCGCCGGCGAAAGGGAGACACGGAACTTGCTCAACGCGTCGATCATGGCGGCGAAGAGGATCGGCATGAGGATGAGCGAGTAATGCCACGTCGTCCCCCAATACCCCTCGTTGGGGGAGATGAACCGCCACAGCAGCGTGGGCAAGGCGATGAGGGTGAGCCAGGAGACCGCCGCCGAACCGATCGTGACGGCGCCGCACATGACGAGCGTGACGACCTTCGAGGCCGGGGTCAGCAAGGAGGCGAGCAGGGCGGGGATCGTCGTGAGGATCTCGACCCCGCGCTGACTCATACCCACCGTCGTGTTGTTCTCACCGTCGAGGCGTTGCCAATACTGCCACTGGCCGTCGGGGCTGAAGGAGGGGACGATGACGAAGAGGATGAGCAGGGGAGCGACGACGCCGATCGCCGTGACGATCGCGCCGATCTTGAACTGACGCTCGGCGTCGGCCAGCGCATCGGCGTCGGTGGCGTCGACCATGGCGCTGTCAGCGTCGTGCCTCTCAACGTCGGACACCTCCGTGTCTGCGTCATCCCCGTCGAAACGTTCCGGGTCGGAGCTTTCCGCCGCTCCCATCCGAGCCCGCAGCCGACGACGTCGGAAGAACCCGCCGCCCACCATGATGAGGCCGATGACGAGAACGTTGAACCCGAGATCCTCCTTGACGCCGAGCAGGAGGACAGTCCAGATAGCCGCCGAGCGCCAGCGTCCGTCCACGAGGGCGGTCAGACCGAAGGCGAGGATGGGGACGGCGATGCAATATTCGTGGAACTGGACGTCGACGCCCGATTGCAGCCCCCAGGAGATCCCGTAAGCGGCCCCCAGCATTGCCCCGGCGGGCGCGCCGAGCCGGCGGCGAGCCAACCCGGCGATCGGGATGATCGAGATCGCGACGAGGGCGCACTGGGCGACCAGCAGCGTGACGGCCGAGGGGAAGAGGGCGTAGAAGGGGGCGATGATGACGAGGAGGGGGGAGAAGTGATCGCCCAGCTGATTGAACCCCACCCCCTTGATGTCGACGATCGGAGCGCCGAAGTGGGCGTAGCCCTTGATCGCCTCCTCGAAGATCGCCAGATCCCAACTCGGCGACGACATCCGGTGCCAACGCGCCAGCGACAAGGCGAGATAAGCGATGAAAACGACGAGGGCGATGGCCCAGGCCGGCCACCAGAAGTGGGGGGCGATCCGGGCGGTCACCCGCTCGCGGAATCGTCGCAACGGTGGAACCGGCTCATCACTCACCGTCCCATTGTGAGGCTTGAGCCAAATGAGGGCCACTTGGCTTCGGCGACGACAGCGACGCCCGTCTCTCCTGACGAGAGACGGGCGTCGCGTCGACGGGTGATGACTCGCCGGCCGGTCCGCTAGAAGAAACGATCGGATCGCCGTGTGTCGGGCAGCGTCAGATCGCCTCCTCGTCCCGTTCGCCGGTGCGGATCCGCACGACGCTCTCGACGGGGACGACCCAGACTTTTCCGTCGCCCGGAGTGTCGGTGCGCCCAGCGGCGACGATCGTCTCGACGATGCCGTCGACGTCGGCCTCGCCGGCCAGGATCTCGATCTTGACCTTGCCGACGAAATCGATCGTCATCTCGGCGCCGCGGTAGACCTCGCTATGGCCGAGTTGACGGGCGTAGCCGGAGCATTCGCTGATCGTCATCCCGGCCGTCTCGCGACGGGCCAGGGCGATTTGGATGTCGGCCAGCCGCTCCGGCTGGACGATCGCGGTGATGAGTCTCATGACCTCATCCTCCTTGGTTGCTCAATACGTTGGTTGGTTCCGGACGTTGGATGGTTCCGGTTGTCAGGGCGGGAGCGCGGCCGCGCCGTGGGGATGGGAGAGGGCTCGGCCGCGCCCCTGGAGGGCGCCGTGGGATATTCCGTGAGAGTGATGATCACGGGAATGTCCCACGGCCGCTCACACGTGCTCGGGGACTTTCTCCTCGGTCGGAATGACGATGTGGTGGGTGACGCCGCCGCGGAAAGCGCTGTAGCGCACATTGCTGAGGTCGTAGCCGACTTCGGCGTGCTCGGCGAGATCGACGCCGCGCAACTCGGACTTCGGATCGACCCGGATCGGCATGATCGCCTTGAGCGCGAAGGCGATGAGGGCGGTGACGATCGCGGAATAGGCCAGCACGGCGAAGGCGCCGACCGCTTGACGGCCCAACTGACCGAAGCCGCCGCCGTCGAACAAGCCGGCCACCCCGGCCGGAGCGCTCTCGACGGCGAAGAAGCCGACGAGCAGGGTGCCGACGAGCCCGCCGACGAGGTGGACGCCGACGACATCGAGCGAATCGTCATAGCCGAGCTTGTACTTGAGCGGGACGGCCAGGCAGCACAGCGCACCAGCGATGACGCCGATGGCGATGGCGCCAACGGGGCTGACCGAGGAGCAGGCCGGTGTGATGGCGACGAGACCGGCGACAGCTCCCGAAGCCGCGCCCAAGGTCGTGAAGTGTCCGTCGCGCACCCGTTCGGTGACGAGCCAGCCGAGGACGGCGGCGCCGGTGGCGGCCAAGGTCGTCACCCAGACGGTGGCGGCGTGCCAGTTGGCGCCGAGCGCCGATCCGGCGTTGAAGCCGAACCATCCGAACCAGAGCAGAGCCGCGCCAAGCATGACCATCGTCATGTTGTGAGGACGCATCGGGCGTTGTCCGAAGCCGATCCGCTTGCCGAGGACGAGCGCGAGGACGAGCCCGGCCGCGCCGGCGTTGATGTGGATGGCGGTGCCGCCGGCGTAGTCGATCGCGCCGACGATGTTGGCGATCCACCCGCCCTTCTCAGCGGCGAAGCCGTCGAAAGCGAAGACCCAGTGCGCGGCCGGGAAGTAGACGAGCGTGGCCCAGACGGCGGCGAAGACCATCCACGCGCTGAACTTCATCCGGTCGGCCACCGCGCCGGAGATGAGAGCGACGGTGATGATGGCGAAGGCCGACTGGAAGGCGACGAACGCCATCGCCGGAAGCGTCCCCTCGTCCCCGATCGGCAGCAGGACCCCAGCCCCGCTCTCACCGCCGCCGAACAAACCAGTGAGCCCGAAGAGCCCGGACGGATCGCCGAGCAAACCCCCGCCGACATCCTCGCCGAAAGCGATGCCGTAACCATAAAGAACCCACAACACACCGACGATCGCCATCGTCGAGAAGCACATCATCATCATGTTGAGTGCGGAGTTGGCCCGGCACATCCCCCCGTAGAACAAAGCCAGGCCAGGCGTCATTAAAAAGACCAATGCGGCGCTGATGAGCACCCAGGCGGTGTCACCCGCCGAAACGTCGAAGAAGATCATACTTCGAGTGTGACGTGGGCTCATGACGCCTCAAAGAAATCATGGTTACGATGGTGCGCCGGAACGTGACAGGCTTGTGACGCCGTGTCACAGTCGGATGACGACGACTGCATCCGTGAGGCCACGCCGATTCGCACAGTCAGTTCCACGACGGCCTCGTCCGGGATACGGTTGGGGTAAGGCACGATGACGCTTGTGAGCGTCGGAGGGCGACACCGAGGCGCTGGCGCGCGAAGGAGGAGATCATGGACATCATCGTGACGGGTAGGCATATCCACATCGCCGACGACTTCCGTGAGCAGGTCGAACAGCGCTTCGACGCGCTCGACCGCAAGGAGCGCTTCATCCGAGCCGAAGTTCAACTGACCCTCAACGAGAACAGCCGACAACCCGACGAGGCGGCCCGGGTCGAGATCACGCTCATCGGGCCGGGGCCGGTGGTGCGAGCCGAGGCGGCGGCCGACGAGAAGACGGTCGCTTTCGAGCACGCTTTCGACCGTCTCCAGTCGCGGCTGCGCAAAGCGGCCGACCGACGACGCAGCCAACGGGCCATGCGCGGGGCCACCCGCCCGCGTCCCTTCTCGACGGAGGACCACCTGCCG
The DNA here is from genome assembly GCA_031262485.1 of Propionibacteriaceae bacterium. Classification (GTDB taxonomy): domain Bacteria; phylum Actinomycetota; class Actinomycetes; order Propionibacteriales; family Propionibacteriaceae; genus WQYJ01. The sequence continues at coordinate 101,861 of JAISHO010000049.1, forward strand.
ATCGATCCGACGGCCCCGCAGTCGGTGGCCACCCCGGCCCCATCGGCTGAGAAAGAGGACGAGCCGGCCCCCGCGACTGCGCCGACCAAGACGATGGCCGGCCTGGAGATCCAAGGCGACGGGCCGCTCGTCGTGCGCGAGAAGCACTTCACCTCGGTGCCCTTGACCTTGGCTCAAGCCCTCGACGAGATGGAATTGGTCGGCCATGACTTCTTCCTCTACGTCGACGCCGCGACCGGTCAGCCCAGCGTCGTCTACCGTCGCAAAGCCTATGACTATGGCGTCATCCACTTGAGCGTGGTCGACGACGCCGCAGAGACGACCGGCGACTATCGCCAAGCGGCCGAGACCGCCGTCTAAGGGAACCGGGGCGGCGCAGCCATCCTCGCGCCGCCCCGAGACACCCCCGAAAGAGCGTTCGTCGGCGGGACTCCGTAGGATGGGTCAGTGATACCTCGCAACGGGCGGGGAGAGAGCAGGTTTTCGCGTGGGCGTTTGGGACAAGATGCTGCACCTCGGCGAGGGGAAGTATCTCAAACGACTGGAAGCCGTCGCCCAGCAGGTGGCCTCGATCGAAGAGGACTACCGGGCGATGGACGACGACGAGTTGAAGGGCCAAACGGCTGATTTCCGTCAACGGCTCGAGCAGGGCGAACCGCTCGACGACCTCATGCCGGAGGCCTTCGCGACGGTGCGAGAAGCCTCCCGGCGCGTCCTCGACAAACGCCACTTCGACGTCCAGATCATGGGCGCCGCGGCTCTTCACCAAGGCACCATCGCCGAGATGAAAACCGGTGAGGGCAAAACCCTCGTCGCGGTGCTGGCGAGCTACCTCGACGGGCTGACCGGCAAGGGTGTCCACGTCGTCACCGTCAACGATTACCTGGCCAAATACCAATCCGAGCAGATGGGGCGTATCCACCATTTCCTCGGTCTGACGACCGGCGTCATCCTCTCTCAGATGACCCCGCCGGAGCGGCGCGCCGCCTACGCCGCCGACATCACCTACGGCACCAACAACGAATTCGGCTTCGATTTCCTCCGTGACAACATGGCGATGCGGATCGAGGATTGCGTCCAGCGCGGCCATCACTTCGCCATCGTCGACGAGGTCGACTCGATCCTCGTCGACGAGGCGAGGACACCGCTCATCATCTCCGGACCGGCGGAAGACAACGCCACCTGGTATCCGGAGTTCGCCCGGATCGTCTCCCGCTTGCGCCGGGATCGCGATTACGAGGTCGACGAGAAGAAGAAGACGGTCTCCGTCCTCGAATCGGGCATCGAGGCGGTCGAGCAACGCCTCGGCATCGACAACCTTTACGAATCTGCGAACACGCCGCTCATCAGCTACCTCAACAACGCCATCAAGGCCAAGGAACTCTTCAAACGCGATAAGGATTACGTCGTCTCCGACGGCGAGGTCCTCATCGTCGACGAATTCACCGGGCGCACCCTCGTCGGGCGGCGCTACTCCGAAGGCCTCCACCAGGCCCTCGAGGCCAAAGAGGGCGTCGAGATCAAAGCCGAGTTCCAAACGCTGGCGACGATCACGCTGCAGAACTACTTCCGGATGTACACGAAGCTCTCCGGCATGACGGGCACGGCGAAGACCGAGGAGTCGGAGTTCCAGAAGATCTACGGGTTGCGCGTCCTGCCGATCCCGACGAACCGGCCGATGATCCGTGACGATAAGAAAGATTTCGTTTACCGGACGGAGGAGGCCAAGTTCGACGCCATCGTGCGCGACGTCGTCGAGCGCAACGAGAAGGGCCAACCCGTCCTCATCGGCACCGCCTCGGTCGCCAAATCCGAGGAGATCTCGCGTCGCCTCAAGCGCTCGGGGGTTCCCCACCAGGTTCTCAACGCCAAACAGCACGCGCGTGAGGCCGCCGTCATCGCCCTGGCCGGGCGCAAGGGCGCCGTCACCGTGGCGACGAACATGGCTGGTCGTGGCACCGACATCATCCTCGGCGGCAACCCCGAGTTCTTGACCGACGCCGTCCTGCGCGAACGCGGCCTCGACCCGGTCGAGACGGCCGACGAGTACCAAGAGGCCTGGGGCCAGGCTTGGGAGGAGATCACCGAACAGGTCTCCCAGGAGCACGACGAGGTCGTCGACTTGGGCGGCCTCTATGTCGTCGGCTCGGAACGCCACGAGTCGCGCCGGATCGACAACCAGCTGCGCGGTCGTTCCGGACGTCAAGGCGATCCGGGGGAGTCGCGCTTCTACCTCTCCTTGGGTGACGATCTCATGCGCCTCTTCAAGGGTGACATGGTCGATTGGTTCATGCGGGCCCTCAAGGTCCCCGACGATGTGCCGATCGAGGACAAGCGGATCACCAAGATGATCCTCAACGCCCAGGAACAAGTCGAAGCCCAGCACTTCGAGATGCGCAAGAACGTCCTCAAATACGACGACGTCATGAACCGTCAGCGTTTCGTCGTCTACCGCGACCGCCGTCGCCTCCTCGAAGGCGCCGACATCGAAGAGCAATTACGAGACAACGTCACCAAGGTCGTCACCCAATATGTCAACGGCGCCACCGAGGGCTTCGAAGAGGACTGGGATCTCGACGAGCTCTGGCGCACGATGAACACGCTGTACCCGGTGACCTTGCAGATCGACGACTACGACCGCTCTCTCAAAGAGGGCGAGTTGCTCGACGCTTTCATCGCCGACGCTCAGAAGTCTTACGACCAGCGCGAGGAGCTCCTCGGCGAGGAGAGGATGCGGATCTTCGAACGCCAAGTCCTCCTTCGCGTGCTCGATCGCAAGTGGCGCGAGCACCTCTACGAGATGGATTATCTGCGCGAGGGCATCGGTCTGCGCAGCATGGCCCAACGCGACCCCCTCGTCGAATACCAGCGCGAGGGCGCCGACCTCTTCGCCGAGATGATGGACGCCATGATGGAAGAGGTGGTCCAATTCCTCTTTAGGGCCGAGATCCAACCCGTTCACGTGACGGCTCCGGCCGGTGTGACGGTCAATGCCACCGCGGCGGCGGCCGTCTCCGCCTCAGCTCCGGCTTCCGCGACGACGACCGCGGGCAAAGCGGCCGGGCTCGTCGAATCCGGCCCCGACGGCGTGGCGCCGGGGGCTCCTGGCCACGGTGGGCGATCCCGGCTCGAAGCCGAGGAGGCCGCCGCTCGGTCCGAGGTGCACATCACCGCCTCCGGGTTGACGGGCAACGCCGCCGAACGCGCCACCGTCATCGCCGACAAAGCGACCCGCAAGACGGATTCCACCGCGCTGCGGGAGAGCCGTCCTGGCGCCGCCGGTCGGCGGAACAAGAAGAAGAAGTAGGGCCACCCGAACGGATCACCGGTCGACGATCAACCGAGGGTGAAGGCGACACAGACCCACCCGTCGTCACCCTTGGCCAAGCCGAGCGCCGCCGGATGATTGCGCTGGGCGGTGTCGAGGCGCACTGTCACCTCGGCCGCCCTGGCTCGGGGGACTTGGACGTGGAGTGATCCGAGTTTGACGGTTCCCGAGCCCAGACGTGACCTGCCTTGCTCGAACCCAGCCAAAGCCGTGTCGCTCAACCAGGCTGTCAGATGCCCCGACGGGCGCCGTCCGTTGAGGACTTCGACGATGCCCTGAGCGAGATGGACGGCGAGGCGATACAACTCAGGAGCGGTGACGGGGCTGCGCCGGACGACGGGGGGATGGGAGGTCGACGAGGAGCCTCCGGCAGAAGGCGTGCTCACCGACAGCCCGCCGGTGATCGCCGCCAAGGCTGTATCCGGACCGGAAGCGGCGCCGCAGGTCGTCTCACCAACGGAATCAGGGCTTGGGGGAGGAGATTCGAAGGCGGTCGGCCCCAAGGGCGAGGGGAGCAGGCGGTGGTGGCGCCGCCACGACCAAGCCGGGGGAGTCGACAGCGTCCTGAGGTGACAGCGGGCGCCCTCGGGGCCGAGGAGATCATCGGCCTCGGTGTCCGAAGCGACGGAACGTTCGCAGGTGAGAGTGGGCATGACGAAAAGTCTGTCCACCGAGGTGACCTCAATGGGGAGTCACCGGCTCATCTGTGGATAACGATGAAAGCCGAGTCATGGTTGGATGACTGCCATGTTGGTCTCAATCCCCGCTTCCGCTGCTCTGCTCGACGATCTCGCCGCCGGTCGGCGGGCCGGCCCGGTGACCGGGTTCGCCGCCACCGACTCCTTGGTCGACGAGATCGGCGACGCCGAGGAGGCGGAACGCGCGGCGACGGTGTACGCCTCGATCGTCGCTTGGACGGGCGACGGGCGCCGCCGGGTCGTCGTCGTGACGGCGCCAGACACCATGGTCGCCGAGGCGAGCGGCGTCGAGGCGGAAAGCTCCGGGCAAGTCGCCCTCAAGGAGTTCGCTCCCCGCGACGTCGTCGCCTACTACGCCGAGGATCCCGCCGCGGCGGGGGAGAGCGCAGCGCTAGCGGAGCGGATCCGGGGGCTCAGCCTCGACGAGGCCTGGGAGACCCCCGGGGTGACGGATCACCTCGCCCGATGGGAGCTGCTCTGGTTCGGCCCTGGCGAGATCGCGACCGTGATCGCCTGACAGAGCGACGTCTGAACCGGCCGATCTGGCCGATCCGACGAAGGACGGCGCCGGCCCAGCGACCGACGTCGTGGCGTCAGGCAGCCGTGGAGTCGCTCGCCGCGCCTTCGGCGGGCGCGCTCTCAGCGGGTTCGGCGGCAGCGGCCGCCGTTCCATCGGCTTCCTCGGCGTCGGCCATCTCGGCTTGTTCGGCTAGCCAACCGTCGCCGATCTGCTGAGTGGCGGCGAGGATGTCGGCGAAGGAGTCGACCGCCGACTCCTCGAGCTTCGGCCCCAGGATGGGGATGTCGATCGTCAGCTGCGAGTCGTAGACGACCGTCGAGGCGGCATCGTCGCCGGTCAACGTCATCTCGCCTTCGAGGACCGTCTTCATCTTCTCGACGAGCACCTGGATGTGCCCGCGCCGTGATCCGTCGCCGGCCCAAGGCTCCCACGACGTCGTCTGTTTGATCTCCATCTCCTTGCCGACGATGCGCTTCATCTTGTCGGGGGAGGGGACGACGTTCCAGACGGTGAGGGTGTCGGAGCCCGGCTCGACCCGGTGCTCGATCGCCTCCATGTCGGCGGCCGCCCGGTCGGCGAACTCCTGAGAGACGAGCATGTCGGCCACCCGCTGAGGCGAGGCGGCGAAAGTGAAGGTCGATTGAAGGCGTTGTGACATGGGGCAAGAATACGGCATCGGCTCCGTCATCAGGCCCTCCACGCGCAGCGGGGGCTAGGATGAGGTGTCCCCGTCGTCGACATGCCAAGGAGCGAGTGCCCGTGCACGCCACCATCGATGGTCTCACCGTCTCCTGGAGCGTCAAAGGTTCCGGTGACGATGTCGTCCTCCTGCACGGCTGGGGGGCGCGCGCCTCGCTCTTCGACGCGCTCGGCGACCTGCTGGCGACGCGCTATCGGGTCACCGCCTTCGACTTCCCGGGTTTCGGCGACAGCGATGAGCCGCCCGAGCCGTGGAGCGTCGACGATTACACCGTCTTCACCCGCCACCTCTTCGCCCACCTCGGCATCACCCGGGCCAGCCTCATCGGTCACTCCTTCGGCGGACGCGTCATCATCAAACTGGCCGCCGACCCCGATCGCGGCTTCGAGCTTGATCGTCTCGTCCTCGTCGACAGCGCGGGCATCCCCCCCCAACGCTCCCTCGCCTACCAAGCCCGAGTCAAGGCCTACAAAGCCGGCCGTCGCGTCCTCACCTCGAAACCGGTCAAGGCGATCGCCCCCGGCGCCGAAGAAGCGTTCCGGCGTGCCGCAGGATCAGCCGATTACGCCAGCGCCACCCCGATCATGCGCCAATCGCTCGTCAAGGTCGTCAACGAGGATCTCACCCCCCTGCTCGAGCGCATCAGCCAGGAGACCCTCCTTGTCTGGGGCTCGAACGACACCGACACCCCGGTCAGCGACGGCGAGATCATGGAGGAGAAGATCCCCGATGCCGGCCTCGTCATCCTTCCTGGAGCGGGGCATTACTCCTTCCTCGACCAGGCCTATGCCTTCCACCGGGTCATCCGCTCCTACTTCGGCATCGAGGAGTGACCGCCCCATGGTCGTGACGATCTCTAACCGTGCGGGGAGGGCCGCCTCATGTTGACCACCGTGCTCACCATTCTCGGCATCGTCGCTGTCGTCGTCGCCGGATCGCGCGCCTTCCTCTACGCGATGCACATGTTCCAGCTCAACTCGTACCGCGAGACCGTCCACCTCGACTGGATGCGCTCGCACCCGCGCTCTTTCTGGTCGCAAACCCTCGTCGCGCTGCTCGTCATCGCGACCTTGCTGAGCCAAGCCAACGCTTGGCGGATCATCGCCATCGTCGTCCTCGTCGGCTGTTTCTTCCTCAACCGGCGCGCCAAGCACATCAAGAAACCGCTCGTGTTCACCGGGCGCGTCCAACGGATGATGGTGACGACGCTCGTCATCGCCGCCCTGCTCATCGGGCTCGCCTTCGTCACCCCGGGTCGCTTCACCTTCCCGATCATCTTGCTCGTCTACGTGCTCAGCTCCGTGCTGCCCGTCCTGGCCAATCTCATCAACCGGCCGGTCGAGGCCGGCATCCGCCGCCACTACATCCACGACGCGGTCAAGAAGCTCAAGGAGCACCCCAACCTCATCGTCATCGGCATCACCGGCAGCTACGGCAAGACTTCCGTCAAATACATGCTGACGACGCTGCTCAAAGCCAAGTACAACGTGCTCATGACCCCGGAGAGTTTCAACACCCCCATGGGCGTCGTCAAAACGATCCGTGAACAGTTGCGCAGCACCCACGAGATCTTCGTCTGCGAGATGGGCGCTTATCGCAAGGGTGAGATCAAGGAGATCTGCGACATCGTCAACCCGCGCCACGGCGTCATCACCGCGGTCGGCGAACAGCACCTCGAGACGTTCAAAACGATCGACACGATCCGGGCCACGAAATACGAGCTGGCCGAGGCGGTCGCGGGGCGAGGGATCCTCTTCCTCAACGGCGACTCCCCCCAGATCCGCCAGCACCTGCCCACCCAGGAACGGCGCGTCTACGGCCTGAGCGAGGGTGTCGACGTGCGCTCCTTGGACATCTCCGTCAGCCGGGAGGGCACCCAATTCTCCCTCACCAGTCAGGGCAAACGCTATGACAAGCTGCAGACCTCGCTCATCGGCGAGCACAATGTCGTCAACCTGACCGGCGCCATCGCCGTCTGCGACGCGCTCGGCCTGACCGAGACGCAGATCCGTTCCCAACTGCGCAAGGTCCAGGGTGCGCCGCACCGGTTGCAACTGACTCAATCGCGCGGTTTGACGATCGTCGACGACTCCTACAATTCGAACCCGGCCGGCGCACGGGCCGCCTTGGCCACCCTCAAACTGTTCGACGACTACAAGATCTGCATCACCCCCGGCATGGTCGATCTCGGTTCCCAACAGGATGCCCTCAACGAGGAGTTCGGTCGCGAGATGGCCGACGTGTGCGATCGTGTCATCCTCGTCGGGCGACGCCAGACCGCCGCGATCGCCAAGGGATTGACCACCGCCGGATATAGCGACGCCGACGTCGACATCGTCGAGAGCTTCACCGAGGCGATGGCCCGAGCCCAAGCCGCCGCCGCCGGGCGACCCGCCGTCCTCCTGCTCGAGAACGACCTGCCCGACAACTACTGACGAATAGCCGGTTCCCGCAGATCGCCGGGAGAAGGATGAGGAGTGTCATGAGAATCACCGTCGCCGTCCTCTTCGGAGGCAAATCCGTCGAACACGAGGTGTCGGTCATCTCCGCCGTCCAAGCGATGCAGAACATCGACGAGGAGACCTACGAGATCGTCCCCGTCTACCTCACCAAGGGCAATGAGATGTACACCGGCGCCGGGTTGCGCGAGATGGATTCGTACCGCGACATCCCCGCCCTCCTCAAAGGCTGCACCCGCGTCGCCTTCGTCGTCGACGGGGACAAGACCTTCCTCATGCCGTCCCCGCCGCCGCGGTTGCACCGCCGGGGAGGAACGCTCATCGATGTCGCCTTCCCCATCGTCCACGGCACCAACGTCGAAGACGGGGCGCTCCAGGGGATGCTGCGCTGCCTCAACCTGCCCTTCGTCGGCCCCGACGTGCTGGCCGCCGCGTGCACCATGGACAAATTCGTCATGAAGACGATGCTCAAGCAGGGCGGTTTCCCCGTGCTCGACGGGCTGCGGTTCTCGATCGCCGAACAGGAGGACATCGACGCCATCCGCGCGGCCGTCGAGGGGGCGTTCTCCTACCCTGTCATCGTCAAACCCGTCAACCTCGGCTCCTCGGTCGGCATCGGCAAGGCCGACGACGCCGAAGGCCTCGAGACGTGCTTGCGCACCGCCTTCAGCTTCGCCCGCCACGTCCTCGTCGAGCCGGCCATCACCCATCTGCGTGAGATCAACTGCGCCGTCCTGGGCGACGCCGACGAGGCCGAGGCCTCCGAGTGCGAGGAACCCTTCATGACCGAGGAGATCCTCAGCTACGCCGATAAATACGAGGGCGGATCCGGCTCCGGCAAGGCGAAAGGCGCCAGTGACGGCCCTTCGGGAGGCAAGTCGGGCATGGCCGGGCTCAAGCGGCGCATCCCGGCCGAGATCACGGCGGAGACGCGCGATCACATCCGGCGCCTCGCTGTCGACGCCTTCCAATACCTCGATTGCGCCGGGGTGACCCGCGTCGACTTCCTCCAAGACACCTTGACCGGGGAGATCTGGATCAACGAGCTCAACACCATTCCCGGATCGCTCGCCTTCTACCTCTTCGAACCGCTCGGCATCAGCTACACCGAGTTGCTCACCCGCCTCATCCAGTTGGCGCTCAAGCGCGCCCGCTTCGAGGAGGACATCGTCTATTCCTTCGACAGCAACATCCTCGCCTTGGCGGGAGGCGGCGCCAAGGGCGGTAAGGCCGGCGGGGGAGCGAAGCGATGAGGATCGACCTGCACGTCCACTCCGCCATCTCCGACGGAACCGACACCATCCCTCACCTCATCGAGGCCGCCGAAGACGCCGGGCTGGGCGCTTTCGCCTTGTGCGACCACGACACCTTCGACGGGGTCGAGGAGGCCCAACGCCTAGGGGAGCGGGTGGGGATCGCCGTGCTCAACGGGGTCGAGATCAGTTCCCATGGCGATGTGGGCGACGACCAACGCCCCGTCCACGTGCTCGGCTACGGCTGCCACCACGACGATCTCGCTCTGGGCGCCATCCTCGCTCGGATCCGTGCCGGACGCAGCGGACGAGTCGAAGCCATCATCGACAAACTGGCCGACCTCGGGTTGCCGTTGACGGTCGAGGAGGTCCAAGCCCAAGCGGTTCGCGCCGCCTCCATCGGGCGCCCCCACATCGCCGACGCCATGGTCGCCCGGGGGTACGCCGCCAATCGGGACGAGGTCTTCGCCCGGTGGCTGTACAACGGCGGCCCCGCCGATGTCACGCGCTACACGCCGACGGTTCCCGAAGTCCTCGACGCCATCCGCGCCGCCCACGGCGTCGCCGTCATCGCCCACCCCTGGAGCCGGGGGACCGACGCCGTCCTCACCCCCGACGTCATCGCCACCCTCGCCGCCGAACACGGCTTGGCCGGTGTGGAGGCCGATCACCTCGACCATAGCGAGGCCCAACGCGCCGCCCTCAAAGAGCTGGCCGCCCGGCTCGGTCTGCTCGTCACCGGATCGAGCGACTACCATGGCTCGGGCAAACTCAATCATCCCCTGGGCGCCTGCCTCACGGCTGAGCCCGTCTACCGTGAGATCCTCGCCCGGATCGACGACCAAGGAGGGCACCGATGACACCGCCCACGCCGGCTTCCACCACCGCCCCGGAGGCGGACGACACGCTCGCCTTCGACAGTGAGACCGGCGACGCCCTAGCCGCGTCGACCTCGCAGGCCTCGCTCGAGCGCACCCTTGCCCGCAGCCGTCAGATCGAAGCCGAGATCGCCGTCGATCCCTCGAAATACCGCATCATGACCGGCGACCGGCCGACCGGCAACCTCCACATCGGCCACTATTTCGGCTCCCTCCTCAACCGGGTGCGCCTGCAAGACGCCGGGGTCGAGACGATCGTGCTCATCGCCGACTACCAGGTCATCACCGACCGGGACGGCGTCGGGCCGATCAAAGAGCGCGTCTACTCGATGGTGGCCGATTACCTCGCCGCCGGGATCGATCCGAGCCGTTCCGTCATCTACCCGCACTCGGCCGTGCCCGCCCTCAACCAGCTCATGTTGCCCTTCCTCTCGCTCGTCACCGATTCCGAGTTGCGCCGCAACCCGACGGTCAAAGCCGAACTGGAGGCGACGGGCAACCGGCCGATGACGGGTCTTCTGTTGACCTACCCGGTGCACCAGGCCGCCGACATCCTCTTCTGCAAGGCCAACCTCGTGCCCGTCGGCAAGGATCAACTGCCCCACCTCGAGCAGACCCGGGTCATCGCCCGGCGTTTCGACGAGCGGTACGGCCGGGTCGATCCGGACCATCCCGTCTTCCCCCAGGCCGACGCCCTCCTCAGCGAGGGCGGGGTGACGATCCTCGGCACCGACGGGGTGAAGATGTCGAAGTCGCGTCACAACACGATCGAGTTGGGGATGGACGCCGACACCACCGCCGCGATCATCAAGAAGGCGGTCACCGATTCCGACCGCCACATCACCTACGATCCGGTCAATCGTCCGGCCGTCTCCAACCTCGTCTATCTCGCCGCCGTCAGCCTCGACCGGGATCCGGTCGAGGTGGCCGAGGAGATCGGCGACGGCGGAGCCGGCCAGCTCAAACGGCTCGTCACCGAGGCGGTCAACGAGCGTTTCGCCGCGCACCGGGCCCGTCGGGCCGAGTTGTTGGCTGACCCGGGGTATCTCCACACGGTGTTGGCCGAAGGCGCGCAGAAGGCGAACGTGTTCGCCGACGCCACCCTCGACGAGGTCCGCCAAGCGATGAACATGGTGTACTGAGGCCGCTTCGGCGCTCAGCCGTAAAAAGCGTCTTTCCAGCGTTGCCCGGTGAGGCGGCGCCAGGCCTGCGAGGTCGGGATGTCGTGGCCGGTGGCGGCGTAGTAGAGCGTCGAATCGTCGTAGAGGACCTCCGTCTGCTCGTCAAAGGCCTCCGGGGAGCCGAGCATGACGATCTCGTCGCCGGGGCGAAGAAAGATCGTGTCGGCGGGAAATTCCGTCACCTTGCCCCCACGGATGAGCAGGAGCGGCAGACCGGCGATCGGTTCGGCGGCGTTGAGCGGGGAGCGGAAGAGGGTTCCCAACTCGAGGCGGCGGTGGCCGAGCCAACGATGGACCGACGGGGTCTGCTGAGCCGAGATCGTGATGACATCGGTCCGCGGCGTCTCGGTGCCGACCCGAGCGACGATCCGTTCGGTGGCGCGGGCCGCCCATTCGTCGGACTCCTCCATGACCGTCTCGAAGAAACCCCACAGGCGCGGCGAGATGAGGTTGGTGAGGACGCGTTGGACGACGAGCCGGGGCGGGAAGAAGATCGAATCCGGTTTGAAGGCGTCGAGCAGGGGCAGGTGGACGTGCGATTGCTGGCGCACCGCGAGATAGATGTCGGGCTTGCGGGAGCGGATGTGGGCGGCCAAAGCGAGATTCGTCGTGTCCGACTCGGCGCCGGCCACGACCCCGCTGATGGCGTCGAGATCGAACTCTTCCCCGGGGAAGGCCTGGATCACCTTCTGGCCGGCTTGGGCGAGATCGCTGGCGATCTCGTGGCCGAACTGGCCGTCGGCGACGATGAGCCAGGTCCGCGTCGACAGGGGCGCCGGCAGGGGCGGCAGTTCCATCTCGACATCGGAGCTGAGCCAGGTCAGCAGCCGGAACGAATGGGGTTTCTCCAGGGCGAGAAGGAGGAATTCGCCGTAGTCGTCGAAGGGGTTGATGATGGCGGTCGGTTTGAAGTCGGCCATCGATTGGCTCGTCCGTCGGGTCGAGGCCCGGGCCACCACGGGAACGTCGGGACGCAACAGACTACACGTCATGACGATCTGAAGGTTCGTCTCGTCGTCGCCGGTCAGGGCTATGACCATGTCCATGTCGCCCATGTTTTCGCCGCGCATGAAGTCGCGATCGGTGCCGTCGCCGCGGAGGACCATGACGTTGACAAGCTG
>JAISHO010000025.1 GCA_031262485.1 Propionibacteriaceae bacterium
GTGTCGACTTTGTCGGTGGAGACTTCGAGGAGGGCTTCGCCTTCCTCGACGTGGTCGCCGACTTGTTTGAGCCAGCGGGAGACGGTGGCCTCGTTGACGGACTCACCGAGGTGGGGCAAAGTCACTTCAGTCGACATGTGGGCTCCTTTTCGACAGTCTCGACGATGATGTGCGAGGGCGCGTGACCAACGCGCCGGGGCTGTGCGCCCTACGATTGTTCACTGCTCAGCCTACCCGTCCTGGGCGGTTCTGCGGCAGTCAATCCCATGGTGTAAAGGACGCGATCGCCGTCGGTCAGCTCGACGGATTCGACCCCGTCGGCCAGCAGATCGGCGAAGACGTCGGTCAACCAGGCCTCGGCTTCCGCTTGGCTATCGAACCCAGCGGCGTTGTCGGCCGCCAGATCGGGATCGGCGATGGGAACGTTGGGATTCCAGGTCAGACTCATGCCGGTGCGCCGATGGTCTCTTGGGGCGGCCAGACGAAGCGCGACCCATGCTTGGTCGTGCCCCGCTTGACTCTCGGTTGCGGTATGCGGGCCCGGCGGAAGAGCATCGAGCGGCTCATGGCGTACCAGAACTTGCCCTTGAGCTCGCCGGGGAAATACTTCTGGAGAGCCTTACGACACCCGAGCCACATGACGACCGTGTCGATGATGAGGAGGAAGAAGACGCCGTACGTGACGATCATGACGACGATCTGAGCCATCATCCAGCGCATCGTGATGAACATGGCGACGAAGATGAGGAGCATGATCGGCATGACGAATTCGGCCACCCCCCAGCGGCCGTCGACGTAATCGCGCACCATGGTGTTGGCCGGCTTCGCGTTGACGCGCTCCATGGCCTCGTCGCGGGCCTTGTACCGGGCCTCACGTTCTTTGGCTTTCTGCTCTTTCTTCGTCAACGTCGGGGTGAGACGTTGCCGGCGGGCTTCTTCGGCCTGACGACGCGTCGGCGTCGGCGCCGTCTTCTTCTGCCGGATGCGCTGATCGGTCCCGCTGGCCGAGGGACGATCGATCGTCGTCGTCGACGTGGCGCTCTTCGCCGGGCTGCTCGCCGGAGCGGGCGGGGGAGTCGCGGTGGACGGAGAGGCTGGAGATGACGAGACGGGGGACGAAGGCGTGCCGGTGGAGGTGACGAGTGAGGTTCGCTTCTTCGCGGCGGCGTCGTTCGCATCGCTCCCGGAGCCGGAGGTGGACGAACCTGGGGTGTACGGGCGGAAGAGTCCCACGGCAACCTTTCGACATCACCGCACCGGCGCCCGGCAGGATCCCGCGGGCGGTGCGGGCGGAATAAACTCCCCCTAGCATAGACGGCGTCGTGGGTGATGCGCACCGTATGTTCTCAGTGGCGCGCGGCGTCGTGCGCCGGCCAGACCGATCGAAGAGGGGCGAGACGTCCGTGAAGGTGTTCATCGTGGCGGAGACCGCTGCCGGAGATCCCGCCCCGGTGGTCGAGGCGTGGAGAGCTCGTGGCGCCGTCGTCGCCGAGGCTTCTCTGGCTCCCCTCGAGCAGTGGGCGACCACCGTCGTCGCCGGGCCGATCGCCGGGTTGACCCGCCGCCCGCCCGTGGCGGGGCGTATCCAGCGCACCATCGAGGCGTCTGATCTCCTTGTCGTCCTCCTCGAACGGATCGAGTTCCGTGACGCGGGCGGCGACGTCTTGCGCCAATTGACCGCCTGGGCCGAACCGGCTGGCACGCCCGTCGTCGCGTTGGCCCGCCACGTGCGGATCTCCACCCGCGAATTGCGCACCGTCGGCGTCGAGGTCGCCTACGAGGTGGATCCCGGCCCCACGGGAGAAGAGGCTCTCGCCCGGGTGGCGGGGACGTGGTGCTGGTGAGCGGAGCGAAGTTTTCCGGAGTCGTTCTAGAATAGGCGGCATGACTGAGACCTTGACCCACCAGGGCGTCCTCCTGTCCGATGCGGCCGCCGCCAAGGTGGCTTCTTTGCTCGCCCAGGAGGAGAGCGAGTTGGCGTTGCGGGTGGCCGTGCAAGCGGGCGGTTGCGCCGGTTTGCAGTATCAGCTTTTCTTCGACGACGAGCGCTACCCGGGCGACATCGTCGATCATTTCGGTGATGTCACCGTCGTCGTCGACGCCAAGAGCGCCCCGTATCTGGTCGGCGCCACCATCGATTTCGCCGACACGATCGAGCGTCAGGGCTTCACGATCGACAATCCCAACGCCACCGGGTCGTGCGCGTGCGGCGGCTCCTTCCACTGAGGAACGCCATCCTCCCCGCAGGAAGCCGCTAGGATCGCTTCCTGTAGAACCTCTTGTCCGCTCCGGTGAGCCCGGCGTGGATCCCCTGAACATCACGGAGGAGATCGATCATGGCGACGATCCTCATCTATTCCGACGATCGGACGACGCGTGAGGATGTCCGGCTCGCCCTCGGTTCCCGGATCGCTCATACCACCGAGCCGATCGGCTATCGCGAGGCGGCGACCCAAGCCGCCGCTTTGGCTATTCTCGACGAGGGGAGCATCGATCTGTGCGTCTTCGACGCCGAAGCGGTGCCGTCGGGGGGCATGGGCCTGACGAAGCAGATCCGCGAGGAATACGATCCGGTTCCCCCGGTCCTCCTCCTCGTCGCCCGGCAAGCCGACTCGTGGTTGGCGACCTGGTCGGGAGCGGCGGAGATCCACCCCTTCCCGATCGATCCCATCACCCTGCCCGAGCAGATCGCCACGTTGTGGGCCTCCTGCCCGGTCGCGTCCACCGAAGTCGACGTTCAAGCCGCCTGACGCTCCTCGGCCGGACGACGCGTCATAGCGGTGACGCGTTCCGTGTTTTTTGGGTCGAACCCTTTCCCGGCTGAGCGCGAATCGCGCCCCGACGCCATCGTCCATTCCTCGCGTGCCGCCCGGGCCAACAGCGCCGTCATGGCTTGGCAGTGGCCGAGCTGGCCGTTGGCCAAGCGGCGACAGGTGAAAGGGTCGAGGGCGACGGCCTCGCTCAGCCGCTCCCAGGTCAGACCGGCCTGACGGAGGAGACGAAGATCGGCGGCCACGGGAGCCGCAGAAACGACCTCCCGACGCAAAGCGCGCAGCTCGCCCGCGCGGAGATCGAACAAACGCCCGGCGATGAGACGCTGCAACTTGGGCCTCGCCCGCCCCCGTCGCCCGAAGAGCAGGGTGCGAATCGCTCGAGGGGGGACATCGGCGGCTACGGCGACGACTTGCCAGGGCACGTCGGCGGCGTCCATGAGGTGGTGGACATGGCTACGGAAAGGCGCCGCGACGACCCAAGCGCCATCGGAGGGAATGATCATGACGACGAGCCTGCCACCGGAACAGGGGAGAAAAGAGGGCGAGCCGCCGGTGGCCAACACTGCCGGGGCAGCGGACAACACCGGGCGACTCGCCCTCTCAGATGGAGCGACGTGAATCGCTCCATCGGTCGTCAGTGGTTAGCGGGGGAGAAACCAGCCCCCTGGGCGGCTTCCTCGCTGGAGAACCAGACCTCCGGGGTCGTCACGTCGTACATCGGCGAATCCGGGGTGTGGTACTTCATCGAACGCTCATTGCCCTTGATGTAGTAGCCCTCCGGCGGGTTGTCGCCGACGAAGGAACCCTCGCCGAAACGGAACGGCGACAGCTCTTCGGCGTTGGGCTCGCTCCCGGAGAAGGCGTCGTCGACCGCGTCTGAGACGGACTCGGTGAGGTTCTCAGCCGACAGATCGCTGACGATCGTCTGATCGTCTTCGGAATCAGCAGGCGAGGCGGCGACGTCGTCGGGGTACACGTAAGGCTCGTGAGGCTCATAAGCGGCCCAGGTGTCGTCCTTGGCGCTGAGGAAGTTCTTGGCCGCCACGACGGCCGCACCGATGATCGTGCCGATGGCGGCGAACTTGACGACCTTGCCGAAAACGCCCTTCTTGGCCGGCTCAGGCACGACGACCGTCGCGACCGGGGCCTCGGCGCCGGCTTGACGCAAGGCGCCGACGAGACGGGGGAGAAGATCGTCCTGGACGGCCCGTTGGGCGCGGTCGACTGCGGGGGCGACCCGGTCGAGGGCCGCGTTGACGCTCGGCTGGAGCCGTTCAAGGTTGTCAGCGGCTTGCCCGGCCGCTTTGACGCCGGCTTGACGAGCCCGAGCTGCGGCTTGATCGGCGTAAGGCCGAGCCCGTGTCGCGGCCTCGTTGACGAGGGGTTGGAGGCGCTCGACGGCGCGATCAAGGGCGACGGCGCCCCGAGCGGCCGCCTGCTGCGTCATGATCGCCGCGCTGTCGAGCAGCTTATTTTTATTACAAGGGCAAGGCATAATTCCTCCGGTCAGACGAACTCCACGTGGACTATCTCCCAATTTAGCCGAGCGGGTCCCCTCACGTCATCGTGTCCGCTCCGATTCGTCTTTGGCGCAACTGGCCCACCTCGGTAGCATCGGAGCTTGAACGAGAGGATGAACTATGTCAACAGCAATTCTCCACACTAATCATGGAGACATCACCGTCGAACTCTTCGACGACCAGGCCCCCGCCACGGTCGCGAACTTCGTCGGCCTCGCCACCGGAACGAAGGAGTACCGGGATCCTAAGACGGGGAAGAAGACGACCGGTCGCTACTACGACGGTCTCATCTTCCACCGCATCATCGACGGCTTCATGATTCAAGGCGGCGATCCCGAGGGCACCGGCCGTGGCGGCCCGGGCTACCAATTCGGCGACGAGTTCCACCCCGACCTCTCCTTCGACCGTCCCTACCTCCTCGCCATGGCCAACGCCGGCCCGGGAACGAACGGTTCCCAATTCTTCATCACCGTGGCGAAGACGCCGCACCTCAATTTCCGCCACACCATCTTCGGCGAGGTCAAGGATCCGACCAGCCAGGCCGTCGTCGATGAGATCGCCGCCGTGCCCACGGGCAAACTCGACCGCCCGATCGACGACGTCGTCCTCGAATCCGTCGAAATCAAGAACTGAGTCAACCAGAAACATAAAACCATAGTTTGACAACCATGGTTTTATTACTTTGGTGGAGCGGCATGTTTCCCCATAGAGTCTTTGTGTTTTCACAGAGTTCCGTGCCAAGGGGAACGTGAGCTTTCAGAAAGGTTGGGCATGAGTCTTCGTTCACCTCGCGTGCTGCGTGCGCTAGGTGTTCTCATCGTCGCTGTGGCGATGGGGGCGGGATTGATGCAGGGCGCCGTCGCCGATCCGGTGACGGTGGCAGACGCGCGGCTCCAACTCGACCAACTCGAGGAGGAGCAGTCATCCCTCAATCTGCGTATCGCCGAATCTGAACAGCGTCTCCAGACCGTCCAGGCGCAACTCGCTCAAACCGAGGCCTCTATCGTGGACCAGCGCTCCCAAGTCGACGCGGCCCGCGAGCAGATGGCGCAGATCGCTTTGCAGCAGTATCAAACGCGGGGCATCGAGTCGACGGCGGTCTTCCTCGTCGACGACGTCTCCAAGATGCTGGATCAGATCTCGACGGTGGAGCGAGTCACCGAGACGACGAACAGCATGCTGCGGGAATATCAGCTTCAGCAATCGAATCTGTCCGATCTTGAGCGAAGCCAACAGGCCGCCCTCGCCTCGATCGCCGAGAGCCA
This sequence comes from Propionibacteriaceae bacterium, assembly GCA_031262485.1. Classification (GTDB taxonomy): domain Bacteria; phylum Actinomycetota; class Actinomycetes; order Propionibacteriales; family Propionibacteriaceae; genus WQYJ01. The sequence continues at coordinate 5,560 of JAISHO010000025.1, forward strand.
GGCCGAATTGGCCGCTCTCGAGGCGGAGAGCGAGGTCAAGGTCAAGGAGGCTCAAACAGCTCTCTTGGCGCTGACGGCCCGGGCGATGGCGGCGAGCAGCAACGGCATCGGTTTGTCTGATCCGACTCTCGCGGTGCCGAATCCCTCGTCAGGCTTCGTCTGGCCGTCGACGGGATCGGTCTCCTCCCAGTACGGCGGTCGGATCCACCCGATCTACGGCTCCTACGCTTTCCACGACGGTCTCGACTTGGCCAATGGCTGCGGCACTCCGACGGTGGCGGTCGCCAATGGCGTCGTCACCGACGCCTACTACGGTGGCGGCTACGGCAATCGCCTCTTTGTCGACAATGGGATCATCAACGGTCACCATGTCGTCACGTCGTACAACCACCTCCAGGGCTTCGCCACGACGGTGGGGCAGACCGTCTCCCAGGGCGAGGTCGTCGCCTATATGGGCACGACGGGCGCCTCGACGGGGTGTCACCTCCACTTCATGGTCTGGGTCGACGGCACACTCGTCGACCCGATGAATTTCCTCAGTTGAACTGTCGGGAGAAGTGGGATAAACCCGTTCTGAAAGATGAGAGAATGATTTGAGATCATGGGTTAAGATGTCTGAATTATTCCTGAGTTTTTCTCAGAACCAAGGCAATAAGAAATCTTCATTGAATATGATGCCGTGTCCGACGAAAGGTGTGTGATGTCGCGAACACTGAGGCGATGGCTTCCCCCGGTCGCTGCCATGGCCTCGTTGTCGATGGTGGCGAGCCTCGCACTCGTGGTCGGCTCCGGGACGGCCCAAGCCGAGCCGACGACGGCGGCTGAGGCCAAAGTCGAGTTAGAGAAGATCGAGCAGGAGCACAGCCAGCTCGAACTCCAGTACAACCAGGTCCATCAACAACTGACGGACGCGCAGGGCAAGCTCGCTCAAACCGAAGCCGACATCGCCTCCCAGCGTGAACAGGTCGAAGCCGCTCGCGTTCAGGTCACCCAGATCGCCTTGCAGAAGTATCAGGACCAAGGCGTCTCCTCGGCCGCCGTCATCCTCGTCAGTCCCGACACGGAGAGCTTGCTCAACCAGATGTCGACGATGCAGCAGGTCGAAGCGACGTCGATGACAATCTTGCAGAATTACGAGGCGCAGTCGGCCCAACTGCAGGATCTCGAACGCAGCGCTGAGACGGCCGTCGCTTCCGTCCAGGCTGAGGAAGAACGTCTGCGGGAGGTCGAGGAAGCCGGCCAGGTCAAGGTTGACGAGGCACGGGCCGTCCTCGACCGTCTCTCCGCTGAGGAGGCAGCCGCTTTGGCCGCCGCCCAGGCCGCTCAAGAAGCCGCCGCGGCCTCCGAATTGGGCATCACCGTCGCTCCCGCCGCCACCTCCACCGGGACGGCTGATGCGCCGGCGAGCACGGCTGCGGCCGTCGTGCCAGCTGGAGACGGGTCTCGCGCCTCCCAGGTGGTCGCCTTCGCTTACAGCCGGCTCGGCTACGCCTATCGCTACGGGGGCGAGGGCCCCTCGTCTTATGACTGCTCCGGGCTCACGCTCGTCGCTTACCGCAACGTCGGGGTCTCCCTGCCGCACCGGGCCGATTGGCAGTTCGACATGGGCGTCTCCGTCCCGATCTCTCAGCTCCAGCCCGGCGACCTCGTCTTCTACTATCCCGGCATCAGCCACGTCGCGATCTATGTCGGCGACGGCATGGTGATCCACGCCTCGAACGAACGCACTGGCGTCATCAAGACCTCACTCACCTATTCGGGCTATCCCCAGGGCGCCCGGCGCTACGTCTAAGCGGTGATCCGGTGATCGCCGGAGAGCCGTTCGACGACGTCACCATCGGCGTCGATATCGGCGGGACGAAGATCGCCGCCGGGGCTGTCACCCCTGACGATGAGATTGTGGCGCGGTGTCACCGGCCCAGTCCGGTCGATCGTCTTGAACTCGAGGACGCCATCGTCGGCGTCGTCACGGATATCATCGGCGATCTCGCCCAAGAGAACGGCGCCACGGGCGGCCGGACCGTCGGCCCGGGTCAACGAGTTTCCGCCGTCGGCATCGGGGCGGCCGGGTGGATCGACACGCGTCGAGACCTCATCCGTTTCTCACCTCATCTGCCCTGGCGGGACGAACCCTTGGCGGAGCGTCTGCGCGATCGGCTCGGCCTGCCCGTCCGCGTCGACAACGACGCCAATGCCGCTGCCTGGGGGGAATACCGCCACCGCCTCCACGTCGATCCAGATCAGGCGCTGCCGACGGCCTTCCTCTGCCTCACCCTCGGCACGGGAATCGGCGGTGGACTCGTGCTCGGCGGAGAACTCTTCCGAGGAGCCTTCGGCATGGCGGGGGAGTGGGGGCATATGACGGTTGTGCCCGATGGATTGGTGTGCGCCTGCGGGCATCGCGGCTGCTGGGAGCAATACTGTTCGGGCACCGCCCTGACCCGGGGCGCCCACGCGCTCGTCGCCGAGCGGGCGCCGGGAAGCGAACGCCTTAAGGCCGAATCCGTCGCCGGAACCCTCGACGGTCCAACAGTGACGCGCTTAGCCGAAGACGGCGACGCCGCCTGCCGCGTTCTTCTCGCCGAAACCGGACAGTGGCTCGGGCGCGGTCTGGCCAGCCTGGCCGCCATCCTCGATCCGGATCTCATCGTCATCGGCGGGGGAGTCAGCCGGGCCGGAGAACTCATCCTCGCCCCAGCCCGGGCCGCTTTCGCCGAGACCTTGACAGGCTCAGGTTTCCGCACGCCGGCCCGCATCGAACTGGCCGGATTGGGCAGTGACGCCGGGCTCGTCGGGGCGGCTGGATTGGCCCGGAATCTCCGGTGACGGCGAAGAAACAATCGTGATCATTTTGTGACCAAAATCACACGTGCTAATGGGGGCGAAAAGGTCGCGGCCGGTCTGGCGTCGTGCTAATCTTTTCATCACAAAGGCGTTTAGAACCGGGCGTCCCCCCCGTTCTCCCGGTTCGTTCGCTCGAAAGAGCGAATTTACTACCCCCCCTAGATGGTGGGGCCAACCGAGAGGAGTGGCCCCACCATCATTAATTTTCACACCACATCAACGTATTCTCCACGCGCCACCCGTGGGCGCGGCACACAGGGGCGCAGCGGCGTCAGACCTCCACTGGAACATCTTCGGTAAGGTCGCATCCATGTCATCTTCACCGGACTCCACTCCCCTCGACCCCGCCGTCATCGAAAGCCAACTCATCGCCGATCTAGAGCGACTCGTCGCCATCCCCTCGATCGGCGCCCTGGAACAACACCAGGGCGATCTCGCCACCAGCGCCGAAGTCGTCGCCCAGATGCTGCGCGATCTTGGCTGCCCCGAGGTGAACGTCATCGAAGACGAAGCCGCCCCGGCCGTCGTCGGCCGCTACCCCGCCCCCGCCGGCGCCCCGACGATCTGCCTCTACGCCCACCACGACGTCCAACCGATCGGCGACCGATCCTTGTGGAAGACCGATCCGCTCGTCGCGACGCGTTCCGGCGACCGACTCTTCGGCCGCGGTGTGGCAGACGACAAGGGCGGCATCGCGGTTCACTTCGCCGCGTTGCGCGCCCTCGCCGATGAGGACCTGCCCGTCGGCGTCACCGTCTTCATCGAAGGCGAAGAGGAGATGGGCTCGCCCCACGTCCGCGAATTCATCCGGGACCACGCCGACCTTCTCGCCGCCGACGCCTATCTCGTCGCCGACTCCGGCAACTGGGGCGTCGATGAGCCGGCCTTCACAACAACTCTGCGTGGGGTGTGCGACGTCACCGTCGAGGTCGCCACACTCGACCACGCCGTCCACTCCGGTCAGTTCGGCGGGCCCGTCCCCGACGCCCTGACCGCCTTGTGTCGGCTGCTGGCGACCCTCCACCACGAGGATGGATCGGTCGCTGTCGCCGGATTGCGCACGAGCGTCTCTTACGACGTCGACTACTCTTCTGAGCAATTGCGGGCAGACGCTGGAATGCTCGACGGCGTCCAGGAACTCGGCTCCGGCTCACTGGCCGAACGGCTGTGGTCCGGCCCGTCCGCCACCGTCATCGGCCTCGACGCCCCGAGCGTCGAAGAGTCCTCGAACACTCTCATCCCCTCGGCGAGAGCCAGGATCTCGCTGCGAGTCCCCCCGGGCATGGAGGCGGATGAGGCGCTCGACCATCTCATCGCCCATTGCCAGAACAACGCGCCCTGGGGATCCCACGTCACCGTCACCCCGGGCGGCTCCGGCAATCCCGGGCAACTACCAGTGACCGGTCCCTTCGCCCAAGCCGCCAAGGCCGCCTATCATGAGGCGTTCGGCGCCGACCCCGTGCTCATGGGTCAAGGCGGAGCGATTCCGATCACGGGGGAACTGCTCTCCGCCTTCCCCCACTCCGAAGTCATCGCGAACGCCGTCTGCGACCCGGATTCGCGGATGCACGCGCCCAACGAATCGGCGCATGTCGGCCTGCTCGTCCGCACCGTCGCAGCCGAGGTCGCCTTCCTCCGCCGCGCCGCCACCGCGGTCAGCCAATCGGTGAACTGACAGCGTGGCGACCCCCACTGAGAACAGCCCGATGGAATCCCCTCAGACCGATCCGATGACGTCCGACGAGCCCCGGGACGAATGCGGCGTCTTCGCCGTCTTCGCCCCCGGGGAAGACGTCGCCAAACTGACCTACTTCGGCCTCTACGCCCTCCAACACCGAGGGCAGGAATCGGCCGGGATGGCCGTCTCCAACGGCGAACGGATCATGGTCGTCAAAGACATGGGGCTCGTCTCCCAGGTCTTCGACGAACCCACGCTGACATCGCTCCAGGGGTACCTCGCGATCGGCCACACCCGTTACTCGACGACCGGCGCCTCGGTGTGGGACAACGCCCAGCCGACCTTCCGCTCGACCGACGAGGGCGGGATCGCCCTCGCCCACAACGGCAATCTGACGAACACCGCTGAATTGGCCGAACACCTCCAGGAGCGTTACGACGAGGCCTCCACGCCCCCCTGGGAACGGAACACGGCGACGAACGACACCGCGCTCATCACCGCCCTCCTCGCCAGCGAGCCGGCCCCTTCGATCCGGCAAGCGGCCCTCAACACCTTGCCCCAGCTGCAAGGGGCGTACTGCCTCGTCTTCATGACGGAGCGAACTCTTTTCGCCGCCCGCGACCCCCAAGGCATCCACCCCCTCGTCCTCGGGCGCCTCGGCTCCGGCTGGGTCGTCGCCTCAGAGACGGCCGCCCTCGACATCGTCGGCGCCGCCTTCGTGCGGGAAGTCGAACCCGGGGAGATGATCTGGATCGACGCCACCGGCGTCAACAGCCTCCGCTTCGCCGAAGCACGGCCAAAAGGTTGTTTGTTCGAATACGTCTACCTGGCTCGTCCCGACACCGTCATCTCCGGAGCCCGGGTCCACTCGGTGCGCACGGAGATCGGGCGCACCTTGGCCCGGGAGCATCCCGCCCAAGCCGACCTCGTCATTCCCGTGCCGGAATCGGGCACCCCAGCCGCGATCGGTTACTCCGAGGTCTCCGGCATCCCCTTCGGCCTCGGATTGGTCAAGAACTCCTACGTCGGGCGGACCTTCATCCAACCGTCCCAGACGATCCGCCAACTCGGCATCCGCCTCAAGCTCAACCCCCTGCGCGACGTCATCGCCGGGCGCCGCCTCGTCGTCGTCGATGACTCCATCGTGCGCGGGAACACCCAGCGGGCGCTCATCGCCATGCTGCGAGAAGCCGGAGCGGCCGAGATCCACGTGCGGATCTCCTCCCCACCCGTTCAATGGCCCTGCTTCTACGGCATCGACTTCGCCACCCGGGCCGAACTCATCGCCCCGGGGATGACCGACCGCGACATCTGCCAATCGATCGGCGCCGACTCGTTGGGCTATATCTCACTGCCCGGCCTCGTCGCCGCCACCGGCGTGCCGAGCGGCAACTTGTGCCGGGCCTGCTTCGACGGACACTACCCCGTGCCGATCCCCGAGGCCTCCGCCGTGGCCTGGGGTATCACCCCCTCAGAAAGGACGCGTGATGAGCGCTGACGACCCCACCCGTTCCGCTTACGCCCGCGCCGGGGTCGACGTCGACGCCGGAGAACGGGCCGTCGCCCTCATGCGCTCCCACGTCGCTTCGGCCAGCCGACCCGAAGTGATGAGCGGCATCGGCGGATTCGCCGGATTCTTCGACGCCGCCGCGCTCAAGGACTACCGCCATCCCGTGCTCGTCACCTCGACCGACGGAGTCGGCACGAAAGTCGCCATCGCCGCCGCCCTCGGCGTCCACGACACCATCGGAATCGACCTTGTCGCCATGCTCGTCGACGACCTCGTCGTCGTCGGAGCCGAACCTCTCTTCGTCACCGACTACATCGCCTGCGGCGTCGTCGTCCCGCAACGGATCGCCGCGATCGTCGCTGGAGTGGCCGAAGGCTGCCGGCAATCGGGCGCCGCCCTCGTCGGCGGGGAGACGGCCGAACACCCCGGCCTGCTAGCGGCCGATGAATTCGACCTGGCCGGAGCGACCACCGGCGTCGTCGAACGCGACCGTATCCTCGGCCCCGAACGAGTCGAACGAGGCGACCGTGTCCTCGCCCTGGCCTCGAGCGGACTGCATTCCAACGGCTACTCGCTCGTCCGCCACGTCCTCCTCGAACGCGCCAAACTCCGCCTCGACGCCGAGATCCCCGAACTGAGACGCACCCTGGGCGAAGAACTCCTGACGCCGACGCGGATCTACGCCCGCCACGTCCTCGACGTCGTCGCCGCCACCGAAGTCCACGCCATGAGCCACATCACCGGGGGAGGAGTCGCCGCCAACATCGCCCGCGTCCTGCCGGAAGGATTGCGCGCCGTCATCGACCGTTCGACCTGGGCATTGCCGCCGATCTTCGGCCTCGTCCAACGGGTCGGCGAGGTGGGGCGGGCCGATCTTGAGGAAGCCCTCAACGTCGGCGTCGGCATGGCGCTCATCCTCCCTGCGGCGTCACTTGACGAGGCCCGACGCGTCCTCGCCGAAGCCGGCGTCGAGGCCTGGGATTGCGGTGAGATCCATGCCCGTCAGCCTGGGCAAGAGGCCTGCGAACTGGTGGGGGATTATCGCGGGGAGTGAATGACTTTCGGCGTCCACGAAAGATTTCGTCCGGGACGACCCACCTCACGACGGCGAATCTGTCCGCCGCCGTCGGTGCGCTTTGGCTCCGGTCTCCGCCTCAGGTAACCTTGGACCCACGAAAGATAACCACCACAGTGCCGCAGGCTGACTGCGAGCGTAGATAGCGAGGGGGCTGACCCTATGGGGCGCGGCCGTGCGAAGGCAAAGCAGACGAAAGTCGCTCGTGAGTTAAAGTATCGTTCCGTCAACACAGATTTCGCTTCGTTAGAGGCTGAATTGCGTGCTGGCCAGAGCGACATCCCTCCCGCTTACGCCGATTTGGCGCAGCGGTACGAGGACGATGGTTTCGACGACGAGGACGACGAATCTACGTCCGTGCCTTCCCCCAACGTGCGGCAATGGAGCGATGCCGCCTAGTGGTTGGTCGCGCATAAAACGTTGAGTTTCGGGGTGGTCGGTGGGGTGTCCAGCAAGGCGGAGGAGGAGCCGGTAGTGGACCTACCGGTGACGACGACAACGCGGCTGGGGGCCCCACCGGGCATCACGAAGACGACGTTTTAAGCGCGACAGACCACGAACACCGGGTTATTCCGCGAACGAACGCCGTCAGCGACTCGGCGTCGATGAAGGGTGGAAGAACACATGGCTGACGACGACACGGTGGAACCAACCCCGCGAACCGGGGCGTCTTCCCTCATCGCCAAATGGCGCGCCGCGCTCCCCGGCGGGTCGGACACTCCCCGTGGCGAACCCCCCGAACCGGTGAACGACGCGCCCGCCCCCTGGTGGGACGAGAACTGGGAGCCCGACCGCTACCTCAAAGCCGCCGGCTACGAGATGCGGACGTATCACATGCCCGACCGTCCGCGCCTGCCCGAAGAGCCAAAAGGAAATCTTGTCGCCACCCTCGTGCGGCGCAACCCCCCGCGCGTCAACGCCGCCGTCCTCTACATCCACGGCTGGAACGAATACTTCTACCAAGACCACGTCGGCACCGTCTTCAACCGCATGGGCTACGACTTCTACGCCCTCGACCTCCACCGCTACGGCCGAAGCCTCGACGACGGCGAACTCGCCGGCTACATGGAAGACATCGACGAATACTTCGAAGAGATCGACGCCGCCATCGCCCTTCTCCGCGCCCAACACGAGCACATCCTCCTCTACGGCCACTCCACCGGCGGACTCATCGCCAGCCTGTGGGCCGACGCCCACCCCGGCTCCCTCATCGGACTCGTCCTCAACTCCCCCTGGATCGACCTCCAAGGCTCCGACATCGTCCGAGCGCTGGCCGGGCCCGTCGTCCGCGGCCTCGCCACGATGAAACCCACCCTGGCGATCTCCTCCGGCGACTCCGACCTCTACGCCCGCTCCCTCCACAAGAGCTACCAAGGTGAATGGGACTACAGCCTCGACGTCAAAACCGTCCTCGGCCACCCCATCCGCCCCGGTTGGCTCCGCGCCGTCATCGCCGGCCAAGACCGCGTCGCCGCCGGTCTGACGATCGACTGCCCCATCTTCGTCGCCATCTCCGCCCGCAGCTCCACCCCCAAGAACTGGGGCCCCGACGTCATCTCCACCGACATGATCCTCAACGTCGAACGCATCGCCGCCCGCGCCCACCTCCTCGGCGACCACGTCACCCTCGTGCGCATCAAAGGCGCCCTCCACGACATCAGCCTCTCCGTCAACCCCGTCCGCCGACATTACTTCGACGAGATCCGCGAATGGAACGAGACGTACGCCCTCGGCCGGCACCGCGACTGACCGGCGAGAGGATTTCGGCCTCAGCCCTCGATCCTCTAGACTGATCAACGGCCTCACGGCCAGGTCCCCATCGTCTAGAGGCCTAGGACACCGCCCTTTCACGGCGGCAGCACGGGTTCGAATCCCGTTGGGGATGCTCACCAGCAGGATTAGCTTTCGGCCCACAGCTGAGATATAGTTCATCGGGCTGGTGAAAACCAAGGCCCCGTAGCGCAGTTGGTTAGCGCGTCGGCCTGTCACGCCGAAGGTCGCGGGTTCAAGTCCCGTCGGGGTCGCTGAGGGGCGGCATGGCCGCCCCACTGTTTCGTTAGCCGGTAGGGTGGCGGAACAGCGGCCAGGTAGCTCAGCTGGTAGCAGCGCATCCCTGAAAAGGATGAGGTCGCCGGTTCGACCCCGGCCCTGGCCACGAACGAGAAGGAGACCTGTGTTCGCAATCGCGAACCGGGTCTCTTTTCGTCATATGGGTCCGGGGGCCTAGCCCCCGGAGCCCCGAGGGAGGTCAGCCTCCGAATGAGAAGTTACGACCGGATAGAGCCGTCGGCTTGGGGTTGGGGCTTCGCCCCTTTCCCCCGGGGGAGTGGTTCTTCGCTTGGGGTAGTTCATCCTGGAGAGGGCAGCTCTTTTTTGGGGCGTTGCCCCTTGCCCCCTTTTTCTCCTGGTGGGAGTGGCATGGGGGTGGGCTCTAGACTTTCTTTATGGCTGTCTCGATTAGTGATGACGAGTTCGACATCCTCGTGGGGGAAGCTCTGGATGAGATTCCGGAGGAGTTTTGGGAAAAGGTCGACAACGTCGTCGTGCAGGTGCAGGATCTGCCTGAAGACGGCAGTCGGAACATTTTGGGGCTTTATGAGGGCATCCCGCTCTCGGAGCGGGATTCGTGGTACGCGGGGGTGCTGCCGGACATCGTGTGGATTTTTCGGACGCCGCTCAAGGCCATGGCGCGGGATGAGGATGATTTGCGCGAACAGATCGGGATCACCGTCGTCCATGAGATCGGGCATTTCTTCGGACTCGACGACCACCATCTCGAGGAGTTGGGCTGGGGGTGAGGGAGACCGGGCTCGCTTGGTCGGCCTTCATCCTTCTTTCCTTTTCTCTCCTTTCCTCCTTCTCTCCATTGCTTTTCCCCTTCTCTCTTTTCCACTAGGGAAGGGTTCGTCGCCCCGGCCTGATGGTGAGGGATGGCCGGGGCGACGAAGAAGGGGGCGCGGGTCGCTTTTTTCGCCTTGTGGGGAGCGGTCAGTCCTCCAACAGAGCCATCGCGTTGACTTGGGCGGAGTCAACGCCCTGGACGCGTAGCGGGCCTAGGGTGAGGACTTTGATCTTCTTGTCACCGATCGGTGCCAGCGTCATGTCCTCGATGCCGCAGATGATGTGCTCGCTGTTGTTGAAACTTCCAAGCAGCCACTGGTGGGCTTCCTTGCCGTAGTCGTTCGAGGGGCTGCCGATGCTGAGCCAATCCATGCCGATGACGTCGAGATCGGGGCAATTCTCCACCAGCCACTTGCAGAACTCGGGGTGGAAGGACACGCCCTCATACTCGTAGGTGTGCGGATCGGAGAACTTGTACTTCTCGAAACCGGTGCGCACCAAGAGGATCCGCTTGCCCTTGAGCGCGTCCGCGTACGGAACGATGTCGTCGACCTCGACGACCGACTTCGGGGCGCCCTTCTCCGGTAGATCGACCACGAGGATCTCGTCCTCGAGGAACCCGAAATATCGGATCGGCAGATCGATGAAATCGATCCCATCCGGATTGAAATGGTGCGGGGCGTCCATATGAGTGCCGAAGTGATTCGGCAGATGAATCATCGCCGAATTGAACGGCTTGCCCGTCTCAGAGATGACGGAATCCGGCTCGACCTTGACGACCGGCTCGCCCGGATACGCGTTGTCCTTCGGATCGATCGGATAAGACAGATAGACGAACATAGTGACTTCCTTTCTGATGATGGATGAAGTGAAAGCTCGGTGAGGACGAAGGCTTCGAACGCTGAAGCAGTCATCGTTATTGCTGAGAGACTAACGCCGCAGTCGCCCCTGAGGACCGTCCCAACGAGGCTGAGACATCGCGTCGTGGGACCAGGCCACCGCAACGCCAAATCGCTGACGATCAGCCGACGAGCGGAGCGAAAAGAGCGATATGGGTGAGCGCCGCCAAAGCCGCTCCGAGGAACGGGCCGACGATCGGCACCCAGGCATAAGACCAATCGGACGACCCCTTGCCCTTGATGGGAAGAACCATATGCAACAGACGAGGCATGAGATCACGGGCCGGATTGATGGCATACCCCGTCAACCCAGCGAATGCCATGACGCCGCCGGAGAGAGCCACCCAGACGTAGATGAACTGAACGCCACCGGCCGGCTGTGAATGACCCAACGACAACACGAGAATCATGAGGCAATAAGTCGCGACGAGCTCCGAGGCGACATTACGAATCGGATTGCGGATCGAAGGGCCAGTCGCGAACGCGCCGAGAATCGCGCCGGCGTCTCCCTCCTGATCGAGGTGATCCTTGAACAAGAACCACATGATGAGCGCGCCGAACGAAGCGCCGAGCAACTGGGCAACGAGATAGCCGGGCACGAGCCGACCCTCGATATTGCCCGTCATCCAGAACCCCAACGTGAACGCGGGATTGACATGGGCGCCAGAGAACGGGCCGACGATGACAGCGACCGCCGTCATGGCCGAGCCCCAGCCGAGAGCCGCCATGAGGCCCCCGGAACCATGGAACCCTGACTTTCGCAACGAGATCGAAGCGACGACACTGAGACCCATACCGACGAGCATGGCGGTGCCGAAGAACTCACACAGGTAGAGCTGTAAATCGGACATCGGTGTCCTTCCTTTCTTGAGGACCGGCCAGTGGACCGGCCAGCGAACGTCGATCCACGGCGGCGACCGGGATCCGCGCAGCGTTAAATCTGAGGCGCCATCACCTTGATGACAGCGGAATCATCACAACGACCTAACCCCTGGGCCTGGCCGAGCAGATACTCCTGCTCCGCCGTCGCCGCCAGCGGCGTCGCCACACCAACCCCCCGAGCCGCCTTCGTGACAATGCCCATATCTTTGACGAAAATGTCGAGGCGAGACAACACCTCGGCTCCGCCCTCGTCGTAGGCCTCCAGCATGCGGGGGCCACGATTGCCCAACATGAACGACGCCGCAGCCCCGGCTCCCAACGCCTCAAGCGTCGCCGCCGGATCGAGACCGAGCGCCCGAGCCAAAGCCAACGCCTCCGCCGCCGCCGCGATATGCACCCCGCACAACAATTGGTTGACCGTCTTGAGCGCCTGGCCGTCACCTGGATTCGGCCCCACGATCGTCAACGTCGACGCCATCCGCTCGAGCACCGGGCGGGCCCGCTCGAGCGCCGCAGACGACGCCCCGACCACGACGAGAAGATCTCCAGCCCCCGCCCGGACCGGACCCCCCGACAACGGAGCGTCGACGAGAAGGATCCCCCGCTCGCCCAACCGATCCACCACACCGACGATCCCATCCCGACCGATCGTCGACGTGAGAATGACAACCGCCCCTGGCGCCAACGCCATCGCGATCCCGTCAACACCGAACAACACCTCATCGAGCTGGGTCTGGTCGCGGACAGCGACCACCGCGACATCGGCGGACGCGCAGGCCTCGACCGCAGACGTCGCCACCGCCACCCCCTCCTTCTTCGCCATCTCGCGACGCGCCGTGTCGACGTCGAAGGCTGTGACCGGGAGATCGTCGGCCAAATGAGTGGCAATGGGCAATCCTATTGCCCCCAATCCGAGGACGGCGACCACGGGGGCATCGGTAGAGATAGTCATGACAAGTCCTTCCACAAGCGGGTCAGTGGTGAATCTGAATCAACGGAACACAGGGGAAAACACGATCGAGAGGATGCGGTTAGGGGAGAGGAGTTCACCCGCGCAGCGCGGTCAAGGTGGCCACGACCTGCGCGAGAGCGTCGTCGCCGCCGACATTGCCCGGGAAGACGACATAGGGCAGCCCGGCCGCCGGGCCATCGGCGGCCAACCACATCGAGACCAACCCCGGCAGCATCGGCCCCGCCACCATCGCCCGACGAATCTCCAAACCCCGCGAGGCGACATCGGATGATGTGATCCCACCCTTGGCGACGACCCACCCCGGCGTCCTGCGCGCCACCACTGTGTGGACGACATCGACGAGCGCCTGAGAGACCGCCCGGGCGATCGCCAGCGACGCATCCCCATCACCACCGGTGACGAGTCGCCGTGACGTCTGGAGAAGGACATCGCCAGACCCCAGCGCCTCCACCACACGATTCGTCAGCTCCGCCACGTACGCATCACGCCGCTGAGCGTCGAGGACCTCATCCACCTCCACCTCGACGACGACGAGATCCGGACGTCTCTCGCGCAAGACGGCCAACTGCCGGGTCGTCAAACCGACATGGGAACCGGCGACGATGAGACCAGGGGCTTGCCCGGCCAGGCCGATCCGCAGATCGCCCGGTGTCAACGGATCAGGCGCATGTTGCCCCAAACGGGCGCGAACGAAGGCGGGCCCGACCCGGTGGACGAATCGCTTTCCGGCCTTCTCAGCCCGACCCACCGCCAACGCCACCACGAGCAGATCCGACTCGTCGGCCGCATCGGCCACGACGACTCGCCCACCGGTGAGACCGCTGAGGGCGGCGACCACCGCGTCAGGCCCCTGGCGCACCAGCGCGAGATCGAGCGAGACGACCTGGCTGGCCAAGACTCGTCCCCGTGTCTTCTCCTCGACCCACTCCCGCAGATCCGAAGACCGGTAACCGAAGGTGGCGTCACGGGCGAACTCCGTCTCTCCCACCGGAGTCGCCTCATTCCCCTGGCGGAAATAATGGACCCCACCGACGGTGATCCGCCCGGCGTCAGGGAAAGCCGGGACGAGGAGGACGATGTCGGGACCGGGCTCCCCAGCCTCGTCGAGCGTCGAGATAATCGTGTCGGTCTCCAAGGGGAAATGCCCGCGCAACGTCGAATCCGACCGTGAGACGAACGTGACGCCGAGCCCTCGGCGATCCGCCACCCGCGACACTGTCGCGACGACGTCGTGCGTGATCCGGGCCGCCTCCTCCGGAGCGAGAGAACGAGAATTCGTCAGCACGTAACAGGCCGAACGCCCCTGGTCGAAGGCCCACTCGACATCGGCTTCCTCCCACGCCGTCAACACCGGAACATCGGCGACCGATTGGGTTCCCGTCGGATCATCGTCGAGCACGATGAGGATGGAGCCGCTAGCGGCCAGCTCGTCGGCGACGACCGTGCGATCAACGGCGAAAGGCTCCGGATACGAGGCGAGAAGAAGTTGAGAATCCATGTTCACCACCTTGTGAAGCGGGATATCAGATATCTGATATCCGATATCTCTGAGAGTAGAAGACGACGAATCCCGGTGTCAATGATGATTCTGTTGTTTTGTGGAGGAACGGAGACGTTGGAGAGAAGAAAAGGATGGACGGAGCGGGGAACAGATCAGAGCGGGGTGACGAATAAGTGGTTGGCCCACACCTCGTCGAGGCGGCAGACCGCGCCATCGGGGCCGGTCAGCGTGATCGTCATCGAGGGCGTGTTCCGGGCCGCAGTGATCTCCTGACCGGGCCGGATCCCCGCCGCGTCAAGGTGGTCGAGGCAGTGGTGATCGCGCTGGGCGAACTCACCGATCCGCGCGAGCCGGACCAGCCGTGTCGCCGACGCTCCGTCGTCATCGGCGGGCAGGATGCTCTCGAGCGCGACGACTCCACGCCGAAATCGCCCACCGGCCTCATCGGCCGTCTCGCCGGGGCGGGGGATCGTGGTGCCGTAAGGGGAGACATCAGGGTCGCCGAGAATCGCGGTGATCCGTTCCTCGACCATCTCGCCCATGACGTGTTCCCACTTGCAGGCCTCCTCGTGGACATAGGGCCAGGGCAGACCGATGACGTCGATGAGGAGGCGTTCGGCCAAGCGGTGGCGACGCATCACCGTCATCGCCAGGGCGGCGCCCTCGGAGGAGAGAATGATCCTACGCCCGCTGCCGACGGTGAGGAGACCGTCGCGTTCCATCCGCGACACCGTCTCGGAGACGGTCGGGCCGGATTGATCGAGCCGTTCGGCGATCCGAGCCCGCAACGGGGGGACGCCCTCTTCGATGAGCTCATAGATCGTGCGAAGATACATCTCCGTCGTGTCGATGAGAGATCCACTCATCGCTGACCGCCTTCCCTCGCACCGATTCGCATCGCCGCCATTCTCTCATGACGCAAAAGCCCTACGTTCGCGCCACTCGAAGAAAACATCCGTGGCCAGACCACGAGATCGACGCTTCACCAGAAGCGAAGAGGATGATGATCGGGCGGCCGGGGCGATCGCGGAGACGACTACGGTGAGGTCATGGCCACGACACCCACCGGATCCGCCGCCACCGGAACCGATCCTCGCGACGACCCCTCGCTCGAGGACCCCCGGAGCGATTCCGCCGACCCGCTGCAGTCGCCTCGGCAGAACCCGGGTCGTTATCTCGGCCCTCTCCTCCGTCCCCCGCTGGGAGGGATCCGCTTCCCGGCGGGAACGCGGCCCGTCGATGGGCCGGCCCCAGTCCCGGCTGGTGGGCCAGGCGCTGGGGCCGGAAGAAATGAGGGGGGAGGCTCAGAAGAGGGAGAGCAGAGCCCCTTGGACGAAGTAGACGAGGAAGAGCGCCGCGACGACCCAGAGCAGAGGATGGACCTGGCGCGCCTTGCCCCGCACCGTCTTGATGAAGACGTAGAGGAGGAAGCCGACGCCGATGCCGACGGTGATCGAGTAGCTGAACGGCATGAAGGCGAGAGTGGCGAAGGCGGGGATGGCCAGTTCGAGGTCGTTCCAGTCGATCTCGGTGATCTGCGTCATCATGAGGAATCCGACGAAGAAGAGCACGGGCGCGACCGCTTCGGAGGGAATGATGTTGACGATCGGGGCGAGGAAGACCGATAAGAGGAAGAGCGCGCCGGTGACGATCGAGGCCAAGCCGGTACGGGCGCCCTCGCCGACGCCTGAGGCCGACTCGATGTACGAGGTGTTCGAGGAGACTGACCCGAGCCCGCCGGCGATCGCGGCGATCGAGTCGACGAGGAGGATCTGCTGCAGCCGCGGCGGATCGCCCTGGCTGTCGAGCATGCCGCCTTCCTGGCCGATGGCGACGACGGTGCCCATGGTGTCGAAGAAGTCGGCCAGAAGCAGGGCGAAGATCGTCAGCAGGACGAGGAGAATCGCCTCCGGGCCACCGGCGAAGGCGCCGAAGAGGTCGACGTTGAAGAGCAGACCGAGGTCGGGCATGCTCCACGTCACCCCGGCCAGGGTGGGAACGTTGAGGCTCCAGCCGGTCGGCCCGTAGGTGGCCGACGAGCCGATATGGGTGATCGCTTCGATGATGACGGCGAGCACGGTGGCGCCGGCGATGGCGATGAGCATGGCGCCCTTGACACGGCGCAAGTAGAGCCAGATGACGAGGCCGAGCCCGACGACGAAGACGAGGACGGGCCAGCCGACGAGCGAGCCGTCGACACCGAGTTGGACGGGCGTCGTGCCGCCACCGGAGGGTTTGCGGATGACGCCGGCGTTGATGAGGCCGACGAGGGCGACGAACAACCCGATGCCGACCGAGATACTCGTGCGCAGCACCCGCGGAACAGCCCGGAAGACAGCCTTGCGGAAGCCGGTGAGGACGAGGATCGTGATGATGACGCCCTCCCACACGACCAGCCCCATCGCTTGGGCCCACGTCATCGACTGGACGATCGAGGCGGCCATCATGGCGTTGATGCCGAGCCCGGTGGCGATCCCGATCGGGTACCGGCCGACGACGCCCATGAGAATCGTCATGAGCCCGCCGATCAGGGCGGTCGCCGCCGCGACCATGGCCATGCTGGCGAGGACGCCGTCGTCCATGACGACGGAACCGGTCTCGCTCAAGGTCGGGGTGTACCCGCTGACGAGGCGACCGTCGATGTCGGGCGTGGCGCCGATGATGAGGGGGTTGAGGGCGATGATGTAAGCCATCGCGAAGAAGGTGACGAGGCCGCCACGGATTTCGGTCGCCACCGTCGAGCCACGCTTGGTGATCTCGAAGAAGCGGTCGAGCCCGGAAGAGGCCGTGGATGGTGGAGTCGCTGAATCGGAATGGCCGGGCGCAGTGG
This sequence comes from Propionibacteriaceae bacterium, assembly GCA_031262485.1. Taxonomy (GTDB): domain Bacteria; phylum Actinomycetota; class Actinomycetes; order Propionibacteriales; family Propionibacteriaceae; genus WQYJ01. The sequence goes on from JAISHO010000025.1 coordinate 22,593, forward strand.
TGGCCCGCGGGGAATTCTGAACCATGGGCCTCACCCTAATCGCACCCTGTGACGAGGATGTGTCACACCCGCCGTGAGACATGCTCCCTCGCCGTCAGATCGGCATTGGACACCGGAGACGACGACAACGTGGTTGGGGGACCCACCGGGTGCCACGAACACAGGATTGAGGCGCGACAGGCCACTAGCGTGCGAAGAGGTGGAGGAGACGATCAGTCGAACAGCGAGTGGTCGATCGAGATCGTGTCCCAGACCGGAACGGGCAACTCGACCCCTCGGTGCTCGTCGACGACGTCGGAGTGGGCGCCGCAGCCATGATCGATCGAGACGACGTGCCCGTCGGCGGCGGCGAAGTTATTGGCGCAGACCCCGAACTCGGCGCCCAGCTCGCCGCGTAGGCGGATGAGGTAGCCGCACGTCGAACAGGGGGCTGGAGCCCGCTGCGCCTCGGGGGCGGAGGGGCCATGGGTCTTCAACCAGCGTTCGGCGGCCAGCGAGCGACCCTCTTGGGTGATGACGCGTTCCCGGCCCAAACCGAGCTCATGGACGACGGCGCGGATCTCGATCGCCTCTTCCGGGGTCTTCGGATCGGCCCCGGCGGTGTAGCCCGGTTCGAGTCGAGGATCATTGTCTGGGGTCGGCATGAGCATGCCGGGAGCGACATCGCCTGGTTCGACCCGTTGCGACCAGGGCACCCAGGCCGGAGCGACGAGAGCTTCGTCGCCCGGAAGGAGGACGACCTCGCTGACGGTGGGGATTTTGGCCCGTGAGGCGCGGACCAACGTCACCGCCCAATACCATCCGCTGTACCCGGGGTGCAGGCTGGCGAAAGCATGGGTGACGAGACGATCGCCCTCCATGACAGCGCCGAGATGCTCGCCGACTTGATCCTCGCCTCCAGCTTCGATCGCCGCCTGGCGGGCCAGATCGACGGCCTCCAAGGTGACGGCGTCCGGTTTCGGCGTCTTCACAGCCATATCTACCCTCAGAGCTCGAGCTCGTCGGCGAAACCGCGCAACATGTGAGCGACTTTCTCGGACGTCCGAGAATCCGGGTAGTGGCCCCGCCGGTAGGCGTTGCCGATGCCGTCGAGCACCTTGATGAGATCTTCGGTGATCGTCGTCAGTTGCTCGGTGGATTTGCGCTGAGCCTTCGACAAGGACGGGGGAGGATCGATGAGGGTGAGGGAGAGCGCCTGCTCGCCACGACGACCCTCGGCGACGCCGAATTCGACCCGTTGGCCCGGCTTGAGGGTCGTCACACCGACGGGGAGGACGGAGGCGCGCACGTAGACGTCACCGCCGCCATCTTTGGCGATGAAACCGAACCCTTTCTCGGCATCAAAGAAACGTACTTTGCCTTCTGGCACGCCAGTCCTCTTTCGCGTGATCACAATGAACGACATCAAGACTACCCACACTTGCCATCGCGGGCCAAGGAGAGATGGTTCCGTGGCGGCCCCGCGTCGTCGCCTGATCCGACCGGCGGTGCGCCACGTGGGTGTTCCTGAGGGCCGTTCGTCATCACACACCGGTTCGCCGGTCGTCCCCCGGGCAGGACGGGTAGAGTCATCGTCATGGCTACTTGGCGCGATGGTCCGCAATACGCACCGATGACGCGCCCGTCCGCCTTCACCGAGCCATCCTCGGCCTTGGCCCTCGACCCTCCCGCGGCTGAGTCGGTCCTCCCCTCGGCGCCCGAGCAGCAACCTCGTTCCTTCGAGCCGCCGCGTGATCCCGGCCCCCCTCTTGAGGCGGTCGTCGCCACCCCGGCCGATCAGCGTGATCCGGCCGAGCCGTTCGCCGTCGCCACGTCGACCTTGACGGGGTCGGCTTGGAGTTCGGCCCACAGCACGGCGGTCGCGCCTGTCGCCACGGGGGCTGTGTGGGCGGCTGATCAGCCCTGGCAATCTCAATATCCGCCGCCCGACGCCACCACGGCGGCTTTTCCCGCCCCGGGGACTCCGCAATGGTTCGGCCCCAGCGCCTATCAGGCGCCTCCGCCCGCCCCTGTCGTCATCACTCCGTCGACGGTGTTGGAGGCCTCGTATTATCCGCTCGTCATCACCCTCGTCGTGGGAGCGGTCGTCGGCTTGCTGGCGCCGAGCGTCGCCTCGTTCACTCTTCTGCTCGGCATCATCTTCCTCAGCAGCGGCCAAACCGTCGCCTACCGCCGGATCATGCTGCGCAACATCGCCATCGGGATCGCCGGCGTGCTCGTTTTCCTCTTCCTCATCTTCCAATTCTTCAACGTCATCTTCGCCGGCCCGAACCTGGAAGTCGATCCCTTCGTCGTCGCGGCCAACTGGATCCTCCTGGCTTCGACGATCGGAATCCAATACGCCGCGATGCGATCAGGCGAACGCCCGGAGCGCCGGCCCTCATAATGCGTCGCCCCTCGTAACCCGTTGTCGAGACAGCGCTCAGACCTCGCGTCACCACCCGGGCGCCGGATCATGGGGACAAGGAAACCGGGGGCGACCCTGGTGGATCGCCCCCGGTGAAGAGAAGAAGCCTAGTAAAGGCTGTGGGTCAGACGCCCATCTCGCTCTTGAGGTTGTCGACGAACTCCTCAGCGCCGGCCTCTGGAGTCATCTGCCCGAGGAGGACGGCGAAGGCGGAGCGTTCCTGGATCGATTCCGACTGGCCGCCGCCGGGCAGCGGAACGACGGAGGCGCTGCCGAGATAGCCCTCCGACTCGACGCGGTCCATGAAGGCGACGACCTTCTGATCGGCCGAGCTCATCGTGTCGGAGATGGCCGAACGGATCTCGGTGTTGGCCGGGATGCCGCGCTCGGTGCCGAGGATACGGCCGGCCTCAGGATCGTTGAGGAAGAACTCCATGAGCTTGAGGACGGCGTCGGGGTGCTCGGTGTCGGCCGAGGCGGACAGATACATCGAGCTCTTGAGCCACATGTTGGCGTCCTTGGCGTCACCGGTCTGAGTCGGCGGGACGAGGAGTTGGAGATCCTCGCCGGTCGCGTTCTCGAAAGCGGTCAACTGGTTCGACCACTGGAAGGTCAGCGCTGCCTTGCCCATGCCGAAGGGGCTCTCGTTGAGGTTCGAGGGCATGTCGGCTGTCACAGTGGCGGGCGGGGTGCCGCCGGCGTTCTGCAGGTCGAGCCAATACTGGAACCATGGGGTGATGGTCGAGGCGTCGAAGCCGATGCCATCGGTGGTGAACTGCTCCTTGCCGGATTCGCGGATCCAGATCTTCGACATGCCGTCGATGCTGATGAGGTTGTGCGAGCCGTAATACTCGGTGCCGCCCTTGGAACCGATCTCCGTGGCGACCGCGGCGTAGTCGTCCCACGTCCACGTCGTGTCGTCGGGCACGGCGACGCCAGCCTTCTCGAAGACGGCCGGATTGGCCAGGGTGACCGGCACATTGACGCCGAAGGTGGCGCCGTAGAGCGTCCCCTCGACCCGACCAGGATCGATCGTCGATTGCTCGAAATCGCTGAGATCGAGTTCGACCGACTCGAGGTCGAGCAACTGGCCGTCGAGGCCGTACTGGGCGATGTATTTCTCGTCCATCTGGATGACGTCGGGGGCGTTGCCGGCCGCGATCATCGTCGAGAGCTTCTGGAAGTACGAGGTGAAGTCAGAGAATTCGGTCTCGACGGTGATGTCGGGGTATTTCTCGTTGAAGAGGTCGATCACTTGCTGGGTCAGCTTGGTGCGCGTCTCATTGCCCCACCAGACGAATTTGATGGTGACGGGGCCTTCTTCGGCCTCGGGTCGGCCTTCGGCGGTCGTGGTCGAACCACCGCCGCCACACCCGCTGAGTGCGAGGCTGGCCGCGACGGCGGCGAGGAGGAAGGTTCCGGTTCTCTTGCGGAAGCGTGTCATCGTTGAACTCCGTTTCTGATCGGGAGGCGCCATCCGTGATGGTGACGAGAGGGGAAAGTGCCGTCCCACAATGTTCCTCCAGCGTAGAGGACGCCGGGACGCAGGGAAAGCGCTTTCTCGTAACGATTGTCGTGATCTCTGTAACGGATGTCAATTCCGTTACATTCTCATGATGGCGTGTTTGGCGCTGTCTCATCGAGACAAGCCATCACCCTGCGATGGTTCCCCCTAGTCGGCGGGTGAAGTTTCCCGTCACGAGCGATGTAAACGTATCCATGGGATTTGCTGTAGGGGTTTTCGGGGGCGTTCCAGCGCGCCGGATCGCAAGGATTCTCCCTCAACTCGGCGTGTGAAACATCTTCTTCTGTCCGCTTCGGGCAGGCTGACGCCATGACTGTGCTTGAGGTCGCCGTCGCGACACCACAGGAGGCTCGACGGGCGGAGGAGGGTGGCGCCGATCGTCTCCTCGTGCGCCAGGGCCCTGACGACCGCTCTCCGACGCCGGACACCGTCGCCGCGATCCGCCAAGCCGTCACCCTCGAGATGAGGGTCGTCTTGCGATTACGCGATGGCTACGGCACCGATGGTGGCGAGATGACGCGGTTGAGTGGATTGGCGTGGTCTTATCTCGAGGCCGGGGCCGATGGGATGTGTTTCGGTTTTCTCACCGCCGCCACCGCCCTCGATGAAGACGCCATCGCCGCTTTGGCCGGTGACGCGACGTGGCCCTGGACGCTGAGCCGGGCGATCGACGCCACGCTCGATCCTGAGGATTCCTGGAGTCGGATCACCGCTTTGCCCCGATGCGATTCGGTGCTCTCGGCCGGCTCCGCTCGATCGCTCGACCATGGGCTCGACGCCCTCCTCGAGCGAGCCCGACGACTGCGCGGCGAGGAAGGTTCGAACGGTCTTGGATCGGGTGCTGTGGCCGCCCACTCCCCATCATCGGGTCCGCTCGTCATCGCCGCCGGGGGGTTGCGGCCGGAGCATGTGCCGTGGCTCGTCCGTGGGGGGATTCGGGCTTTTCACATCGGTGACACCGACGAATGGGCGGCCCAACCGACGGGGGAGAAGCGGTTGACGGTGGAACGGGTGACGAGTTGGCGCCGACTCATCGACGGAGAGGTCGCCGCGGCGCAAGGCTGACAACCATAGGGAAAATGAAAGCGGGAGCGATCCTGCAGAATCGCCCCCGCCAGAGGTGTGGTGTGTGGCAATAACATTGCCACAGTTCGATTGGGTCGTCAAGTCGGTCACGGAAGTTCCCAGAAATTGACAACCGTAGTTCTATATGAGCGGTTTGAGGTCTTCCAGGGGGATGAGAAACGGGGGTGGGCGCCTCGTGAGGAGACGCCCACCCCCGTCGTTGAATGGGGTGGGGATGGACTCAGAAGTCCATGCCCGCGCCTTCACCGCCGGCCGGCATCGGCGGCGTCTTCTCCGGCTTGTCGGCGACGACGGCTTCGGTCGTCAAGAACAAACCAGCGATGGAGGCGGCGTTCTGCAGCGCCGAACGCGTCACCTTGGCCGGGTCGATGATGCCCGCCTTGACGAGGTCGACATACTCGCCCGTGGCCGCGTCGAGGCCTTGGCCAGCCGGCAAAGCGGCGACCTTCTCGGCGACGACCCCGCCTTCGAGGCCGGCGTTGACGGCGATCTGCTTGAGCGGAGCGGAGCAAGCCGTCACGACGATCTGAACACCGGTCGCCTCGTCGCCTTCGAGCTTGGGCAGCTTGGCGGCTTTGGCGGCCTGGATGAGGGCGACCCCGCCACCGGGCAGGATGCCTTCCTCGACAGCGGCCTGGGCGTTACGGACGGCGTCCTCGACGCGGTGCTTGCGCTCCTTGAGCTCGACCTCGGTGGCCGCGCCGACCTTGATGACGGCGACGCCACCGGACAGCTTGGCGAGGCGCTCCTGAAGCTTCTCGCGATCGTAATCGGAATCGGAGTTCTCGATCTCCTTGCGGATCTGGGCGATCCGGCCTTCGATCTGGGCCTTGTCGCCGGAACCGTCGACGATCGTGCACTCGTCCTTCGTCACGCGGACGGAGCGGGCCCGACCGAGCAGTTCGAGGGTGACGGCGTCGAGCTTGAGGCCGACCTCTTCACTGATGACCTGGCCACCGGTGAGGATGGCGATGTCGGCCAGCATGGCCTTGCGACGGTCGCCGAAGCCGGGGGCCTTGACGGCGACCGACTTGAAGGTGCCCTTGAGCTTGTTGACGATGAGGCCGGCGAGGGCTTCCCCGTCGACGTCCTCGGCGATGACGAGGAGCGGCTTGCCCGACTGGACGACCTTCTCGAGGACGGGGAGGAGATCCTTGAGCGAGGAGATCTTCGAGTTGGCGATGAGGATGTAGGGATCGTCGAGGACGGCCTCCATGCGCTCCGGATCGGTCACGAAGTAGGCGGAGACATAGCCCTTGTCGAAGCGCATGCCCTCGGTCAGTTCGAGTTCGAGGCCGAAGGTGTTCGACTCCTCGACGGTGATGACGCCATCCTTGGTGACCTTGTCCATCGCCTCGGCGATGATCTCGCCGACGGAGGTGTCGGCGGCGGAGATCGACGCGGTGGCGGCGATCTGCTTGCTCGTCTCGACCTTGACGGCGCTCGACTCGAGGCTGTCGACGATGGCCTCGACGGCCTTCTCGATGCCCTTCTTGAGAGCGATCGGGTTGGCGCCGGCCGTCACGTTGCGCAGACCCTCGCGCACCATGGCCTGGGCCAGCACGGTGGCCGTCGTGGTGCCGTCACCGGCGACGTCGTCGGTCTTCTTGGCGACTTCCTTGACGAGTTCGGCGCCGATCTTCTCGTAAGGATCTTCGAGTTCGATCTCCTTGGCGATCGAGACGCCGTCGTTCGTGATGGTGGGGGAGCCCCACTTCTTCTCCAAGACGACGTTGCGCCCCTTCGGGCCCAAGGTGACCTTGACCGCGTCGGCGAGGGTGTTCATGCCCTTCTCCAGCCCGCGGCGAGCCTCGGTGTTGAATTCAATGAGCTTTGCCATGTTGTTCCGGGTTACCTCCGGTCAGGGGGCTTGACAACCCCGCGTGGATCTTCAGAACGCGTCTCGCGGCGCCCGCGACGGACGGTGAAGCACCTCGCCTGAGACGTAGCACTCGAACCTTCGGAGTGCTAACCCATATCTAGCACTCGACAGGCCCGAGTGCAAACGACCGGCCCGGTCGGGCCGGTGATGTGGCTCCCTGAAGCGGCGGTCGTCAGGCTGCGGCGGGAGCCTCGGAATCCGCGTCGGCCTCGTCGTCGGCTTGCTGGGGGATCTGGGAGAGGTCGAAGTCGCGCAGATTGCCGATGACCTCGTTGAGGTCGCTGCGGCGCAACGCGCCGGGGATGGCGCTGAGGAGGTTGCCTTCTTTGAAGAGGAGGAGGGTGGGAACGGCGCGCATGCCGCTGCTTTCGAAGAAGGCTTGATTCTCCGGCGAGGCGTCGGTTTGGAATTTGGCGAAGGTGACATCGTCGTTGTCTTGGGAGACGGATTCGAACGTCGGGGCGAAGCGCAGGCAAGGGCCGCACCAGGACGCCCAGAAGTCGACGATGAGCATCGGACTCTTCTCGACCGCCTGTTCGAAGGTGTTCGCGTTGATGTGAATGAGCGCCATGATGTCCTCCTGGAAACCTTCCTAATTACGTCAGCCTACCGTGCCGAAATGGGGTGGTCGGTCGGCCATGAGACGCCGTTCGTCGGCGGTCAAGATGGTGCGCTGCGAGGGGGGCTGGGTGACGCCGTCGTGGCCGAGGCGGTGGCTGATCTCGCGTTGGAGGGCGGCTTGTTGAGCCGCTCCGAGCACGGCCCGCGCCACGGTGGGCGTGTGGAGGGCGGGGGGATCGGGCCAGACGATGGAGTGAGCGCGGTCTTCCCAACGTTGTCTGGCTGTCAGGTGGGGGAAACCGCCGTCGGCTTGGACGAGTTCGATGAGGAGGCGGGCGGTCGCGAGCGTGTCCCCCAGCGCCGAGTGGGCCATGAGGTTGGTGATCTGGGATCGGGCGCAGCAGGCTTCAAGGGTGTGCTGGCGGTGTTCGCGATAGAGGCGCCGCGAGATCGCCATGGTGTCGATGGCGGAGTCGGCCCCGAAGTGGATCGGCCAACCGGCCCGGCGGTATTCGGCGGCCAGGAACCGCAAGTCGAAGGTGACGTTGTGCCCGACGAGGAGGTGGCCGCGCAGCAGGTCGGTCAGGTCGCCGACGATCGCCGGGAAGGTGGGCGCGGTGGCGATGTCGTCGGGGGTGATGTGGTGGATGGCGGTCGGACCGACGGGGCCTTGGGGGTCGAGGAGGGTCGACCAGGTTCCGGTGAGGTCGCCGTCGGGGGAGAGGGTGACGACGGCGATCTCGACGATGCGGTTGGCGGTGGGCGAGAGCCCGGTCGTCTCGGTGTCGAGCACGGCGAAACCTGGCATCGACATCGTTTCTCCTTCACCTTTCGGGCCACGGCCTCTCCGGGTGTGCGACCGCGCTGGAGGACGACCGCTGCGACACGGGAGGCGCCTGGGAGCGGTTCGTTCCGGTTACCCGTTTATATCAGTCCGGCGTCGCGTTTGGCGGTGAGGACCCGGCGCACGGAGTCGTCGACTTGGCTGGCGAAGGCGGCGTCGGAGGCCATCAGTTGGACGATCGCGTCGATGCCGGCTTGGGCGTCGGCGGGGGCTTCGACGATGGCGATGTCGCCGCCGGCTTGGATGAATTTGAGGACGCGCTGGCCGGCGGGGATGTCTTTGACGGCGGCGGCGGCGAGCGAGTCGGAGATGGCGACGCCGTCCCAGCCGATGGTCTGGCGCAGGAGGTCGGTGATGATGATCGAGGAGAAGGCGGCCACGTTGTCCGGGTCGATGAGAGGGTAGGTCGCCAGCGAGATCATGACGGCGGCCGGTTTCGCCTCGAAGGCTTTGGTGAAGGCGATGATGTAGGGGTCGTCGGTGCGCATGACGTTGTCGGTCGTTCCGTCTGCTGTGAAATCAGTATTCCCAGTGACGCGGCCGAGCCCGGGGAAGTGTTTGACGCAGCTGGCGATGCCGCCTTGGCGCATCCCTTCGATGAAGGCGGCGGAGGCTTCGCCGTTGAAGACGGGGTCGGTGCTGAAGTAGCGGTTGAGTTCTCCGATCGGTTCGTTTTTGGTGACGAGGTCGGCCGGCACGGTGTCGGCGACGGGAGCGTAGTTGAGGTTGACGCCGGCCTGGGCCAGTTCTTCGGCCCAACCGGCGGCCTCGCTGGTGATCTGGTCGCTGCTCCAGGTCCCTTGGATGGTGGCGGAGGGGATGGTGTCGAACCCGGCGCCGTTGAGCCGTTGGATCTGCCCGCCCTCCTGGTCGGCGGCGAGGAAGAGCCCGATGTCGTGGGGGGTGTCGATGGCGTTGAGTTGACGGCTGACTTGTTGGGTGACCGGCATCGTCCACCCGGTGCCGAGGTAGGTGACACCGCCGACCCCGTTGGCGACGGCCGTGGACACCTCAGGGGTCACCGTCGGCCCGAGGAGGGAGACGATGAGGAGCTGGCCGGCTTTCTCTTCCGCGCTCATCGAGGAGATGATCCGCTCGATCGATTCGCCAGAAGCAGCCGACGGGCGAGCCGACGGCGTGGCCGAACGCAGCGGTGTGGCCGTAACCCGAGGAGTGGGCGAAGGCGTGGGAGTCGGCGTCGGAGAAGCCGACGGCGTCGGACGAGAGGTCAGCCGCGGTGTGCCCGACGAGCTCACCGACGGACTGCTCACCCCGTCGACCTGAGGCGGCGTGACGACGATCGCCGCGACGATGACCCCCGCGACCAGGACGACAGCCGCGATCAACGCGATGACGAGACGACGAGTGAGGCTCATATTTCCCAGCATGTCACGAAGCACCGACATCCCGGAAGGCGTCACATGAGAAGACAATGAGAGAAGGCAACAAGAAGTTGATAAATGGTACTTGTTAATTACGAGCACAACCGCAAGTGAAAAGACGGAAAAAGGAAAACGTGCCTCTCACCGCTCACGGCCTCAGGTAATGGGGCGCCAGGGGCCTTGGCCCCGTTGTACTGCACATTCCGGCGAACTGATCTCGGTAAGGGGCCCCAGGGGGCTTGGCCCCCGCCAAACTGCACCATTCCGGCGAACTAATCCCGGTAAGGGGGCGCCAGGGGGCTTGGCCCCCGCCGGTGATGGAAGATGAGCCCGGCTCTCGGTCGCGAGAGCACACTCCTCCGCGAATCGGGCGGCCCCGATAGGATTCGAACCTACGACGCAAGGTTTAGGAAACCTTCGCTCTATCCCCTGAGCTACGGGGCCTGTGCCGGTTGCGGCTCCCTTACTTTACCCCGGTTTCTCGTCGTTGGGCGGCGCTGCGGGCGCCCAACGGATGGGGGCGGCGCCTTGCTCGGCGAGGAGGTGGTTGGCGCGCGAGTAGGGCCGAGAGCCGAAGAATCCGGTGCGGGCTGAGAGCGGGGAGGGGTGGGGGCTGGCGATGACGGGGATGTCGCCCAGGCGGGGGGTGAGGTTTTGGGCGTCGCGGCCCCAGAGGATGGCGACGAGTGGTCCTCTGCGGGCGACGAGGGCGTCGATGGCCGCTTCGGTCACTTTTTCCCAGCCTTTGCCGCGATGGGAGCCGGGTTTGCCGGGTTGGACGGTCAGGACGCGGTTGAGGAGGAGGACGCCTTGGTCGAACCAGGCGCTGAGGTCGCCGTTGGGCGGTGGGGGGACGCCCAGGTCGGAGCTCAGTTCGGTGTACATATTGCGTAGTGAGCCGGGTAGGGGTCGGACTTCGGGGGCGACGGAGAAGGAGAGCCCGACGGGGTGGCCGGGTGTGGGGTAGGGGTCTTGGCCGACGATGAGGACGCGGACGTCGGCCAAGGGGCGGGTGAAGGCGCGTAGGACGTGGTCTCCGGCGGGCAGATAGGGGCGCCCGGCGGCGATCTCGGATCTCAGGAAATCGCCGAGGCGGTGGATGTCGGTTTCGACGTCGGCGAGGGCGTCGGCCCAGTCGGGGGCGATGAGGTCGTGCAGGGGGCGGGGGTCGGCCATGATGGGCATCGTAGCCATACCCTGAGCTGTCCCGGGTCTGTTGGGGGTTCGCCGGGGCTGTTGATGCTTGTCCGCTTCGGTGGATGTGACACGATGGGGTCTGTCCGCATGGACGAGGTTCGGGTAAGACAGGAATGCGATGAGCAGCGACGTAGACATCACACCGATTCTTGATGATTTGGCGGCGGGGAGGATCGACGCCGCCGAGGCGAAGCGCCGCATCGAGGCGACGGGCCCGGAGCCGGTCGTCGAGGAGAGCGATCCGGCGGCGGACGCGGTGTCGACGGAGTGGCCGTCGCATCCGTCGTCACCGGATTCTGCGGTGGATGACGAGGTCGTCGAGGGCGAGGTGGTCGAGGAGATCGTCGACGAGTCCGATCTGGCCGGTCCGTCCGAGGAGACGGTCGATGAGCCGGGGGAGGGTTTCGCGGGGGCGTACCAGTCGCCGAACACGGCGCGGGGCCCGCGGACGAAGATCAATGGCATCGACAAGATTGTCATCAAGGCGACGGCGCGGAAGGTTCGGATCGTCGCCGACCGGAATGTCAAGGTCGCCGCGGCGGAGGACGTCCATCGCACTCGTCGTTCCGGGTCGATCTTGGAGATCATCGGCGACAAGGAGTTTTCTGGGATCAGCGGGGTCGTCAATTTGGCCAAGTCGCTGAAGAACGTTGACGACGTCAAGGCGCTCGGCGTCGGCCAGGAATTGTCGGTGCGGGTGAATCCGGATCTTCTCGTCGACGTCGAGGTGGTCGGCGGGTCGATCGGCATCACCGACGTCCCCCATCTCGGCAAGATTCGTTTGACTGCGGGGGTGTCGACGATCACGGGGGTGCGCGACATCGGCGATCTCGTCCTTCAGGCCGGGCAGGCCAGCGTCTCAGGGCTGTTCACGAGTGGATGGTCGCGCTTGCGGTGCGAGTCGGGCCAGATGACGGTCGGGATCAATCCGGAGTCGGATGTCACGGTGCGCGCTTACGCCCAGTTGGGTCGGGTCTCGTGGGATCTCGATGGCCTCGACCATGATGGCGAGGCGCTCATCGGCACGGGCGACGCCGTTCTCGATGTCGGTGTCGTCATGGGTTTCGGTTCGATCCGGTTCGGCGATCTCAAACCTGAGGAGAACGGGGAGAGCTGAACCGAATCGAGTCAGCCGATGAAGGGTTCGATGTCGGTGATCGTCACGGAGATGAGCGAGCCGGAGGGGGCCGCGTAACTGGCCTCGTCGCCGACTTTCTTGTCGAGGATGGCGGCGCCGAGCGGTGATTGCGGTGAGTAGACCGGCAGGTCGACGGAGTCGTCGAGGTTGAGCATCTCGCGCGCTCCGAGGAGGAAGGTGTCGGTGTCGTCGGGGTTTCCGTCGAAGGCGACGGTCACTTTGAGTCCGGGGCGCACGATGGTGGCTTTGGCTGGCGCTTCGCCCACTTCGGCGTGGTCGAGCATCTCTTTGAGTTGGCGGATGCGCAGTTCGTTGTGGCCTTGTTCTTCCCGGGCGGCGTGGTATCCGGCGTTCTCGGAGAGGTCGCCTTCCTCGCGGGCTTGGGCGATCTTGCGGGAGATGACCTCGCGGCCTTCGGTGGAGATGTAGTCGTACTCCTCGACGAGTTTGTCGTAGGCCTCCTGCGTCAGCCAAACGGTCTCGTTCATTGTCTCAGTCGTCTGATCCATTCTTCGAGGATAGTGCGTCTCGGTGAGAAGTGCCGCTTCCGAGCGTGTGGCGTCGGTGAGGAAATGGTGTTTCCGGACGTGGTAACAGTGCGGTGGGGTCATGGGGGGGACGATCGTGAGAGACGTCGCGGCGCGGGTTCCGAACTGTCGCGAGACAGTCCTTGCCGTGTCGTCGTCCGGGCTGTCGCTCGGTGTCGGTTCGGCCCCGATGGGTGTGAGAAAATGGACGCCGTGTCTGAGCGATCGCTGATGGAATCACCCTTGAGAGTCGACGCCGCCGGGGAACCGTTGCGGGCTATTTTCACCCATGCCCATCCGGATGACGAGTCGTCCAAGGGGGCGGCGACGATGGCGCGCTACTCCCGGGAGGGGGCACGGGTCGTCGTCGTCACGTTGACGGGCGGGGAGCGCGGGGAGGTGCTCAACCCGAAGCTCGATCGGCCCGAGGTGTGGGAGAACCTGGCTCAGATCCGTCGTGAGGAGATGGATCGTGCCCGCGAGATCCTCGGGGTCGAGCAGATCTGGCTCGGCTATGAGGATTCAGGGTTCACCTTGGAGGAACCATGGCCGCCTATGCCGCCGGGTAGTTTGGCGGCGACGGATCCCGAGGTCGCCGGCGCCAAGCTCGCCGCGATCATCCGTCAGATCAAACCTCATGTCGTCGTCACCTATGACGAGAAGGGCGGATACCCCCATCCAGATCACATCATGACCCATCGGGTGACGATGGCGGCCTTGGCGATCGCGGCTGATCCGGCGCGCGACGATGTGGCGGGTCAGCCTTGGGAAACACCCAAGGTGTATTACCACATGGGGATGCATCGGGCTCGTTTCGCCCGTCTCGACGAGCTCATGCACGAGCACGGGTTGGAGTCGCCTTATGCCGAGCGGTTGGCGAATTGGCCGGATGACGACGAGATGGCGGGCCGGTTGACGACGTTCGTGCCGGCGGCCGACTACTTCGAGGTGCGCGACGACGCTTTGCGGGCCCATGCCACCCAGATCGATCCGGACGGCTTCTGGTTCGCCGTCCCGCTCGAGATTCAGAAGAAGGGCTGGCCGACGGAGGATTACGAGTTGGTCTCCTCGCTCGTCGAGACGTCGGTGCCGGAGGACGATTTGTTCGCCGGGTTGGCTTTCCCGTGCCCTGCTTCAGCGGACGATTGGCGCATCTGAGTCTCATCGACCACATCGATGAGGGGTGCGGAGACCTGAGGAACGGTGTTCCCTCAGGAGCGCGCGACGGCGATGGCGATGGCGGCGAAGTGACAGAAGGCCGCGATGACGGTGCAGCTGTGGAAGATCTCATGGAAGCCGAACCAGCGCGGCGAGGGGTCGGGCTTCTTGAGCGCGTAGACGACGGCTCCGAGTGAGTAGATGATTCCACCGGCGACGATGAGGATGACGACGGCGGGACCGCCGCTGTGCGCGAATTGGGGCAGCCATCCGACGGCGGCCCAGCCGAGGAGGATGTAGAGGCCGACGTAGAGCCAGCGCGGCGCGCCGAGCCAGCAGACTCGGAAGACGACCCCGAGCAGGGCGGCTCCCCAGATGATCGACAGCAGGACGATCCGTGAGGTGCCGGTCAGCAGGAGGGCGGCGAGCGGGGTGTAGGTGCCGGCGATGAAGAGGTTGATGTTCGAATGGTCGATTCGGCGGAGCACGGCGCCGACCTTGGCCGACCAGTGCCCGAGGTGGTAGACGGCCGAGTGGGCGAACAGCAACATGGCGCTGGCGAGGTAGATGGCGATGCTGATCTTCCCGACGATCGTCGGGGCGAGGACGATGAGGATGATCCCGCCGGTCAGCAGGAGAGGGGTGGTGATGGCGTGCAGCCAGCCCCGCATCCGGGGTTTGGCCGGCTCGGGCGGAGCCGCTGGTTCGCTGACAACGGGTTGTTCGGCTAGAAGAGTGGTCATCGAATTCCTTCGGCGGGGACCTGATGAGCGATGCACGGGTGTCACGGGTCGCGTCGCTCCGTCCCCGATCGAGGAGCGACGCCTGGCAGCTGCTTTCCTACGTTTGCGTAACCTACGCTACCGTAGGTTAGGGAAGGAATCGGGGATGTCCGAAGGATCCCAGGGGCGATTCAGGGTTCTGCGGGCCTGGAGGTCGATCGTCCAACCCCGTCCGAGCAACCGAACGATACCTCGTGATTGCGGAGACTACTAGAGTGACCCTGTGACGACGGTGCCGGGGGCGAAATTTCTTTACTCGACCTATGAGAGACGCCTGCTCGACGGGCTTGATCGTTCACGTCTGCCCCACCACGTCGCTGTGCTGGCCGATGGCAATCGGCGCTGGGCCCGGGCGAACGCTCCGGGCGAAGACATCATCGCCGGTTATCGGGCCGGGGCCGCCAAACTCGAGGAGTTCGTCGGGTGGTGCGACGAGGTCGGGTTGACGATCGTGACGCTCTGGGTGCTCTCGACCGACAACCTTCAACGCGCCTCTGAGGAGGAGGTCGGCCCGCTCCTCGACGTCATCGTCGAACTGGTCGAGCACCTGGCGGCGACGGGTCGCTGGGCCGTCCAGATCGTCGGAGCGCTCGATCTTCTCCCCACCTCGGTCGCGACGTCCCTGCGCGAGGCCTCGGCTTCGACCGTCGGCGTCGACGGGATGCACATCAACGTCGCCGTCTCCTATGGCGGTCGCCATGAACTGCGCGACGCTTTCCGTTCTCTGCTCGCCGACGAGGCGTCCAAGGGGACGAGTTTGGACGACCTGGCGAACCACCTTGAGATCGACCACATCGCCGATCATCTTTACACCGCCGGCCAGCCGGATCCGGATCTCATCATCCGCACCTCGGGCGAACAGCGCCTCTCCGGCTTCCTCATGTGGCAGTCGGCCCACTCCGAGTTCTACTTCTGCGAGGCTCTGTGGCCGGATTTCCGGCGGGTCGACTTCCTGCGGGCGCTGCGCGCCTACACCCAACGGGAGCGTCGCTTCGGGCGGTGAGGCGGTATCAAGGGGGATCAGCCGGCCGAACGGGCCGTCACAGTGTAAATCGCGTAGTCGGTACGCCGATTGCCGCGTTGGACCCCGACGAGCCGTTCTGTCGCCGTGGAGTCGATCGTCATGAGGTCATACCACAGCTCTTTCGACGGGCCTTGGGACCAGAGGCTCAACCGTCCGCCCTCGACGAGGTGGTTGAGCGCGGATCGAATGCCGGTCGTCGTGTAGATCGTCTGATTCGCCTCGTGAAGCAAGAAGTCGGGGCCATTGTCGGTATCGAGGCAGATGCCGTCCCAGGGGCCGAGCATCCCGGGCAGGGCCGGCGGGGCGGAGAGGATGTCGATGACGTCGCCGTGGTGGAGCGTGACGCGCGGGTCGTGAGCGACGCGGTCGAGCGTCTCGGTCAGGCCGTCGTTGGCCCAGTCGATGAGGCAGCCGGACAATTCGACGATGTCGAGGTGGGCGGCGCCGAGGTCGAGCAGCTGGGCGGCGGTGAAGCCGAGCCCGAGCCCCCCGACGAGGACATGACCCGGCTGCGGGCCGAGAGCGTCGGCCAAGGCGACTTCCGAGGTCGTCTCAGCCGAATCCATGGCGAAGGCGCCATTGACGATGAGTTCGTCGACGTCTCCGTTCTCGCTGGCACGACGACGCAGAACGATCTCATAACCGCCTTCGGTGGCACGGGCCAGGGTCGTGAGTGTGTTGTCGTCCATCTACCTATCGTGCCGTATTGGTCACAATTCTTCGAATTCCAGGGCCTGAGGGAAGAGTCTTCCCGATGAGGGACCGTGGTGGCGCGATGAAAAGGAGTGTGTCAGGACACGTCGTCGTCGCGGGCGGCGACCTCGGCCCGGGCGGCGTCGAGGTGACGCTGGCAGACTTCGGCCAGCCGTTCGCCTCGCCGCCACAGATTCATCGATTCGCTGAGCGAGGCGCCCCCGGATTCGAGCCGCTCGACGATCTCGGCCAACGTGTCCCGGGCCGCCTCGTAGCCGAGGGCGAGATCCGCCGCCACGGCGTCGGCGTCGTCATCCGGCGCCGTTAGCGACGAGGCGTCATCGCGGGTTGGCGAGTTTTCAACCACGACATCGGTCATATCCTCGGCCTCAGCCACGAGGGTGGCGGATTCACTGGGATCCGGTGTGGTGGGTTGCGTGGCTTTCTTGCGGGTGGTCATGGGGTCTCCTGGGCCGGTCGGTGGTCGTGGTCGAGGGTGGCGACGGTCATCCCGAGGGTTCCGTCGTGGAGTCGAGCGCGCACGGTGTCGCCTTGGTGGACGGCGTTCACGCTCGTGAGCGCCTCGCCGTCGTGCGTGGTGAGGACGGCGTACCCGCGTTCGAGGGTGGACTGGGGGGAGAGGGCGTGGGCCCGGGCCGCCAGATGCCCGATGTGGGTTCGCTCGTTGGCGATGTGCGCCACGATGGTGTGACGCAGACGGCGGCGGGTCTCGCCGAGGTGGTGTTCGAGCGATTCGATCCCGCTGACAGGATGGCGCATGACCGGACGGGAGCGGAGATGCTCGATGCGCAATGATTCGGTCGTCACGAGAGCGTTGATGGCGTGGCGGAGCCGGGTGAGGGCGCCATGGACGAGGTGTTGTTCATCGGTGGCGTCGGGGACGATCCGTTTGGCCGCGTCCGTCGGGGTGGAGGCGCGCAGATCGGCGACGAGGTCGAGGATCGGGGTGTCGATCTCGTGGCCGATGGCGCTGACGATCGGTGTGGTGGCCGCGGCTGCGGCGCGCACGAGCGTCTCGTCGCTGAAGGGGAGGAGATCCTCGAGCGATCCACCCCCACGGGCGATGACGATGACGTCGACGGAGGGGTCGGCGTCGAGCTCACGCAGGGCTTCCGTCACCTGACCGGCGGAGCTGGGGCCTTGCATGAGGCAGTGGCGCACCAGCACCGGCACATTCCACCGCAACCGCACATTGACGAGGACATCTCGCTCGGCCGCTGATTTCTCCGCGGTGATGAGCCCGATGCGCCGGGGTAGAAAAGGAAGTGGGCGTTTTCTGGATGGGTCGAACAATCCTTCAGCTTGGAGGACGCGTTTGCGTCGTTCGATCTCGGCCAGCAATTGTCCTTCACCAGTGGCGCGGATCTCGAGGATCTCGTAGTTGAGCCGCCCGCTCTTGATCCACATCGCCGGTTTGAGGTGGACGGTCACCGCCATTCCGTCGGAGACCGGCCCGGCCAGATCGAGCACATGGGGATAAGCGGTGGCCGACACCGACACCTCGGCACTGACATCGCGCAAGGTGATGAAGGCGAGCGCGTTGGCTTTGCGCCGAATCTCGATGATCTGAGCGCTCACCCAGATCGACCCGAGCCGTTCGATCCACCCCTTGACCGCTTCCGCCACCTCGCGCAGCGGCACTGGTTGTTCAGGGGAGCTTGTCAGGGGCATGAGGCGACATTATCGAATCCCCTGGTTCCTCCGTGACCAGACCGTGAGGGCTCCGTGACGGTCCCCCGAGATCGCCGCCTTCCCGTCTGACGCGTGACACACTGGTTCCCATGACGTCTGCCACTATCTTGTTCGTCGACGACGAGGCCGCCATCCGGTCGGGGTTCCGCGAATACGCCGAGTTCGTCGGCTACCGCGTCATCGAAGCGGCCGACGGGATGGAGGCGGTGCGCCTGGCGACCGAGGAGGATGTCGACATCATCGTCATGGATGTCATGATGCCGAAGTTGGACGGGTTCACCGCCGTCAAGCAGATCAAGAAGATCAAGGACATCCCCGTGCTCATGCTCTCGGCCCGGGGGGAGGAGTACGACAAGCTTTACGGGTTCGAGTTGGGGATCGACGATTACGTCGTCAAACCTTTCTCTGGCAAGGAGGTTTTGGCCCGGATCCAGGCGATCTTGGCGCGGAGCCGGACGTCGGCTCCGGGTGGGGAGATCGAGCATGTCGTCTATGTCCACGAGGGGCTGGTCGTCGACATGACGGCGCGGACGGTCGATGTCGACGGCGAGCGGGTCGAACTCAGCCCCAAGGAGGCCGATCTCCTCTTCTACCTCGTCGAGAACCGCAATGTCGCATTGTCACGTCATACGCTGCTCACCCAGGTGTGGGGCTACGACTACGGCGACGAACGGACGATCGACACCCATGTGAAGACGTTGCGCGTCAAACTGGGGCCATACAAGGGGCTCATCGTGACCCTGCGCGGAGTCGGGTACCGCTTCGAAGGGTGACATCGCCGTGAGGATCGACTGGCATGGGTTGAGAGCGCGCGTGTGGGTGGCGTTCGCCATCTTCTCCGTCGCCATCTTGGTCATCGTGGCGCTGCTCCAGTTCGTCTTCCTCAGCTTCTTCAATGAGCGCATGAACATGCGGCAACTGCGAGACGTCGGTGATCAGATCAGTGCCGACATCGCCGCCGACGACACGGTTGGAACCTTGCAGGAGGCGTATTTCACCTTCGGGATCCCTTTCCGGCTGATGACGGAGTCGGGCGTCGCCTTGTGGAAATGCGGCGACATCCTCTCGACTGGTTTGAGCCCAGGCCCGCCCTGCCAACAGGAGATGCCGGATCGGGGGATGACCGAGGGTTTCATCGAATTGCGCAGCGAAGTCCTCGCCCATGGCGAACCGGTCGTTCAGATGGAGTCGCGCCAGATCGGCGACGCCTCGCTGGCGATCTATTTCGGGCCGGTCGATCTCACCGATGGCACCCGCTTGTATCTCTACGCTTCGCGCGCGGTGCCGGAGATCGACTCGACGGTCGCGATGCTGCGAGGGCAATTCTTCATCATCGCGGCGATCGTCCTCGTCGGATCCCTCATCGGCGCTCACCTCATCTCGCGGCGGCTGACCGATCCGATCACAGGGTTGAACAAGACGGCTAGACGACTGGCCGAAGGCGATCTGACGGTGACGTTCGCCGGGCAAGGGTTGACGGAGACCGACCGGCTGGCCGAGACCCTCAATCATGCGACGACGCATATGCGGGAGACGGAGCGGAGCCGCAGCGATTTCGTCACCAACGTCACCCATGATCTCAAGACGCCGTTGACGATCATCCAGTCCCACGCTGAGTTGATTCGTGACGTCTCCGGCGACAATCCGGCCAAGCGCACGGCCCACGCGCAGACGATCATCGACGAGGCGACCCGGATGACAGGCATGGTCAACGAGGTGCTCGACTTGACGCGCCTGGAGTCCCTGGCGGCTGAGATGACGATGCGGCCGGTCGACCTGTCGGAACTGTTGAAGACGGCGTTGTCGAGTTTCTCCGGGCTGGCTGACAACGAAGGCTATGTCATCACGACAGACATCGAGGCCGGCCTGACCGTCATCGGTGATGAGCACTACCTCAACCGAGTTTTTTACAACCTCATCGGCAATGCCATCAACTACACCGGGGACAACAAGTGGATTGGGGTTCGTTTGCGTCACTTGGGCTCCGTCGTCCGCTTCGAAGTCTCCGACACCGGCCCCGGCATCCCCTCCGACCAACTCGATGGGATCTGGGATCGTTACGCCACCTCACCGGACACCCACCGCCGTGGCATCGTCGGCTCGGGGATCGGGCTGTCGATCGTCCGCCGTGTCATCGAGCGCCATCACGGGCGGATGGGAGTGGTGAGCGAGCCGGGCAAAGGCTCGACGTTCTGGTTCGATCTCGCCCTCGCCCCGCTCCCGGCGCCGGTCGCGTCAGAGGCCGCCTCTGAGAGCGCTTCCGTGAGGAATTAAGAATTTGGCAAGAATTCATCCTTATCAGTCGAATTCCACAGAAGGGATGAGGCGTGAAAAGATATGGTCATCTTGGCAGCGGCCAAGGCGCTGGATCATCACGGGACCGGCGCGCGCGATGTCGCGCCGTGACGATGGACGTCCTCGTTCGGTTCTGACTCACTCGATAAGGTTCTAGATATGGCAGAGAAGGATCGTGTCATCCGCGACCCGAAGGGCGCCCGTGGCGACTCCTTCGAGTCGTTGCGCGAACCCTTGCCCGTCAAGAAAAAGCGGACTCCGGCCACGACGACGAATGCGACCGCCTATGGTTCGTCGACGTCGCGCCCCGCCAAGGCGCCGTCCCCCTCCTTGTCCTCCTCGACCCCCCGCCAGGAACGGCCCTTGACGGCCGCCCAGGCGGCGGCGCGAGCCCGCAACATCAATGCGGCGACGAAGTCGTCGCGGAAATCCCCCAAGTCGACGAGGAACGCGAAGAGCGTCAAGAAAGCCCAGAACGCTAGGTCTGGGAAGTCCGCGAAGAGCTCGAAACAGAACGCGAAGAAGCTCGCAGCGGCGAAGTCGGCGACAGTCGCCGCTGCGACGGCGGCGCCGCTCACCGCTGAGAAGCTGGCCTCGCTTCCCCCGCCGACACCCAAACCGCGCCACGCCGTGCGTGCCACCCGAGCCACGGCGACGGCGACGAAGACAGCGAAGCACCGGCGCGGGGTCAAGATCACCATCATCGCCGTATGCGCCATCCTCGTCCTCACCATCGCCGGCATCGTGGCGCTGGTGTGGAGCCTCAATGAACGGCTCAACGACCTCGACATCGGCGACTTGCTCGGCGGGGACCGTCCCGCCTCGGCCTCCGCCTCGTCGACCGTCCGCAATCCGGGCGATCCCTTCTCCGGGCGGGCCGTCAACATCGTCGTCATGGGCACTGACTCGCGCCAAGGCGCCGCCGGGGCCTACTCGGGCGACGGCGACGAGGTCGAGGGGATGAGGGCCGACACCACCTTCATCGCCCACATCTCAGCCGACCGCACACGTGTCGACGCGCTCTCGATCCCCCGCGACACCTTCATCACGATCCCCGAATGTGTGTTGCCGGATGGGGAGTTGGTGCCGGAGGCCGGCTGGACCGAGCAGGGCTTCAACGCCGCTTTCGCATCGGGGGCGTTCACCGGCGACGTCGGAGCGGGGGCCGCTTGCGCCATCCGGGCGATCGAGGAGATGACGGATGTACGGATGGATGGTTTCGTCGTCGTCGATTTCGCCGGCTTCGCCCAGATCGTCGACGCGATCGGCGGGGTCGACATCTGCTTGAGCGAGGCGATCGACTCGCCCGACGCCGACAACCTCGTCCTGCCGGCCGGATTCAACCACCTCACCGGCGCCTTGGCCACGCAGTACGCCCGGGCCCGCACCGGCGACGGCACGGGCGACGGCTCCGATTTGGGTCGGATCGACCGGCAGCAGGTTCTCTTCACCGCGATCGCCCGCAAGGCCCTCTCGCTCAACATCGTCTCCGACTTCCCCAAGCTGTACGACTTCATCGGCTCGGTCATGGACGCCGTCACCACCGACATCGGCGGCATCGCCGATCTGGCCGGGTTCGCCTACTCGTTGCGCAACCTCGACATGGCGGAGATCAATTTCTACACCGTCCCCATCACCGACGCGTGGGACGGCGCCCACGTCGAGCTTGAGACGGAGGAGGCCGCCCCCTTCTTCGAGGCGCTCAGCACCGACGTGCCCATGGCGACGGCGGTGACGCCCGACGAAGACGTCCACCACAATTCCGATGTCAACGGGTTCGAGCCGGTCGAGCCGACCTCGAGCGTCATGCCGACCTGGGAACCGCCCGATCCTGACGCCACCGTCTCGATCGACCCGCGTTGCCAGTGAACCCGCTCATCCCAGAGACCCGGGCCACCAGTGGGAGGTCCACCGGCTTCGCGGTTCGCGTGCGGTCCCGATGGTGTTGGAGATCCTCATGAGACGGTGATGACTCACGGATGATCACACGAGGAAGCGATAGAACGGTCCCGTCGGGTCGATCGGTTCGACGGTCAGCGGTGAGGTGGCGATCCGGTCGAGCAGGCCGGGGAGATCGGCTGGGTCGCCCAATTCGAGGCCGACGAGGGCGGGGCCGAGTTCCCGGTTCGATTTCTTCGTGTATTCGAACAGGGCGATGTCGTCGTCCGGCCCGAGGACGCCGTCGAGGAAACGGCGCAGAGCCCCTGGCTCCTGCGGAAAACTGACGAGGAAATAGTGTTTTCTTCCCTCGTGGACGAGGGAGCGCTCGACGATCTCGGAATAGCGCGAGACATCGTTGTTGCCGCCGGAGAGGACGGCGACGACGGTGGCTCCCTGAGGCAAGGAGATCGCGTGATCCTCGCCGGGAGCGGCGGATGATCCGATCAGCCCCGTGGCCAAGGCGGTGGGGGTGAGCGCGCCGGCCGGTTCGGCGATGATGCCCTCGACTTGATAGAGGTTGAGCATCTCGGTGCAGACCGCCCCCTCGTCTACGGAGACGAAGTCGGCTCCGGCGTCGCGCACGATGGCGTAGGGCAGTTCTCCCATGCGGCGCACAGCCGCTCCATCGACGAAGGTGTCGAGGTGGGGCAGGTCAACGGGCCCTCCGGCGGCCAACGCGGCTGCGGCGGAGGCGGCCCCGGCCGGTTCGACGCCGATGACGCGAGTCGAAGGGGAGAATTGGCCGAGCCAGGCGATGAGCCCGCCGATGAGTCCGCCGCCGCCGACCGGCGCGATGACGGCGTCGGGCGCGCGCCCGAGGTCCTCGACGATTTCCGGGGCGATCGTGCCTTGCCCGGCGATGGTGCGCGGGTCGTCGAAGGCAGGGACGAGCGTCGCCCCGCGCTCTGCGGCGATCCGTTCCGAGGCGGCTTTGGCCTCGTCGTAGGTGTCGCCAGTGACGACGACCTCGACCCGCTCCCCACCCAGGGCGCGGATCCGGTCGCGTTTCTGGCGGGGCGTCGTCGCCGGCACGACGACGGCCCCGTCGATCCCTAAGTGGCGGCAAGCGTAGGCGACCCCCTGGCCGTGGTTGCCGGCCGAAGCGCACACGACTCCGGCGCTCCTGCGTTCCTCGGGCAACTGGGCCATGAGGTTGTAGGCGCCACGCAGTTTGTACGAGCGGACCGGTTGGAGGTCCTCGCGTTTGAGCCAGACGTTCAGCCCTGTCGCCTCACTGAGGCGGTCATTGAATTGCAGCGGCGTCCGTCGAACGACATTGTGGAGGCGCAACGCGGCGCCCACGACATCGGCCCCGGTGGGAATGGTGTTCACTCAGGTCAGCATAGAACGCTCATTCCATCTCTCCACCCAACAGAATATTTCTTGCTTCTCGGTGTGGTGGTCCGAACCGATGTCCGAGCTCTTTGGCAGGCTTCCCCACATGAATGACATCGCTTGGACCCTCCTCGTCATCGCCGTCGCGTTCGGCGCCGGCGGAACCCTCGGGTGGATCGTCGGACGGTTGCGGTTGAGACTCGCTGAGGCGGGGGCATCGGCCGAGGCGCGCGCCGAATCCGCTCGGTTCGAGATCGCCGCCGCTAAAGCCGAGGCTGAACGCGACTCGGCACTCGATCAAGCGGCCCAGTTGCGCGACGATCACGAGGCCATGCTCCGTCATTACCAGGCCCTCTCCCAGGAGGCGTTGGACCGTCAGTCGAAGTCGCTGGAGGAATCGGCCGGTCAGCGGTTGGCCGCCACCGAGCGGCTCATGGCGCCGATGCGGGAGAGTGTGGAGAAACTCCAGACCCGCCTCACCGAGTTCGAGAAGGAACGGGCCGCCAGCGCCGCCGAGATGAGGAGCCAAGCCCATGCCGTGCAGTTGGCGGGGGAACGCTTGCGCCAGGAGACGACCTCGCTCGTCAACGCGTTGCGCCGTCCCCAGGTTCGCGGCACCTGGGGGGAGCTTCAACTGCGCCGGGTCGTCGAGATCGCCGGCATGGTGCCGTACTGCGATTTCATCGAGCAGGAGACGTCGTCGACCGACGAGCGCGCCATCCGACCTGACCTGCGCGTCGAATTGTCGGGCGGCAAATTCGTCTACGTCGACGCCAAAACGCCGCTCGCGGCCTTCCTCGACGCTCAGGAGGCGTCCGATCCGGCCGCCCAGGAACGCGACTTGGCTCGGTTCGCGCGCCACGTCAAGGAACACGTCGACCTGCTCGCTCGCAAGGAGTATTGGAAGGCCGATCCCAACACCCCCGAATTCGTCGTCCTCTTCATCCCAGCCGAGGCGTTGGCCGCCACCGCGCTCGAACAAAGCCCTGATCTCATCGAATACGCCGCCTCGAAGAACATCATCCTCGCCACCCCGACGACGCTCATCGCCATGTTGCGCACGATCGCCCACTCGTGGAGCCAAACCGTTTTAGCGCAATCAGCCCGGGAGATCTCCTCGATCGGCCGGGAGCTTTACGAGCGTCTCGCCAAGTTCGGCGCCCACCTCGACCGTCTCGGCAAAGGACTCGAGGGGTCCGTCAAGGCGTATAACGACGCTGTCGGCTCCCTGGAATCCCGGGTGCTCGTCTCCGCGCGGCGGCCGCGCGATCTGCGCGTCAGCGACGACGACCTCGCCACCCCCACTGTCGTCACGGGGACTCCGCGCCCTCTCGCCAGCCCCGAATTGACTCAAGCCACCGCTGAGGCCGATGCCCTCCTCAGCTACCGACACCCGTTCTCCGAGACCTCGGGGGTCGGAGACGACGGCCCCTCGATGGCTCAGAAAACCGCGCTCGCCGCCGTCGAACGGTGAACTGACGTTCCCCCAAGCGCACAACGCATGCTTCGGTGGCCGCCTGGCGATCAGCGGCTTTCACTGACGTTCCCCAAGCGCACGGCGTGGGCGAGGAGAATTCCCTCCGCGCCCACGCCGATGATGAGAATGTCAGCCGGTGATCATCGATATCTTGTCGAAATCCGGGGTGTGCGGCGCTCGCGGCGTCTCACCCTCGTAGCCGAGAAGGATGCCAAGACCGAAGTGATACCCCTCGGGGAAACCGAGGCGCTTCTCCCACGCGTCGCCGTCGGGCTCACGGAAGAGCGCCCCGGACATCGCGGTGATGCACGAGTTGACGCCGAGCGACGCGGCGGCCAGCACGATATGCGAGGCGACGATCCCGGTGTCGAGTTCGGTGGGGAAACTATCCTTCGAGGGTTGGGCGGCGATGAAGACGACGGCGGGGGCGTCGTAGAAGAAACGACCGCCGCGGCTCATGATGCGCTCGTACCCGGCTGGATCGCAATCCTTGAGCTTCACCATGCCGACGTCGTTCATCTCTAAGAGCAACGCCGGATCGGTGATGACGATGATCCGCCAGAACTGCCGGTTGACGGCGCTCGGCGCCATGACCGCCGCCTCAGCGATCTGACGCAACACCTGCGGGTCGACTGGTCGATCCGCGTACCGCCGGCACGAATACCGGCTCTTGATGACATCCAACGTCTCCGTCATGGATTCTCCTTGATCTTCGCTGATGGGGGTTCGACCGCCCGCGCCGCCCCGGTCTGATGCGTGAGGCTGGGCTACGATCGCCACGGATTCACGATACGGCATTCCTCTTGCGATGAGAGGAATAGTTCGGCGACGACCCGAAGGAGACGACGTGCTGCCCGACGACCACGACGACCACCCCGACGAGACGGCGGCTTCCCTCGCCTTCGCTATCGCCACAACCTCCGACGTTCAGGCGATCGTCGCTCTCGTCAACCGGGCCTACTCCCACCACCCCGGGGCGAAAGGGTGGGTCGGCGATCGGGCTTTCCAAGACGCCGAGCGCGCCGACGAGGCCGAGGTCACCGAATTGATCACGACCCCCGACAGCCTCATGCTGTTGGGCCGTCACGGCTCGCGACTCGTCTCCTGTTGTTCGCTCTCCCATGTCGGTCAGACCGCCCATCTCGGGCTCTTCGCCGTCGACCCCGACCTCCAAAGCCAAGGCCTGGGTCGGGCCACCTTGACCGCAGCGGAACAGTTCGCCGCCACGACCTGGCTAGCCGAGCGCATGGATATCGAGGTGATGGCCCACCACGAGCCCGTCTTGCGTTGGTACGAGCGGACCGGCTACATCCTCACCGGCGAGCAGTCGTATTACGTCGAACGCTCCGGCCGCCGGGCCGCCACATTGCTGGGGATGAGCAAGACACTTGTCAAGGGGGCCGTTGGAGGTCGACTCTTCCAGCGATGAGCTCGTACGACGGGATTGAGCACTTCGAGAAATACTTACCACTTTACTTACCACTTGACTTAACACGGTGGTAAGTCGAGTGGTAAGTAAATAGACCTTACTGATTATTATTTATTGCGCTCGTCCATCTCTTTTCCTTGTCAAAAAGAGTGGGGACTATGATCCGTGGGTCATATGAAACTATCATTGTCATCCTTGATTCGCCCCTGTCACACTCGCAGGAGTAAGTTCCAGATGCATGTTTGAACACCGCATCGACGAGAATTTGGGGCTGCGGCCTGTCACCATCCTCGACGCTGAGGAGGTCTATGCCGTCATGGATCGCAACCGGGAGCATCTGCGGCGGTGGTTGCCGTTCGCGGATATCGCCAGTGTTGAGGACGAGCGGGCTGCGATCGCGGTGCAGGCCCAACGGTGGGCGGAGCTGAGGTCGCTCATGGCGGTGTTGGTGCTTGACGGGAAGATCATCGGGTCGGCGGGGTTGCCGACGATCAACCGGGAGACGAAGTCGATCGAGATCGGCTATTGGCTCGACGAGGCGCACACCGGCAAGGGGTATGTCACGAAGACGGTGCGGGTCTTGGAGCGGATGGCGTTCGAGGAATTGGGCGCCGAACGAGTCCACATCGGCGCGTCGGTGCACAATGCCCGTTCGCGGGCGGTGGCGGAGCGGCTCGGGTACAAGCTCGAGGGGATCATTCGCCAGGCGATCGTCATCAATCCGGACGGCGATGTCACCGATGAGGCTTTGTACGGACTCCTCAAGAGCGAATGGATTCAGCGGGAGGAAGCCGCCGTCTGAGAGCGCTGGCCGGTCGATCTGGCCGACGGTCGTTTCGAAGAGGGGTATCGTCCGCATAGGTCGCACCGATGAGCGGCTACGAATGACGAAGGGCGTGCATCGTGCGAGCATGGCGTCGGCGATTGCCGTCAGGGATGCCCCGGGACGTCTACGTCTTGGCCCTCATCGGGTTCTTCGTCGCTGTCGGGTTCGGGGTCGTCGCGCCGGTCATCCCGGTGTTCGCGAGCAGCTTCGGGGTGAGCGAGTTCGCCGCCTCGGCCGTCATCTCGGCTTTCGCCCTCATGCGGCTCGTCGCCAGCCCCTTCGTCGCGCGGATGGGGGAGCGCTGGGGGGAGCGGAACGTGCTCATCACCGGCGTCGTCATCGTCGCCGTCTCCAGCGTTTTGGCAGGCACGGCCCGCACCTACCCGGCTTTGTTGATCTGGCGCGGGGTCGGCGGCATCGGCTCGGCCATGTTCTCCGTCTCCGCCATGACGCTCCTGCTCGCCGTCGTCGCCGCTGAGTATCGCGGGCGGGCCAACGCGCTCTACAACTCGGGCTTCATCGTCGGGATGATCACCGGGCCGGTCGTCGGTGGGTTCTTCGCCGCCATCTCCTTGGGCGCGCCTTTCTTCTTCTACGCCGCCACCCTCGCTGTCAGCGCCGTCGTCGGCGTCGTCCTGTTGCGCGCTCCCGCCCTGGAGATGGAAGACGCGGACGGGACGACGACGAAGCTTCCGCCGAGTCGCCCGTTGCGCGACGTCCTGCGCGACGCCCGCTACCAAGCCGCCTGCCTCATCGCCTTCGCCGGCGGTTGGACGGCCAATGGGCTGCGCGGGGCCCTCGTTCCTCTCTTCGTCGCCGGATATCTCTTCACCGACCCAGCCGAGGCGACGCGGTGGACGGGTATCACCATGGCCGCCTCCGCCGCCACCCAAGCCGTCCTCATCGGTCCGGCCGGGATCGCCATCGATCGCTTCGGGCGGCGCGTCCCCCTTCTCATCGGCTGCCTCATCTCCGGGGTGACGATGACGGTCGTGCCCTACGCGCCGTCGATGGCCGTCGTCATCGTCATCCTCTGCGGCTACGCCGTCGCCTCGTCCGTCATGGGCTCGGCCCCGGCCGCCACCGTCGGAGACGCCGCCGGGCCGCGCAGCGGGCGGGCCGTCGCGCTGTTCTCGATGAGTTCCGACATCGGCTCGATCCTCGGGCCGCTCGGGGCCGGGGCGCTCGTCACCCTCGTCGGCTATCCCATCGCTTTCGCCACCGCCGCCGTGTTGTGGGCGCTGTGCACGGCGATGACGTTGCGGATGCCCTCCGATTGGCGCCGTGTCGGCTCGGCTCAGGAAGAGGCGTCGGAGTCGTCGACAAGCGACGGGGGCGCCGCGGAATCAGAAGGTGGCGCCGCCGGACGATGAGAAAGCTGACGTTAACGAGTTGACAGGGGCGTTCGACGCAGAGCCGTCTCGTGGAGTAGAAACCGGGGCGCCGGGAACCGACGGCGCCTCAGAGCGCTTGACGAGGAGGAGCCGGTCGCGCCAACGCCGGGAGGTCGCGACCTCGGCGCCAAGGAACGCGGTCAACTCGCGGTCGTCGAAGTCGCCGACGGTCGCCCCCAGCATCGAGGCGGGGCCGGGTGGGAGGTGGACCCCAGGCGAGGCGAGCTGGAGTTTGCGCTGGATCGGCCCGATCGACAGCGACACCCCCTGGCTCTTCTCGTGGGGGATGATGACGGTGCGCCGCCACCAGAACCCGGAGGTCGCGACGAGGACCCGTTCCGTCGTCGCCAGACGGATCCGCCGCCATTCCAGCAGCGAGAACCAGCGGGCCCGGCGCGGGACGGCGATGATGTGACAGAACGGTGCGATTGAGCGACCGACGGCGCCAGGTGGCAACGGCGGCAAGGGCCGCTCCGGCTCCTCGGCGGGAAGAGTGGGGAACGCGGCCAGCGCTTGGTCGAGGATCCAACGCGGGTCGTCCCCGGCCGAATCGCCGCCGGGCGCTCCCCAATCGGGCAGGGTCTGGGCGATGACGGCGAGCAACTCGGCGTGCGTCGCGACCGGGAGGAGCTTGGTCGGCGACGACGAGGAGTCCTCCCCGCTCGTGCCGAAATACCCGGGAACGTTCATCTCGATCTGCCACCAACCCGGGCCGCGCCACAAAGGCGGCTGCGTGATGACGAGGCCTTGGACGCGCCCATGGGTGACGACCTGGTCGGTCCGGTCGGTCAAGCCGTGGCGTAACCGGAGCCCCCGGCTGGTGCGGCGCACCTCGAACCCAGTGCTGTTCTTGATCCGCCGCCAGACCAATTGCACGATCGTCCAGGTGAGGATGAGGAAGCCGAAGAGGCTGCCGAGCAGGGTCTCCCACGAGGCGAACGGGATGATGACGGCGACGAACCCGAGGACCCACACGAGCGCGAACCAGAAACCGATCGAACGGACCGTGCCGGCGACGACGGCCCGCCGGGGCGGCACCTTGACGATGAGCTCCCCCTCCTCGATGAGCGAGGCTGGTGCGGACGGGGGGACAGGGCCGGCGCTAGGAGAGCCCGTCGGCGGCGGGGCGAACGGTGCGGCGCCCGTCTCTTCAACTATGGGAGCCGGCGGGATGAACGCCGGACCAGCCGGAACCGGAGCCGGTCCGGAAGGTGGGGTGAACGTGGGGACGGTGATCGAGGTCGGCTCCACGCCAGCGGGTGAAGACGACGAGTCGACGAAAGCAGGATCGCTTGGAGCCACGGCCCCGCTCGGCGGCGGGAACGGCGGCGCGGTGTCGGCGGCGACGAGCGGCGCCGGGGAGGGGAGTGGGGGCGTGTGAGTTTCCGGCGCTCCATCGTGATGGGCATACGCTGCCCGCCGCAGGATCTGCTCGCGTAAATCTTTGGCCTGGGCGAGGGGGAAATAGGCCAATTCGATGCCGGAGCCGATGCCGCCGGTCACCTCGATCGTCACCTTGGCCATGCCGATGACGCGGGCCGCCAGGGGCTGACGGATGTCGACGCTTTGGACACGGTCGAGGCGAGCCGAGGTCTCCGAGCGGGTGATGAGCCCGGAGACGAGGTGGACGGCGTCGTCGGTGATGGCGTAGCGGCGGATGCGCCACGAGATGATCCGGCCGACGATCGAGACGAGGAGGAAGGCGATGAGGATGATCGCGGCGATCGGCAGTCGGCTCAGGAAACCACTGATCGACCCGTTGTTGAGGAGGATGTTCTCGACGACGTTGAACCCGGCGACGACGAGCGCGATGACGAAGAGCCACATCTCCACCGCCACGGAAGCCGGGTGGGTGCGGCGCCACCGCGGGTCGTCCGCCGCCAGAGCGGCGACATCGGCGGGCATGGCGTGAGTGGGGGAGCTGTCGGGGCGAGGGCTCTCGGTCACAGGCCTGCCATCTGGGCGTGTCCGGCTTGGGCGAGACGGTCGCGCAGCCGGTCGGCTTCGGCCTTGACGAGGCCGGGCAGGGAGGCGTCGGCTTGGGCGGCCGCCGTGTGCAGTTGGACGGTCGCGATCCCCCGGGAGCGTTGCAGCGGCCCGGCGGAGACGTCGACGTATTGCATGCGTCCATAGGGGACGACGAGCCACTGCCGCCACATGACGCCCTTGCGGATGAGGAGATCCTCTTCGCGTTCGGCGTAGCCGATGGCGCGGACCTGGCGGGGGATGAGGAGGAGGGTGAGCGCGCAGATCACGGCGAACCCGCCGGCCAACCACCACCACCACGGCGAGACGACGAGGGCGAGGATGACGCCGGCGACGATGGGCGGCGCGCACGTGATCAATGTCGACAAGCAGCGCACCGGGATGAGCTTGGAGGAGACGGGACGCCAGGGGATCGGCAGATCGTCGGGCGTCGTGGGCAAGGGGGCCTGATCCTGCGGACGGGGAGCAACGGGGGAGACCATATCTCTAGTTTCACAGATACCGGGCTCCACCGTCCCATCGTTCCGGCGAATCACGGGGTGACTCCGGGGCGGTCAGGGGTTTCACCGGATCATAAGTCGAGCGCGAGATCGTCACCCTTGATCCAGCCGAGGCGGCGGCAGGGGATCGCGATGAGCCAGGTGAGGATGGCCGGCAAGACGAAGCAGATGAGCGCCAAGCCGATCCAGTCGCCGGCAGTGATGGCCGGTTTGAGACCGGCTTGGACATCGTTGACCCACCCGGTGTACACACCGATCGGGCCGACGAACCCGCAGGTGCCCATGCCCGAGGCGACGGCGGCGCCGTTTTGTTGCATCCCGAAGACGACGGTGGCGATCGGCCCGGTTATGGCCGAGGCGAGCGTGGGTGGGATCCAGATCCGGGGATTCTTGACGATGTTGCCCATCTGCAGCATCGACGTGCCGATGCCTTGGGCGACGAGCCCGGCCCAGCGGTTCTCCTTGAAACTCATGATGGCGAAGCCGACCATCTGGGCTCAGCACCCCGCCACCGCCGCCCCGCCGGCCAGCCCCGTCAAGCCGAGGGCGGCGCAGATGGCGGCGCTGGAGATCGGCAGCGTCAAGACGACGCCGACGATGACGGAGACGACGAGGCCCATGAGGAAGGGCTGCAGATCCGTCGCCCACATGATGGCTCGGCCGGTGGCGCTCGCAGCCGAACCGATCCCAGGCGCGCAGGCCAAAGCGATGAGCACTCCGCCGGTGACAGTGACGAGGGGAGTGACGAGGATGTCCACCTTCGTCGTCTTGGAGACGATTTTGCCGAGTTCGGCGGCGATGACGGCGACGACGAAGACGGCCAACGGCCCGCCCGCCCCGCCCAGCGTGTTGGCGGCTTCGCCGACCGCGACAAGGGAGAAGAGGACGAGCGGTGGCGCTTTGAGCGCGAAACCGATCGCGACCGCCATGGCTGGGCCCGTCACCGCTTGAGCGAAACTTCCGATCTCGACGAGCAGGGGCCAACCGAACTGTTGCCCGGCGGTGACGATGATCGTGCCGATGAGAAGGGAGGCGAACAACCCTTGGGCCATGGCGCCGAGGGCGTCGACCCCATAACGGTGGGCGGAGAGGATGACGTCTTTGCGGGCGAGGAAGGCCCGGATCCTGGCCCAAACCGACGCCTGACTCTCCGGCGACTGACCCTCCGACACCTGACCTTGTTCCGTGGTGGAGGCGAGGCTTGTCGTCTCCGGCGGATCGTCGCTCATGCTCATGGCATCACTGTACTGGCGCGGTCGGACACCTCGAGGGTTGAGGCCACGACGTCGACCGGTCAGCGCCGCTGATCCTCCGCCTTGCTGGCCACGCCACCGGCCACCACGAATTCCACAAAGGTGTCGGCGCGACAGACCGCTAGACGGGGCAGTAGAGCCCGTCGGGGGGAATCACCCCGTCGCTGAAATAACGCTGGACCGCCGAATCCACGCAGGTGCTCTTGCCTCCGTAGGTGCCGTGACCGGCCCCGGCATAGGTGATGAGGACACCGGAGGCCAACTGCTCAGCCATCCACACGGCGTAGGTGTATGGGGTGGCGGAATCGCCTTCGCCGCCGATGACGAGGATGGGCGCCGATCCTGTCGCGGTGATGTCGTCGTAGGCGTTCGGATCGGCCAGCACCGGCCAGGTCGCGCACATCACCCCGGGCCCCATGAACTGTGAGAAGATCGGCGAACGGATCGAATCGATGCGCCATTGTTCCATGGCGCCCTCGACCCCGGCGTCGACGCCGTCGAGGCAGCCGATGACGTTGAAGCCGGCGAAGGATTGACCGTAGACCCCGTTCGGGGAGCGTTCCCACAGCATGTCGTGGGCGTCGATGAGATCTTGGCCGTAACCGCCCAGCGCGTTCTCGAGCACGATCATGAGATTTTGCCAGTCGGATTCGTCGCCGTAGAGGTACCAGGCGATGCCGTTGACAGCCACCGCCGAAGTGAGGATGCGTTCCCCAACTCGCACCGGTGTCTCATCGAGGGTGGTGAGATAGGTGGTGACAGTGTCGCGCACTTCGTCGGCGGTGTCGCCGAGCCCGCAATACATTTGGCGGACACAGTAGGAGGCGAAGTCGTTGAACGAGTTCTCGAACCCGGAGGCCTGGGTGATGGAATCGTCGTCGGTCACATTGACGGCCGCGTCGAGACCCATCCGCCCGACTAAGCCGGGGTAGGTCTGGGCGTAGACGGCGCCGATGAACGTGCCGTAGGAGTAGCCGAAATAGTTGAGCTGGGCGTCGCCGACGATTTGACGCATGAGGTCGAGATCTTCGACGGTGTCTTGGGTCGAGACATGTTCCATGAGGTCGCCGCTCATCTCGGCGCAGCCCAAGCCGTACTGGCGCCAGGCGTTGACGAGAGCGTCGCGTTCGGCGTCATTGTCAGGGCTGTTGTCGAGGGTGAAGAGGTCGTCGACCTCGGTGGTGGCGGGGCATTGCACGGGGGTCGATTCGCCGGTGCCGCGCGGATCCCAGCCGATGATGTCGTAGGCCTCAAGGCCCTTCTGATCGAAATAGGCGCCCGTCGCTCGACCTGCCGCTCCCGGGCCGCCCGGGTTGACGAAGATCGTGCCGAGCTTCGGCGAGGCAGTCGCCTGTTTGCGGTAGAGCGAGAGGGTTAGCGCCCGGTCGTCCGGCAGGCTGTAGTCGACCGGGGCGAGGACGGTGGCGCACTCCCCGGGAGTGTTGTAGATCGAACACGCCACCCAGTCGACGTTTTGGTCGACGTAACGGCCCAGGCCCGATGGCCCGGCCGGCGGGGTGGTGATCCCCGGCAGCGTCGAGGGAGTCAAACTCGTCGGCGTCCGATCGGGCATCGTGTATTCCCGCGACGAGGGTTGTGGCTGAGCCACCGGAGGAATGCTCACCTCTTGGCCCGGCTCCGCGGTGGGAGCTGGGGTGACCGCCGGGTGAGTCGCCTCCGTCGATCCGGTCGCCGGGTCAGTCGGCTCCTCGGAGGTGGAGAAGGAACGCCACACCCGCACCCCGCCGACGACGAGAGCGAAAGCGAGAACGAGGATGAGGAGGATCGCGACGATCCGTTTGCCGTACGACGGCGGGCGGGGATCGTCGACATCGACGAGGACGTTACCCCCTCCAGGCGGTGGGGCGGCGAGGGCGGAACCATCGCTTCCCACGGTGGCGCCGGGATAGGCCCCGGGGTAGCCCTGAGTCGACGAGAGGGCAGGCGAACCGTATCCGGCGGGAGGCGCGAACCCGGGAGA
This sequence comes from Propionibacteriaceae bacterium, assembly GCA_031262485.1. Lineage (GTDB taxonomy): Bacteria > Actinomycetota > Actinomycetes > Propionibacteriales > Propionibacteriaceae > WQYJ01. Next base: position 56,929 of record JAISHO010000025.1, read on the forward strand.
GTGCTCCGGTTGGCTCGGCCCCGTCGCCATCGGCGGAGCCCCCGGAGTCACCGGGCCGGTGCTCGGCTGAGCCGCGGCGTTGAACGGCGGCGGAGCCCCCGCGGCGGTCGAATCGACCGGTTGCGACGGAGCATTAGCCGGACCATCGCTGCGCGGTGGGCCGGAGCCGTCATCGGGAAAACCGAATTGGTTGGGCGACATCTCACTCCCTCGTCATGGCGTCAACACTCATCATGCCGGGCCGCGCCGTCATCTCCGCTGATTTCCCACGACGCGTGGTTCAGCGGCGGGCGTCAAGCTCGTCTCCAGAACTTTCGGCGTCACTGGCCAAGCCGATGTCGGCCAGTCCGAGAGCGGCGCGGTATTCCAAGCCCTCCCGCTCGAAACGTTCGCGGGCTCCGGTGGCCCGGTCGACGACGACGGCGACGCCGACGACGGTCGCGCCGGCTTCCCGGACGGCGGCGACGGCCTGGGCGATCGAGCCACCCGTCGTCGACGTGTCCTCGACGACGACGACGCGACGGCCGGCGATGTCCGGCCCCTCGATCCGGCGTTGCAAACCGTGGGCCTTGGCCTCTTTACGCACCGTGAAGGCGTCGATGGTCCTCCTCTGGGCGGCGGCGGCGTGGAGGATCGCCGTCGCGACCGGATCGGCGCCGAGTGTCAACCCGCCGACAGCGTCGACCTCCCAACCGTCGAGCAGATCGAGCATGACCCGCCCCATGACGGGCGCGGCCGAACCAGAGAAGGTGATGCGGCGCAGATCGACGTAGTAATCGGCCTCACGGCCCGAGGCCAGTGTGATCCGTCCCCACACCACGGCGTGTCGACGGACCGCTTCGGCCAGGGTCCGCCGGTCTTCGCCCGTCCCGGCCAACGGCGGGGAGGCGTCGGAGACGGCGGCTGAGCGATTGATCGTCGCTTCAGGATCGTGGGATCCCTCCGGTGCGACAGCTTCCATGGTCAATCCCTTCCTGGACGAATCGGTGTGGCCTCAGTCGGCGGCGGGTAGCGCTCAGTGGTCGAGATGCGGGGCGTCGTCCCCGGCGTCGATGGCGACGGCGCCCGCGTCTTGGCTCGGGGCGTCCTGGGCCTCGATCATCTTCGTGTCGAACCATTGGGCGAACAAACTATTGAGGTCGAGCCCGGTCGTCGCTTTGACGAGAGCCGGCAGTTCGACGAGCACGTCGGTGCTCAGCTTCGTGATACGCGACGCTCCGGAACCATCCCCGACGACGGTGATGTTGTCGATATCGCCGATCGGTTTCGCCGCGGCCGCGATCATATCCGGCATCGAACCGAGGACCCGGTCGATGATGGCCTGCTCGCCGTACTTGGCGTAAGCGGCGGCGAGCAATTCCTTGACCTCGGCCTCGGCTTGCCCCTTGGCCTTGATGGCCGCGGCCTCGGCCTCGCCGGCGCTGCGGATGGCATCGGCGCGGCCTTGACCCTCCGAGGTGAGACGCTTCTGCTCGGCGTCGGCGGCGGCGACGATCTGGGCCGCCTTGGCCTTGGCCTCCTGCTCGGCCTGGTAGAGGCTGGCATCGGCCTTGGCGCGAACGTCGGAGTCGAGCATGAGCTTCGTCAATGACGCCTTCTCCTTGGCGTTCTCTTGTTCGGCTCGCGTGACGAGGGCGGCCTGCTCGGCCTGGGTGCGCGGCCCGACGGCGGCGGCCTCGGCCTGGGCCTTGCTCGTCTGCTTCTGGAACTCGGCCTCTTGGATCTGGGCGTCCTTGTTGGCCGAAGCGATCGCGATCCGCGACAGGGCCTGCGCCTTGGCCGACTCCTGGGCGTTGATGGCCTCGGCCACCTCGGCCTCCTTGCGGACGGCGGCGGCCTGGGGACGGCCCAGGTTGACGATGTAATCCGGCGGATCGGTCGCGATGCCGTTGATCTGGAGGGTGTCGACGCGCAACCCGGCGTCAGACAGCGCCTGGGAGGCGGCGCTTTGGATCTGGCGGGCCAGGCCCTCGCGGTCGCGCAACATCTCATCGACGGACATGTTGCCGACAACACCACGGAGCGTGCCGGCCAGGATCGATGTGACGATGCGCGGGATCTCGTCCTCCCGGCCGAGGAAGCGCTGGGCGGCGGCCCGCACACCGTCGGGCGTGCCCTCGATCTTGGCCAGGGCGACGGCGTCCACGACGACTTTGATGTTGTCCTTGGTGACGCCTTCGGGCACCTGCATGGGGATCTCGGCCGCGTCCAGGGCGATCATCTTGGCTTGCTGGACGAAGGGGATGATGAAGGAGCCGGAGCCGACGACGACCTTGATCGAGCCGTCCTTGGAGCCCGAACCGGTGACGACGAGGGCTTGGTTGGCGCTGGGGATGCGGTACCGCTTCGCCACCGCGGTGACGATGAGCGCGAGGACGAGGAGGACGCCGATGATGACGACGACGATGGGGATGTCGGGCATGGGGACTCTTTCAGTGGTCGGAGGAATGCGGGGTGGTCGCGGTGATCAAAACAGTGGCGTCCTCTCCAGGAGGGGAGGCCGGGAGAGCGAGGACGGTGCGGTGGGGAGGATTCACCGGAAATCGAGCACCTTGAGGACGTTGTCGGACATCACTTCGGTGACGGTCACCTCGGCGCCGGAGGGGATGGGCGAGTCGGCCACGAAGGACATCGTGCGGGGCGCTCCGAGATAGGTGACGCGGACGAGCCCTTGCTCCCCGGGGGCGGCGGTGCCGGCGGTGACGACGCCGGGCGTGCCGACGATCCGTGAGGTCGACAAAGCTTGGGGGGAAAGCTCATTGCGCTTGAGCCAACGATAGAACAAGACCGCCACCCAGCCGATCGCCCCGCCCAAGAGCCGGCCGACGATCGAGGCGAACACGGGGGGCAGGCCCAAGGCGCGGCCGAGCCAGCCGCCGAGGCCGAAACCGGTGATGAAACCGCCGACGCTGGCCGTCGAGAACAAGCCGGAGCCGCCGAAATCGGCGTCGAAGACCTCGAAGACGCCGTCGAAGACGAGGGATGCGACGAGGACGACGAATCCGACGATGACAGCGATGGTGAACACCATGGCTCCATCCTACAAACAAACATCCACCCGCCGGGGGCGACTGCCCCGACGGGTGGATGACAGATGCGACGGAGTCAGTCGATGACGACCTCGACGAGACGCGGCGTCTCACTCGTCACGAGGGCGGTCGGGCCGGTCAGTTCGACGGTGATGGTTTCGGTGAGGGGATGGTCGCAGTCGGAGCCGAGCCACAACGTCACGGCGCCCGGCTCGACGACACGCTCCATGCTGTCATCGTGGAAAGCGAAGCGGGCGACGGGGGCCTTGAACGTGACCTTCGCGCTCTGACCGGCCTCCAACTCGACCCGGGCGTATCCGATGAGTTGGCGCAGCGGGCGCACCGTCGAGGCGACGACGTCATGGCCATAGAGCTGCACAAGGGTCGCGCCGGCGCGGTCGCCGGTGTTCGTCACCGTCGTCGTGGCGGTGATCCACCCATCGGTCGGCGCCTCGGCGGCGACGTCGAGATCGGTCATCGTGAAACTCGTGTAGCTGAGTCCGTGGCCGAAGCTGAACTGGGGCGTCGTGTCGATCGAGGAGACCGACGAGGGATCGCCCAGCTTGGGGTGGAGGTAGGAGTAAGGCAGGACGCCGAGGGTGCGTGGCACCGAGACAGGCAGGTGGCCCGACGGGTTGATCCGCCCCGACAGCACGCCGGCCACCGCAGCCGATCCCTCCTCGCCGGGGAAGAAGGCCTGGACGGTGGCTTGGGCCCGCTCGGTCAAGGCGCCGATGGCGTACGGGCGCCCGGTGATGGGGACGAGTACGAGGTCGGTGCCCGTCTCAAGGAGGGCCTCGACGAGTTCGGTCTGCACCCCGGGAAGATCGAGGGAGTCGGTGTCACAGCCCTCGCCGGAGGTGCCTTTGCCGAACAGACCGGCCTGATCGCCGACGACGCAGAAGACGACATCGGCCGCCTTTGCGGCGGCGATCGCCTCGTCGAACCCGGAACGGTCCTCGTCGCGAACGGTGCAGCCCAGCGCGTAGGTGACCTCGGCGTCGGGATACTCCGCCTTGATCGCCTCGAGGATCGTCGGCGCCTCGATCTTCGAGGGGACGTCCGGATTGTGCATGAGGACGTGGTTGACGAAGGAGTAACAGCCGAACAGCGCCGACTGGCGGTCGGCGTTGGGGCCGACGACGGCGATCTTGGCGACCTTGCCCGGCTCGACCGGGAGAATCCCCTTGTTGTCGAGGAGGATGACGGACTCCTCGGCCAGGCGACGGGCGACGGCGCGGTGCTCGGCCGGATCGAGTGATTCCGGCGCCTCGGCGAGCAACTTCTCGAGCCGGGCGATCTCGCCGTCGATATCGAGAAGACCAAACTGCTCTTTCTGCATGAGGACACGTCCGACTGCGGTGTCGAGGGCGGCCAAGGCGTCGGAGCCTTCGGTGAAAGCCTCGACGACCCCCTCGGCGCGCAGCGCGTCGCCAGTCGGCAGTTCGACGTCGACGCCGGCTTTCAATGCTTTCAGGGCGGCGTCGGCGAGCGATCCGACGACACCGTGCTGGTTGAGGAGGAAGGCGACGCCGAAGTAATCCGAGACGACGATGCCCTCGAAGCCCCAGCGGTCGCGCAGGACGTCGGTCAGCAAAGCCGGGCTCCCGTGGGCGGGGACGCCGTCAGTGTCGATGTAGGCCGGCATGACCGAGCCGACGTGCCCGTCGAGGACGGCGATCTCGAAGGGAGGCAGGAAGACGTCTTCGATCTCACGCGGCCCGGCGTGGACGGGGGCGAGGTTGCGGCCGGCCCGGGAGTTCGAGTAACCGGCGAAATGCTTGAGGCAGGCGACGACGCCGTGGCTCTGCAGCCCTTCGACGTAGCCCTTGCCGAGGGTGCCGATGACATAGGGATCCTCGCCCATCGTCTCCTCGACCCGGCCCCAGCGGGCGTCGCGGACGACGTCGAGCACCGGCGCCAATCCTTGGTGGATGCCGAGTTGGGCCATCGTCTGGCCGATCGCCGAGCCCATCGCCTCGACCGCCTCGGGGTCGAAGGTGGCTGCCCAAGCGATCGGGGTCGGGAACGTCGTCGCCGTCCAGGCGCTCAGGCCGGTCAAGCATTCCTCGTGGACCTGCAGGCCGATCCGCAGTCGGGTCTTGGCGGCGATCCACTTCTGGAAGCCGATGAGAGCGGTCAAGCCATCACTGGGCGAGATCGGTTTCGTGCCGAAGACCCGCGTCAGTTGCCCGAGGCCTTCCTTGGCGAAGTTCGTGAAGTCGGCCGCCTCATCGGATTGGGTGTCCATCTCGGGAGCGACGACACCGCCGTCCTCGCCGGCGCCGATCCAGATGCCTTGAAGTTGGGCGATTTTCTCCTCGACGGTCATGGAGGAGAGGAGGTGGGAAACGCGTTCCGTCAACGCAAGGGCCATAGTCAAGTACCGTTTCTTGTGTGAAGTGCGTCGCGCGGCGACAAGCTGGTTGCTGCGATGAAGCTGAGAGCCACCCTGATCCCACTCGTGCGAGGAGCGAAATTTTCTATGAGGCTAGCTCTCGCCCCACCCTACGTCCCCCCTCCTATCCCGGGAAGCCCTGGCGTGGCAATCGCGCGACGATGGGTGATCTTCGAAGAAAATTTCGCATGGTCTCGGCGAATGCTTAGACTTAAGAGGTGGACACCCCCCGACTCAAACTGGCGGATATCGCCGCCCAAGCCAACACTTCTGTCGCAACAGTTTCGAAGGTTCTCAACGGCCGCCCCGGCGTCGGAGCGGACAAGCGCGATGAGGTCCTCGCCATCTTGCGCCAGCACGATTACCGCCGCCGCGGTTCCAGCAAACGCAACCCGGCCGGCCTCGTCGACATTGTCCTACGCGGTCTTGACACCCTCTGGGCCACCGAGGTGCTCAAGGGCGCCGAGGAGGTGGCGGCCCGGGCCGGGATCGGACTCGTCGTCTCCGCCACCCACGGCCGGACCCTCGGCAATCGTCACTGGCTCACATCCCTGGCCCAGCGCCACAGCGACGGGCTCGTGCTCGTCCTCTCCGCGCTCAACACCGGCGCCATCGTCGAACTCGATAAATTACGCATTCCTTATGTGATCGTCGATCCGATCGGCATCCAGGACCAATCCGTCCCCGTCATCGGCGCCACCAACTTCGCCGGCGGGCGCGCCGCCACCGAGCATCTCCTCGAATTGGGGCACCGGCGGATCGGCATCATCACCGGTGAACGGGACCTGGCATGCTCCCAAGAACGCCTCGATGGTTATCGGGCGGCGCTCGTGCGGGCCGGCGTCACGCCCCACGACGAACTCATCAGCTACGGAGATTTTCTCATCAGCGGTGGTCATGCCGGCGCCGAGCGATTCCTCGATCTGCCCGAGCCGCCGACGGCGATCTTCGCCGGCTCCGACCAGCAGGCCTACGGCGTCTACGAAGTCGCCAAAGCGCGCGGGTTGCGCGTGCCCGAGGATCTCTCCGTCGTCGGCTTCGACGACGTCCAGTTGTGCCAGTGGGTCTCGCCCCGCCTGACAACGGTGCGCCAGCCGGTCCAGGAGATGGCCCGGGAGGCGACCCGCACGCTGCTCGGCATGGCTTATCAGGGGTTGGAGCCCTCCCGACGCAAGATCGAACTCGCCACCGAACTGGTGGTGCGCGATTCGACCGCCGCCCCTAGGCGTGCCTGACCGCTCGATCCTGGCGCCGGTCAGAGGCGGCCGGTGATGCGGTTCGACCGCCCCGCAGGCTGACGATCAGGCGAACTGGCCGGCCAAGGCTTGAGCGAAGACGTCGAGGCCGAGCGGCCCCAGTGTGAGCGCGTCGCTGTGGAACGCCTTGAGATCGAACACCTCGCCGCGAGCGACAGCCCGCTGACGGGCGTCCGCGCGGGCCTGTTCCCACAGCCGTTGGCCGATCTTGTACGACGGCGCCTGGCCGGGCCAGCCGAGGTACCGGTCGAGTTCGAAGCGGAGGAAGGCTTCGTCGTCGGCGATGTGGGTGACGAGGAGGTTCCACGCCTTCGGCTCATCCCACACGCCGCCGCCGAACCGATCGGGGCAGGGCAGTGCGAGGTGGACGCCGAGGTCGATGACGACCCGGCAAGCCCGCAACAGTTGGCCGTCGAGCATGCCGAGACGATCGGCCGGGGTGGCGAGGAAACCGAACTCGTCCATGAGGCGTTCGGAGTAGAGAGCCCAGCCTTCCCCGTGACCGGAGACCCAGCAGCCGAGCCGGCGCCAGCGGTTGAGGGTCGGCTCGATGACCGACTGGCCGATCTGGAGGTGGTGGCCCGGGACCCCCTCGTGGTAGACGGTCGTGCGCTCCCGCCAGGTGGCGAAACGGGTGACCGATTCGGGCACCGACCACCACATCCGCCCCGGACGGCTCAGATCCTCCGACGGGCCGGTGTAGTAGATGGCGCCGCTGTGCGTGGGCGCGATGAGGCATTCGAGGCGGTGGAGGCGGGGATCGATGTCGAAGTGGCGGCCGTCGAGGAAGGAGATCGCCTCCTGGGAGGTCTCGGTCATCCAGGCGGCCAAGGCGTCGGCGCCCTCGAGGAACCACCGATCCTCGCTGTCGAGTTGGGCGACCGCCTCGGCGATCGTGGCGCCCGGCCCGGCGATCTCGGCGGCGACGGCTTTCTGCTCGGCGACGATCCGGTCGAGTTCGTCGAGGCCCCAGGCGTAGGTCTCTTCGAAGTCGACGACGGCGCCGAGGAAGGAACGCGAGGCGCGATCGTAGCGTTCCCGGCCCACTCCGTCGGCCTCAGGGGCGGCGGGGGCGAGGTCGTCGGCCAAGAAAGCGGCCAAGTCTCCGTAAGCTTGCCGGGCCGCCTCGGCGTGGGCGGCCAGATCGTCACGCAAAGCCTCAGGCAGGGGAGAGCCGTCGGGGCGAGCGGAGGCGGTGAAGCTGTCGAAGAAAGATCCCGGGCGGCTCAGATCATTCGCCTGTTCGACGCCGATCCCGACTTGGCGGCGGGCCGGGATCAGGCCCCGGCTCAGCCCCTCGGCCAGACTGGCCCGGTAGCCGGCGAGGGCGGCTGGTACCTTGGCCAGGCGCTCATCGATCGTCTCCCAATCCTCGGTCGTGGCGGTGGCCATGAGATCGAAGGTGTCGCGGATTCCCTGCAATGGTGAGGCGATGTTGTTGAGGTCGCGGAGGTGGTCGCCGGCCTCGTATTCCTCCAGTGACAACCCGAGACGTTCCGTCATCGCGGCGACGGTGACGCGGTCGACTTCGTCGATCGCCTCTGTGGCGGCGATTTTCGCGATGGCGTCGCGGGCCGAGGCGGCCGAGGCTTCGGCGCCGGCGGGGGAATAGTCGTCGAGTTCGGTTTCGAATCCGGCGATTCCGGCTCCCGTGGCAAAAGTGGGGGAGAGGCGGGCCTGCTCCATGAGGATGGCGTCGGCCACCGCGTCGAGTGCGGTCGAAGGACGAGGGACGGCGGTGTCGGAAGAAATACTCACGACGCTTAGCCTAATGGCAGCGGGAAACGGCTGCATCGACGGGACGTCTGTTCACAGTCGAGATCGTTGACGATCACGACCCCGCCAAAGCCCGGCGTTGGCGATCGATCAGCTCGGAGAGAGGACCTCGTCGGGGGTGGTGGCGCTCGCGGTCTCGAGTGAGTCAGAGGGTTCCGTCTCCTTGAGGAAGGACCCCAATCCCGTCACAAGGGTCTCGGGCGGCGGGTCGATCCGGCGTTCGGCTTGGACCCGGAGATACCGCCACGCCATGGTGGCGGGAATGGCGAGGAAGGCGAGCGCCATGATGACGACGGCGGCGCGCGACCCGAAGCCCATGGTCGCCCAATCCGGCGCCACGCCCCAGATGAGGAGGGCGGGCACGATGAGCGGGACGACGGCGAGGGCGGCGATGACGAATCCCTGGCGCCGAAAGCTGTGAGCTGTCAACAACGAAGGCTCGTAGCGTTCCTCGTCGTCGTACTCTTCGTCTTCGCCATCACCCTCGTCGTCGGCGAAGCCGTCGGGATCTCCCGGATCGGCTTCGCCAGCAGAGGCGAAGTCGTGCGCCACGACGGGATCTTCGGGCGGAACGAAAGAGGGGGCCCCAGCCGGAGGGGTCGACTCCGGCGGCTGGGGCGGGTTCGCATCGCTCATGCGTGGGGACGATCCCACGTCATCGGGCGGACCTCGGCGTAATGCTCCCGGATCTGGGGAACAGCTGGCGCGTCGTAAGCGACAGTGCCCTCCCGCTCCCACACCGGCGCCGCGGCCGCGCCGGAGGCCACCCAGGCGGCCTGGCGGGCGGCGCCGTCGGCGACATACTCTCCGGCCGGCGGCACGAGCACCTCACGGCCGAAGACGGCCGGGGCGATCTGGCGGACGGCCTCGGATTGGGCGCCACCACCGATGAGGAAGATCCGGTTGACCTCGACTCCGAGAGTCTCAAGGGCGCCGAGCCCATCGGCCAAGAGACAGAGCAGCCCTTCGACGGCCGCCCGCGCGAAGCAAGCGGGATTCATCGTCGACAGGGTGAGACCGTGGAGGGAACCGGTCGAATACGGCTGATTCGGTGTCCGTTCGCCCTCGAGGTAAGGCACCATGACGAGCCCATGAGCGCCCGGAGCGGCCGACAGGGCCAACTCGGAGAGGCGGGCCAAGTCGACGCCCAAGGTCTCGGCCATGCCGGCCATGATGCGGGCCCCGTTGAGGGTGCAGGCGAGGGGGAGATAACACCCGGTGGCGTCGGCGAAGCCGTTGATGACACCGCTGCGATCGATGATCGGAGTGGGGCTGATGGCGCTGACAACTCCGGACGTGCCGATCGAGACGGCGACATCGCCCTGACCCAGGCCCAACCCGAGGGCGGCGGCGGCGTTGTCGCCGGCGCCGGGGCCGATGAGGGCGCCCGAGGGCATCGAGGCGAGCGCCTGACCTGGCGCGGACAGCCGTGGCAGCACCGGGGTGGAGCCGAAGCCGAGACGAAGAAGGTCGAGGTCGTAATCATTGCTGACCGGCGACCAGTAACCGGTGCCGGAGGCGTCCGACCGATCGGTGACGAGCGCGTTGATGGCGCCGTCTCCCCCCTGGGACTTCGGGCCGTGGCCGGCCAGACGCCAGCTCAGCCAATCGTGCGGCAGGCAGACCGCCGCCACCCGGGCGGCGTTGTCCGGCTCGGCGGTGGCGAGCCAGCGCAACTTCGTGATCGTGAGCGAGGCGACCGGCGCCGAACCGCAGGCCTGGGCCCAAGCGGCTTTCCCGGCTTCAACATCGCCTTGGCCCAATTCGTCGATGAGGTCGTCGGCTGCCTGAGCCGAGCGAGTGTCGTTCCAGAGCAGCGCGTCGCGGACGACCTCGCCGTCCTCATCGAGACAGACCATGCCATGCTGTTGCCCGCCGACGGCCACGGCGGCGACGTCGTCGAGCCCACCGGCCGCGTCGGCGGCGGCCTGCAGCGCGGTCCACCAGTGGTCTGGGTGCACCTCGGTGCCGTCGGGATGGCTGGCCCGGCCAGTGCGGACAAGGGCCCCGCTGTCGGCGTCACGGATGACGACCTTGCAGGATTGGGTGGAACTGTCGATGCCGGCGACCAAGGCCATGAGGGGCTCCTTCTCTCGAAATCCTGGGGACACTCTAGAGGGTACGTCTGACACGAGAACGTCTGCGGTCTGAAGAAATAGTTTCGGTGACCGGGTGAAGACCAACGCCGCGGCCCGGGAGAGCCATGAGCGAGGGGACTTCTCCCGGGCCGCGGAGCACCGTGGTGGCCGATGCGGTGGGCGATTCGCCCGCCATCGGATCAGCTGTGCTGAATCGCCAGGTGATCTCCGTCGACGTCGAAGGTGACGGTGGAGCCATCCGGCACGGTTCCGGCGAGCACCGCTTTGGCCAGGGGATCCTCGATCGCCGTTTGGATGAGCCGACGCAACGGGCGCGCCCCGTAGATCGGATCGAAGCCGTTCTCGCCCAGCCATTGGCGGGCCGGCTCCGTCACCGCGACGGTGATGCGACGCTCGGTCAGTCGACGGTTGAGCCGGTCGAGACTGATGCTGACGATCTGGCTGAGATCCTCACGCGTCAACGCGTCGAACAGAACGATGTCGTCGAGCCGGTTGAGGAATTCTGGCTTGAAGACGGCCCGTACCTGGCTCATGACCGACTCGCGCATCTCGTCCGGCTCGAGCAGGGGATCGGTCAAGAACTGAGAACCAATATTGCTCGTCAGAATGAGGATGGTGTTGCGGAAATCGACCGTCCGGCCTTGCCCGTCGGTGAGCCGTCCGTCGTCGAGGACTTGCAGCAGGATGTTGAAAATCTCCGGGTGGGCCTTCTCGACCTCGTCGAGCAGGATGACGGAATAGGGGCGCCGCCGCACCGCCTCGGTCAACTGGCCGCCCTCTTCGTAGCCGACATAGCCGGGAGGCGCGCCGACGAGCCGGGAGACGGCGTGCTTCTCGGAGTATTCGCTCATGTCGATGCGGACCATCGCCGTCTCATCGTCGAAGAGGAACTCGGCCAACGCCTTGGCCAATTCCGTCTTTCCGACGCCGGTGGGGCCGAGGAAGAGGAAGCTGCCGGTGGGCCGGTTCGGGTCGGAGATGCCGGCCCGGGCCCGACGCACGGCGTCCGCCACCGTCGCGACGGCCGCTTTCTGCCCGATGAGGCGCTGCCCGATGCGATCCTCCATCTCGAGGAGCCTCTCCGATTCGCCTTGGAGCATCTTGCCGACGGGGATGCCCGTCCATGCCGAGACGACCTCGGCGATGTCGGTGGCGGCGACCTCCTCGGAGACCATGGTGTTCTGCTTCTCGGAAGCAGCCGCCTCGGCCAACTGCGCCTCCAACTCGGGCAGTTCGCCATAGAGCAATTCGGAGGCCTTCGTCAGATCGCCCTCGCGCTGGGCGCGTTCGGCCTCGATGCGCATGGCGTCGATGCGGGCCTTGATGTCGCCGACCTCGTTGAGCCCGGACTTCTCCGCCTCCCAGCGCGACTCCAGGCCACGTAATTCTTCCTGAGTGTCGGCCAAGTTGGCGTCGAGGCGGGCCAACCGTTCGCGTGAGGCCGGATCGGCCTCCTTCTCCAAGGCGAAACGCTCCATCGTCATACGGTCGACTTGGCGGCGCAACTCGTCGATCTCCTCGGGGGAGGAGTCGATCTCCATGCGCAACCGGGAGGCCGCCTCGTCGATGAGGTCGATCGCCTTGTCCGGCAATTGCCGGGAGGTGATGTAGCGGTTCGAGAGCGTGGCGGCGGCGACGAGGGCGGAGTCGGTGATCCGCACCTTGTGGTGGGCCTCGTAGCGCTCACGCAGACCACGCAGGATGGCGATCGTGTCCTCGACCGAGGGCTCGCCGACGTAGACCTGCTGGAAACGTCGCTCCAGAGCCGGGTCCTTCTCGATGTGCTCGCGGTACTCGTCGAGCGTCGTGGCGCCGATCATGCGCAACTCGCCACGGGCCAGCATCGGCTTGATCATGTTGCCGGCGTCCATCGAGGAGTCCCCGGTCGCCCCGGCGCCGACGAGAGTGTGCAACTCGTCGATGAAGGTGATGATCTGGCCCTCGGCGTCGCGGATCTCGGCCAGGACGGCCTTGAAACGCTCCTCGAACTCGCCGCGGTATTTCGCCCCGGCCACCATCGAGGAGAGGTCGAGCGAGACGAGTCGGCGGCCCCGCAGCGAATCGGGCACGTCGCCGGCGACGATGCGCTGGGCCAAGCCGTCGACGACGGCCGTCTTGCCGACGCCGGGCTCGCCGATGAGGACGGGGTTGTTCTTCGTGCGGCGGGCCAAGACCTGCACGACACGACGGATCTCGGCGTCACGGCCGATGACCGGGTCGAGCTTGCCTTCGCGGGCCCGTTCCGTCAGATCGATCGAATATTTGTCGAGCGCGGACTCCCCGCCCTCGGCTTCGGCGTTCGTGACGCGCTTGCCGCCCCGAGCGGCGTTGAAGGCGTCGATGAGGCGTGAGGGTGTGACCCCCTGATCGGCCAGGATCTTCTGGGCCGGCGACTCGACGGTGGCCAAGCCGATGAGGAGGTGTTCGGTGGCGACGTACTGATCGCCCATGCCGAGCGCCTGCGTCTCCGCTTCGCCGAGGACGCGGGCGAGGGCGCCGGACATGCCGGGTTGGCTGACCGAGGAGCCCTTGGCCGCCGGCAGCGCGGTGATGGCTTTCTTCGCAGCGGCGGTGATGACGGCAGGATCCGCCCCTAGTTTCTCGACCAACGGTGAGACGGTGTTGTCGGGAATGAGGAAGAGCGCGTTCAACAAGTGGACGGGCTCGACCGTCGGATTGCCGTTGGTGAGGGCGAGCCGGACGGCGGCGGTCGTGACGTCGCGGCTCATCGTGGTCAGTTTGTCGGTCTCCATCGAGTGGCGGTGCTCCTTGATCGGGTATGAAGAAAACCTGTTTTCGTAGTGCTTCTCAAAGTTGAGTCGCATCGGCTCAAGTCTATACCGGTCGCTCTCAAGTGGCAACAGACGGCATCTGCTGAGATGCCTGGGGTGAAGGCCGGGAGAAAGACGGCCGGGCCGCCATCCTTCGGTGAGGACGACAGCCCGGCCGGATCGGTCGATACCCAGATGGTTCAGTCGGCGTCGGAAGGAGCCAGCGTCATCTCGGCCTCGCCGGCCTCGTCGCAGTGGATCGTCCACGATTGTCCACCAGCGGTGACCTGGTACGTGCCGGTGAAGCCGGTCAGCGCGAACCGGCCCTCGGCGTCGGTCCGCCCGCTGGCCGGGGCGACCCACCACTCTCGCTTGACGAGGTCGTGGAGCGCGTCGTACGACGGCTTGTGCGACCCGTCTTCGCGGATGAGCCCGATCGGCGCGCCGAGCCAGGCTCCCTTGTCGGTGATCCCCCAGTAGGTGATCGCCTTGACCGACGGGTGTGAGACGAGCGAGGTGTAGTGGCGCACGATCTCGTCGGCCTGCCGCTCCTCGCCCTCGGGCGTCGAGGGCCACGAGTCGATCTGATAGTCGTTGAGGTCGACGATTTCCGGCGGCATGATGTGCCCGGAGACGAGCGAGGTCTCCGTCAGGTGCAGCGGCAGCCCGTAGCGGGCGAACCGCTCGACGATGGCGTGCATGTTCTCCTCGCCGCGATAACCCTGGTGCATGTGGGTCTGCAACCCGATCGCGTCGGGGACGATCCCGGCCTCCAGCATGCCCTCGAGGAGGCACTCGTAGGCGCTCGAGAGGTCGAAGTCGTTGATGAGGAGGAAGACGTCCGGGTTCGTCGCCCGGGCCTCCTCGAAAGCCAACCGGATCATCTCGATACGGCCCTTGCTCCAGGCCAGGCGGGTGACGCCGTTCTCCTCGGCGGTGAAGACGGGCATGATGACGACCTCGTTGATGGCGTCCCACATCGTCATGACGTCGGAGAAGTCCGCCACGTCGCGCCGGATCCGCTTCCTCAACACGTCTTCGACCTCGTCGTTCGTCAGGTCGAGCAGCCACTTCGGCGCCACGGTGTGCCACACGAGCGGATGGCCCTTGAGCAGGACGCCGCGCTCGTGGAACCACTCGGCCGTGCGGTGCAGGCGCGTGGTCTGGGGCTTGCCCCGCTCGGGCTCGAATTGACCGAGGTAGAACGGCAACGTGGCCGCGTTGAAGAGGTCGAGGTAGTCGCCGGCCAAGCGCTCGATCGCCTCGCCCGACTCATCCCCGTTCGCCATGTCGATGAAGTCGAAGCCGATATTGCCGAAGAGGAAGTCATGGCCGGTCTGCTCGACGGAGACGTCGACGTCGGCCAGGGGAGCCCCGGATCCGTCGTTCAGCGTGATGACACGGGTAGCGAGGCGATGGTCGAAGCGTTGGTCAGGACACGAGGGGTGCCACATCGATGGGGTCCTTTCAATCGGCCGCGTGCCGGGCGGGCGCCGAGGCGATCGCGGTGTCTCACCATTGTCGCCTGTCCTGTCACGTGAGGAGCGGCGGTTCCTTCGACCGCTGGAAACGGTGCGAAATTATCCCTTTCCGCCAGCCACCTACGGTGTGACATGACGATCGGGCTGCCCCACACATGGTCGTCCCTCCGACCATCGGACGAGGCCGACGGGCGGAGGGACGGACCGATTCAGATCAATTCTTGGCCGGGTTCTCCTTCGGGGAGCCGGGCTTTTGGTCGCCATACTGGCGGTGTTTGCCGTCGGACGCCTTCTCCGCCGCGAAGGGGAATTCAGCGTCGTCGAGTTCGGTGTTGGGATCGACGAGGCCGACGAGGGCGTGCGAGTAGTTCTTGGCGATGTCCTCCGGATGCTTTTGCAGCTGTGAGTTGCGGTAGCCGTACCCGAAGTAGATGAGCAGGCCGATGACGAGCCAGATGATGAACCGCCCCCACGTCTCGACGTTGAGCTGAAGCATGAGCCAGATGCAGGCCAAGCCGGAGATGACGGGGAGCACGGGCGAGAAGGGCACCTGGTAGCCGTCGAGGTGTTCGGGCGCCTCGCGGCGACGCTTGCGCAGGATCGGCACGCCGAAGCTGACGAGGACGAAGGCGGACAAGGTGCCGATGTTGACCATGTCGCCGAGCAGGTCGATCGGGAAGAAGGCCGAGGCGATCGCGATGATGACGCCGATGCCGATCGTGATGAGCACGGGGGTGCCCGTCTTGCCCGAGGTGATCGACATGCTGCGGGGCAGGAGGCCGTCGCGGCTCATGGCGAAGATGATACGGACGGCGCCGAGCAGGAGCACCATGACGACGGTCGTGAGACCGACGATGATGCCGACGGCGATGATCTGGGCCGGCCAGGTCACGCCGTGGACGGCGAAGGCGGTGAGGATCGTGGCCTGGGCGCCGGTGCCAGCTTCGGCGACGAGTTCGGCCGGGGTGGCCATGCCCGACAAGGCGATCGAGACGAGGACGTAGAGGACGAGGCAGACGCCGAGCCCGCCGAGGATGCCGATCGGCACGTTGCGCTTGGGATTGCGCGTCTCTTCGGCGGCGGTGGCGACGACGTCGAAGCCGATGAAGGCGAAGAAGATGGTGCCGGCCCCGGCTAGGACGCCGTAGTAGCCGAAGGTCGAGTTCCCGGCCCCGGTGAGGACGGAGAAGAGCGACTGTTTCGCCAGTTCGACCTCGGCGGTCGGCACGGCCTCGGGCACGAAGGGCGTCAGCTTGCTGGCCTCGAAATAAGTGAGGCCGACGACGACGATGAACAAGACGATGGCGACTTTGATGACCGTCAGGACGGCCGAGAAGTTGGCCGACAACTTGGTGCCGAAGGCGACGAGGCAGGTGAGGACGGCGATGAGGAGAATGTTGAAGACGTCGCACTCGACCCCGCCGATGACAATGGTGTTGCGGATGCCCGCGATCGTGCCGTCGGCGTAGGAACCGGTCTGCCAGCCGAAGACCTGGAAGAGCCCGTCGAGGTATTGCCCCCAGGCCTTGGTGACGACGGCGGCGGCGAAGAACATCTCGAGGATGAGGTCCCAGCCGATGATCCAGGCGATGAACTCGCCCATCGAGGCGTAGGAGAAGGTGTAAGCCGATCCGGCGACGGGGATGTGGGAGGCGAACTCGGCGTAGCACAAGGCCGCCAAGGCGCAGACGATCCCGGCGATGAGGAAGGAGATGATGACGGCTGGGCCGGATTGCGTGGCCGAGACGACGGCGGCTTTGGAGAAGATGCCGGCGCCGACGACGACCGAGATGCCCAGCACGATGAGATTGCCCGGCCCGAGAGTGCGTTTGAGATGGCGTTCCGGTTCGCCGGTGGCGGCCAACGAGGCCTCGATCGAGCGGCGGCGCATGAGATCCATGGGGGTTCCTCCAGGATGTGAGATGTGTATCTTGAGGGATGAGACTTCTCAGATGGTGACAGGCACTCTACATCGCTCCGTTTTCATTCGGAAGAAAGCTCACTCAGTGGTCGTTCAGAGCGGGGCGACGCGGGGGAAAGGGTCGATCGCCTTGGTTTCACGTGGGGGACGTCCAGGATGGGGGCGAGGGGAGCGTGGCGTCCAAAAGAGGGCAAGGTTTGGGATGACGGCCCCGTCAATGGTTGGATGAGGAGTTATGAGTCCGCGAAAAATTGGTGTGACAGAGCTCGCCCTTCGGGACGCGCATCAGAGCCTTCTGGCCACTCGCATGGCGACCGAAGACATGGTCGGCGCTTGTGAGGATCTGGACAAGGCAGGTTTCTGGTCCGTCGAGTGTTGGGGTGGAGCCACCTACGATTCCTGCATCCGTTTCCTCAACGAGGATCCTTGGCAGCGTCTGCGCACGTTCCGTGAGTTGATGCCCAACACCCGCCTGCAGATGTTGCTGCGGGGCCAGAACCTGCTCGGTTACCGTCACTACGAGGATGGCGTCGTCGAACGCTTCGTCGAGAAGTCGGCGGAGAACGGCATGGACGTCTTCCGCGTCTTCGACGCCGTCAACGATCCCCGCAACATGGCCAAGGCGATGCAGGCGGTCGTCAAGACCGGCAAGCACGCTCAAGGCACGATCTGCTACACGATCTCTCCCGTCCACACGGTCGAGGGCTACGTCAAGCTGGCCGGTCAGCTGCTCGACATGGGCGCCCAGTCGATCGCGCTCAAGGACATGGCTGCCCTGCTCAAGCCGCAGCCGGCTTACGACATCATCCGGGGCATCAAAGAGACGTACGGCGAAGACGTCCAGGTCAACGTCCACTGCCACTCGACCACCGGCGTCACCCTCGTCACCCTCATGAAGGCGATCGAGGCCGGCGCCGACGTCGTCGACACCGCCATCTCCTCGATGTCGCTCGGCCCGGGCCACAACCCGACCGAATCCTTCGTCGAGATGCTCGAGGGCACCGGCTACACGACCGATCTCGACATGGACCGTCTCATCAAGATCCGCGATCACTTCGCCGCTATCCGTCCGCGTTACGCCGCCTTCGAATCGGCCACCCTCGTCGACACCGACATCTTCGCCTCCCAGATCCCTGGCGGCATGCTCTCCAATATGGAGTCGCAGCTCAAGGCCCAGGGCGCTGGCGACAAGATCAAAGAGGTCATGGACGAGGTCCCGCGGGTCAAGGCCGACGCCGGCCACCCGCCGCTGGTCACTCCGACGAGCCAGATCGTCGGCACCCAGGCCGTCTTCAACGTTCTCTTCGGTCGCTACAAGAAGCTGACCGGTGAGTTCGCCGATCTCGTCCTCGGCTACTACGGCAAGACGATCGGGGAGACCTCGCCCGAGGTCATCAAGATCGCTGAGGAGCAAGCCAAGAAGCCGCCCATCACGGAGCGCCCGGCCGATCTCCTCAAGCCTGAGTGGGACAACCTCGTCGCCGAGACGAAGAAGCTCGACGGCAACGACGGCTCTGACGAGGACGTCCTCACCTACGCCATGTTCCCCGCCGTCGCGCCCGGTTTCTTCAAGACCCGCTCCGAGGGTCCGAAGTCGGTGGCGATGACGGAGGCCGAGCTCAAGGCCCGCCAGGAGGCGGCCGAGTCCGGCACGACGACGGCGGCGGTCGGTTCGATCAGCTACAAGGTCTCCGTCGGCGGTCGCGAGCACACCGTCCAGGTGGAGAGGGCCTGAGCGATGGCGAAACCAGCGACTATGGAGGAATTGGTCGACGACCTGGCCGCCAAGCGCGCCGAGATGGAGCAAGGCGGCGGCGAGGCCCGCATCGCCAAGCAACATGATCAAGGCAAGTTGACGGCCCGCGAGCGGATCGACCTCCTCCTCGACGAGGACACCTTCCAGGAGGTCGGCCTCTTCCGCAAGAACCGGACGACGACCTTCGGCATGGACAAAGCGAACATGCCGGCCGACGGCGTCGTCACCGGTTCGGGCACCGTCTTGGGCCGCCCCGTCCACATCGCCAGCCAGGACTTCACCGTGGCTGGCGGATCGGCCGGTGAGACCCACTCGATCAAGGTCGTCGCGATGATGGAGGCCGCGCTGCAAAACGGCACGCCCTTCGTCTTCATCAACGATTCCGGCGGCGCCCGCGTCCAGGAGGGCATCGACTCGCTCTCCGGCTACGGCCAGGTCTTTTACGCCAACGTCAAGCTCTCCGGCACCGTGCCGCAGGTCTCCGTCATCTGCGGTCCCTGCGCCGGTGGCGCGGCCTACTCGCCGGCGCTGACGGATTTCATCATCCAGACGCGCAAGGCGAGCATGTTCATCACCGGCCCGGGCGTCATCAAGCAGGTGACGGGCGAAGAGGTGACCCAGGAGGAGCTCGGTGGCGCAGACGCGCACATGAGCAAGTCCGGCGTCATCCACTTCGTGGCCGAGGACGACGACGAGGCCTTGTTGCTGACGAAGAAGCTGCTCAGCTTCCTGCCCCAGAACAACGCCGAGGAGGCGCCGATCGTCGACCCGGACATGGTCGTCGAGCCGGATCCCACCTTGCGCGACATCGTTCCCCTCGAGGGGACGAAGGGCTACGACATCCGCGACATCGTCCGCAAGGTCGTCGACCACGCCGACTTCCTCGAAGTCCAGGCCGGGTACGCCACGAACATCGTCGTCGGTTTCGCCCGCATCAACGGGCGCAGCGTCGGGATCGTCGCCAACCAGCCCAGCCAGGTGGCCGGTGTCCTCGACATCAACGCCTCGGACAAGGGCTCGCGTTTCGTGCGCTTCTGCGATTCGTTCAACATTCCGATCCTCACCTTCGTCGACGTCCCCGGCTTCATGCCCGGCGTCGCCCAGGAGCACGGTGGCATCATCCGTCACGGCGCCAAGCTGCTCTTCGCCTACTCGGCGGCGACGGTTCCGCTCGTGACGGTCGTCGTGCGCAAGGCTTACGGCGGCGCCTATCTGGCGATGGCCTGCCGTGACTTGGGCGCCGACGCCGTCTTCGCCTGGCCGACGGCTGAGATCGCCGTCATGGGCGCCGAGGGGGCGGCCGCCGTCGTCTTCGCCAAGGAGATCAAAGCGGCCGAGGATCCCGAGGCCAAGCGCGCCGAGGTGATCGAGGAGTACCGCAGCACCTTCTCAACGCCGTTCATGGCGGCCTCCCGTGGACTCGTCGACGACATCATCGATCCGGCCGAGACGCGCGCCAAGGTCGCTTTCGCCTTCGAGACGTTGGCGACGAAGCGCAAGCAGCGTCCCGCTAAGAAGCATGGCGTCTTCCCGTCGTAAGGAGTTGAGATGAGCCAAGACACACAATTGCTCGAGCTGGTCAAGAAATTGTCCGGCCAGGTCGAGAGCCTGGAACGGGAAGTGAAGTCCCTGCGGATCGCGAACGCGGAGAACGTCCCTGAGGATGTCCTCGTCGCGATCGCCGCCGGCGTGGCCGCCTACCTCGGCTATCGCGGTCCCAAGACGCAGAAGCGGTTCGCTCCTTCGTCCCAGTGGGCCCAGCAGACGAAGCGAGCCCAACTCCATCACACGCCCGTCACGGTGCGGTGATCCCACCTACTGAAATCAACCGCCGCCACCCCCCTCGCCCCAGGTGAGAGGCCGAGGCGGTTTCACAAGGAGCACACCATGAAATTGAAAGTGACTGTCAACGGGATCCCATACGACGTCGAGGTCGAGACCGACGACACGCCGGCCGCCCTGCCCCCGGTTTACATCGGTGGCGGCTCCGGGCCCGCCGGCTCCGCCGCTCCGGCCGCCTCGTCGGCTTCCGGCAATGCGGTGACGGCGCCCCTGGCCGGGTCCGTCCTGCGCATCCTCGTCGACGAGGGCCAATCGGTCAACGCTGGCGATGTCGTCGCCGTTCTCGAGGCGATGAAGATGGAGACGGAGATCACCGCCCCCAAGGCGGGCACGGTCGCCAAGATCCTCACCAAGGTCGGCGCCGCCGTCCAGGGTGGGGACGCTCTCATCGAGATCGACCCGGCCTGATCACTCAGACGCTGATTCTCACCGGCCCGGCCATCATGGGATATTGTCCCTTTTGGCTGGGCCGTGTGATGTCGGCGTGGCCAAGGCCAACAAATCAGTAGGGTGTCATGTTCGCGCGGGGGGTGCGGACATGAGCCTCCCGTGACGCGGGGGAAGGGGAGCGAATCGTGTCGGATCAGATCGCTGACGGCATCCTCGCCATCATCGGGGGATTGTTCGTGGCGGCCGCGCTGTTCGTGCCCTTCGCCATCCTCAACTATCGCCGTCGCGGCGCGATGTCGACCGGCCGGACGGTCACCTGGATCGCCTTCGTCGTCTACTTCATGGCGATCTGGACGTACACCCTCCTCCCTTTCCCCGCCCCCGGCTACACCTGCACCGGGCGTAACTTGCACCTCTTTCAATTCGTCGACGACATTCGTGCCTACGGTGTCACCACTCCTGTCTCCCTTCTCCAGAACCCGGCCTTCCTTCAGTTCGCGCTCAACGTCGTCCTCTTCATCCCTCTCGGTTTCGGCTTACGGTTGTTGTGGCGGCGCGGCTGGCTGACGACGACGATCGCCGGCTTGCTTCTCTCCCTGTTCATCGAGACGACGCAAGTGACGGGCGTATGGGGCATCTACGACTGCGCCTACCGGGTCTTCGACGTCGACGATCTGCTCGCCAACACTTCGGGGGCCTTCATCGGCGGGATTCTCAGTTGGCCGGTCTCCCTCTTGACTCGTTTCGACGATCCGGTCGATCTGGCCAGGGCGCCGAAGGCGGTCACTCTGGGGCGGCGTCTCATCGCCATGATCTGCGATTGGATTGTGGTCGCCGGGGCGACTCTCGTTCTCGGCATCTCCGTCAACGTCGTGCGCTACTACGTCCTCGGCATCCGCGAGCGTGAGGATTACACGTCCTCCTCGCTCATCGTCATCATGATCAGTCTCATCCCCGCCATCCTCGTCTTCGCCTGCACGTTCATCACCCGGCGCACCCCCGGCGACATCGCTGTGGACATCCTCTTCGTCCGGCGTCGCGACCTCGCTCTCCCCGGGCGAGGGATGGCAACGCTCCGTTGTCTCGCCGGAATCGGCGGCTACCAACTCCTCTCCCTCCCGACCGATCAACGATGGTCTCTCCTCTTCGCTCTCGTCAGCCTCGTCTTCGTCTTCGTGACCAAGAGCCGTGGCGGACTGCCCGGGGCGATTCTGCGGCTCGACCCCGTGATCAGTCGGGTGTGGCGCAGCGAGCATGATGGGCAAGCCCTCACTAAACTTCATCTATGAAGTACACCTATCTGGGCCGCACCGGCCTCAAAGTCTCCCGCCTCTGCCTCGGCACGATGAACTGGGGTCCTCACACCGACGAGAAGGACGCCTTCGCCATCATGGACAAGGCGCTGGAGGAGGGGGTCACCTTCTTCGACACCGCCAACGTCTACGGCGGTCGTGGCCCGGCCCCGGAGCACGCCGGGTGGACCGAGGAGATCATCGGCCGCTGGTTCGCCCAGGGCGGCGGTCGGCGCGAATCCGTTGTCTTGGCGACGAAGTTCTACAACAGCATGAGCGATCAGCTCGACGGCCCCAACGACGCCCCCGGGGTCTCCGCGTACAAGATGCGCCGCCACCTCCAGGCCTCCCTCACCCGGCTGCAGACCGACCACGTCGAGCTCTATCAGATGCACCACATCGACCGTCACGCCCCCTGGGATGAGATCTGGGGCGCCTACGAGGCCGTCATCGATCAGGGTCTCGTCGTCTACGCGGGCTCGAGCAACTTCGGCGCCCGCCACCTGTGCTACGCCCAAGCCGCCGCGCACGAGCGTCATTTCCTCGGGCTCGTCTCCGAGCAGCACCGCTACAACTTGGCCTGCCGACTGCCGGAGCTCGAGGTCCTCCCCGCCGCTCAGGAACTCGGCCTTGGCGTCATCCCGTGGAGCCCGCTGGCCGGGGGCCTCCTGGCCGGCCACATCGCTAAGCCCGCCGGTGGCTCGGCCGCCAAGAGCCGCACCGCCGAGGCGATGGCGAACCTGAGCGAGACCGAACGCGACCAGATCACGCGTTACACAGAGTTCTGCCGCGAACTCGGCGAGTCGGAGGCCAACGTGGCGCTGGCCTGGCTGCTCGCCAACCCGGCTGTCACCGCGCCCATCATCGGGCCCAGCCGGATCGAACAGTTGACCGACGCATTGCGCGCCGTCGAGATCGACCTCGACGCCGCCGCTCTGGCCGCCCTCGACGAGATCTTCCCCGGCCCCGGGGGAGCCGCTCCGGAGGCGTACGCCTGGTGAGGTGAACTCAGCGCTCATATGCGAAGGGTGGCCGGCGATCGTCGTCGGCCACCCTTCGTCGTCGAGGACAAGCCGAGATTTCAACCCTCATCGCAACCTCTCACTGGATCGGCCACGGCACTCTTGTAGAAGGAATGCGAAACACGACGTAGGTACGACGAACGGTGACCTCCGCACGCCGGAGTGGGTATGTTGCCAAGAATTGTGAGGAAATCCTCTTCCCGACGGGGAAGAAATCCTCACGAGCCGACGTTGTTGTGGAGGCGATCACACGAGAGGGAGAACCATGACACCAA
Organism: Propionibacteriaceae bacterium; assembly: GCA_031262485.1. GTDB lineage: Bacteria > Actinomycetota > Actinomycetes > Propionibacteriales > Propionibacteriaceae > WQYJ01. The sequence goes on from JAISHO010000025.1 coordinate 80,237, forward strand.
CGACACGCCGGGGACGGAAAGAGACGACGACGGAGGCGTCACCGGAAGCGGAACGTCTGGCGACGGTCACACGCCTGGTCCGTGACGCCGTCGACAACCCCACCCCGTCACCGTCGTCCACCGATCGCGACGAGACAGCCGCCCCCGACCGGGTCACGCTCTCGTTCGCCTGCGAGCACGGCCACACCTTCGACCTGACGTTCTCCTCCGAAGCTGAGCTTCCCGCCCAATGGGATTGCCCTCACTGCGGGAAGATGGCGGATCGGACCGATGGCACGCCGCATCCCGATGAGGCCCCGGCCAAACCGGTCCGCAACGCTTGGGATCGTCTCCGCGAACGGCGCAGCATCGATGATCTCGACGCGCTTTTGAGCGAGCGGATCGAGGAAATGAGGGTGGCGGCATGAGTTCTCGGAAGAATCTGTCGACGACGCGGGGCCCGGCCATCTTGGCCGGGCTGCCGAAGAACCCCCATCTAGCTGGCTTGTGCCTCGTCGCCCCGTTCGCCGCCGAAGCGGCCACGGGCCCAGTCCACGACCTGGCCGACCCGATGTTTGAGGCCCCACGCCGTCGTTCGGACAAAGCCTTCGGCGACGATGGCGCCGCTCATCTTCGATTCACCGCGTTCCCGCTGGATGAACTCGATCGGCACCTCGACGACGCGCAAGCCACGCTGGAGCGCGTGCCACGTCAGATCGACTTGAATGTTGTACCCCACTGAGGTGATGTCGTCGAGGATGAGACGCAAAGCGTCGGCCCGGAAGGCGTTGAAACCGCCGGTGATGTCATGGACGGGAATGCCGACGACGAATCGGGTCCACAGCGACCCGCCCCGGCTCAGCAGCTCACGCGATTTCGGCCAATTGACCACCGATCCGCCCGGCACATAGCGCGACCCCTTGACCATGTCGGCGTCCTCAAGCGCCTCGAGAAGCGAGGGCAACTGCTCCGGCTGATGGGATCCGTCGGCGTCGTGCTCGACGAGGACGCCGTAGTCGCGTTCGAGCCCCCAACGGAACCCGGCCAGGTAGGCCGCGCCGAGGCCGTTCTTCGTCGTGCGGTGCATGACATGGACGCGGGGATCGGAGTCGGCCAGGCGATCCGCCGCTTCCCCGGTGCCGTCGGGTGAATTGTCATCGATGATGAGGATGTCCGCTGCGGGGACGGCGGCCAGGATGCGCTCGGTGATCGGAGCGATGTTGTCGATCTCGTTGTAGGTCGGGATACAGACGAGAACTTTGCCGAGATCGGCGATGGCCATGTGACCCCCTTATGTCATGTCCGGGCCCGTGCCACGGACTGTCGGAACAGAAGGCTACGCCGGTCTGGAAGCGGACGCTAATGTCATTGACGGCGCTTCGCATCCAAGCCCACCGGCTGCCCGCCGTGCTGTGTCACCGACGATACCCGCCGTGGCGGCTCAGACAGGTGACCGTTGATTCAGTCGTGGCGGCGACGCCGATGATGGGCGACCATGAGGGCGGCCGCGAGCACGAGTGGCCCGACGATGAGCGCGATCTCGATGAGGCCGCGGTGCTCGACCGCCGGTGTCACCTCGGTGCGGATCGGCACCGTCACCGTCGTCGCGTCGGCGGTCGATTGGGTCGTGCGCCAACCGTGGGAACCATCGGCCAGGATGAGCCCGGAGAAGGAATTGGTCGTCGCGACGACGATCTCACGGCCAGTCTCCAACGCCCGGGCCTGGGTGATGGCGTCTTGCTGGGCCATCTGCGTCGTTCCGCTATAGGTGCCATTGTTCGTCTGGACGACGACGATCTCTGCTCCCGCCGTCGTCTCGTCACCGGTGATCATCTCGTCGACGGTGGCGTCGTAGACCAACTCGAAACAGATGACGTCGCCGATGCGCAGATCGCTGTCTTCCAGGGCGACGTCGAGGACTCCGACCGTCTCCCCGGGCACTCCCTGGTCGCCGACCCGCTCGAGGATGGGTAAGAGCGGCAGGAGGACGGAGCGGAGCGGGATCCGTTCGCCGAAGGGCACGAGGTTGCGTTTGTGATAGACGTCGGTGACTTCATGATCGGTCGTCCACCACAGGGCGCTCGTTTGGCGTTCGCCCTCCTCGGCCGGTCCTTGGGTGACGGCGCCGACGAGGATGGGAGCTCCGATGATGTCGACCGAAGCCTCGACCTTCGCCGCCGTCGAAGCGTCCCGAGTGGGGTCGATGTCGGTGGCGTTCTCCGGCCACAGCACGAAGTCGGGCTCGTCGGCCAGCCCGGTGCGCACCTGGGCGGCCAGCATGATCGTCTCGGAGAGATGGTTGTTCGTCACCGTCTCGGCTCGGCCCAAGGCGCTCGGGCCTTTGCCGGGGACATTGCCTTGGACGACGCCGATCGCCACCGTCGGCGCGTCAGGCGAAGCGGCGGCCGTCGCCGGCGCGAGCACACCGGCGAGCAGAGAGAGGGCGATAAAACCGGCCGTCACGCCACCGCGGAGGGCAGCGGTCCGTTGGCGGTGGGCCAGCCAGGCTTGGGCCACGGCGGCGAGGAGGAAACCGCTGGCGGCGAGGATCGCCGATAGAGCGGAGATCGAGATCCAGGGGAACAAACCGTCAAGCGGGGTTCCGGCGGCGGCGAAACCGAGTCGGCTCCACCCGAATCCGCCGAAGGGCACTCGGCTCGAAGCCCACTCCATGGCGACCCACGCCGAGGTGGCGATGAGCGGCCAGACCGCCCAGCGCCTGGTCAGAGAGATGAGCGCGCCGATGAGTCCGTACCACAGGGCGAGGAAACCGATGAGCAGCGGCACCGCCACCGCGGCGACGGTGTAGATCCAGTAGATCTCGACGCTGAGCATGCCGAGACCGAAGAGATAGCCCCGGGCGAATCCGGCTCCCCAGCGGGCTTGTGTCGCGGCGAGGGCGGCGACAGCCACTCCGAGCGGGATGAGCGGCCAGATGTGGAAGGGTTGGAATCCCAATCCAGCGGCCATCCCGGCGAGCAGACACACCCCCGGCCAGAGCCAGCGTTGCCAGCGGGCTGGACGCGCCTGCGCCGTCGTCGTTTCCTTCGTCGCCGCCACTCGAGCCCGGGTCGGCGCCTCGGCCGTTACCGTGCGGGCCGCGATCCCCGTCGCCATCGCCATCGTCGTCACCTCTTCACCTCGACACCACCACGATCCGCCCGCGTGCGCGCGCGTCCGATCTCATAGAGAGCTGCCCCTGCCGCCCAGTTCCGGATCGGCGCCGGCCAGCGGGAGGGGGCTCCACGGGGAGAGAGGGGGACGCACGCGACGATGGGGAGATCGAGGGCGGCGAGGAGATCTTCGAGATCGTCGAGCGATCCGAAGTGGACGTTGGGGCTGTCGTACCAGTCGAAGGGGAGGTCGGCTGAGACGGGGGCGTGGCCGCCGAGGAGGAGGAGACGGTTGCGCCAGTAGGCGAAGTTCGGCATCGTCACGAGCACCCGCGGGGCGATCCGGGCCATCTGGGCCAAGACGGTGGCGGGATGGCGGACCGCTTGGAGGGTACGTGAGAGGACGACGACGTCGAAGGAGTCGTCGGGGAAATCGTCGAGGTCGCGATCGATGTCGAGTTCGGCCACCGGCACGCCGCGTCCGATCGCCTTCGTCACGCTGACCGGGTCGATCTCCACCCCCATGACGGTGCAGCCGCGCCGGCGCATGAGGTGGTTGAGCAGGGTCGCCGAGCCGCAGCCAAGGTCGAGGACGCGGCTGCGCGGGGGGATCCGGGCGGCGATGACGCGAAGATCGGTGCGGATCATCTCGCTGACCGGTGTCGTCATGATCGTCCCCCGTTTGACCCCGGCGTGTTCCGAGCGGGGGCCGACGATTCGCCAGCCCGAGGCGCCGGTGGGGCGTCGAGGAAGGCGCGGACGGTGTCGAGATAGCGCGGGACTTCCAGGAGGAAGGAGTCATGGCCGCTGTCGGAGGGGATTTCCCGGTAGGTGACGGGCGCCCCGGCGGCGATGAGGCGGCGCACGATGCGTCGGGAATGGTCGGGGGAGAAGCGCCAATCGGAGCTGAAGGAGCAGACCAAGGTCGCCGGCGCCCGTCGGCTCACCGCCTCGGTCGCGCCGGGTCGGGCGAAGGGGTCGAAATAGTCCATGACCCGGGAGAGGTAGAGGTAGCTGAGGGCGTCGAAACGGTCGAGGAAGACTTCACCTTGGTGGCGCAGGTAGCTCTCGACCGCGAAGTCGGCGCCGAAGCCGGGATCGAGGTCGTCGTGTTGGGGGTCGCGTCCGAATTTGGCCGCCAACGCCTCCTCGGAGAGATAGGTGATGTGGGCCATCATGCGGGCGATCGCTAGACCGGTCTCCGGCGAGACCCCGTCATCGAGATAGTGGCCGTGGTGGAACCCGGAGTCACGCATGATGGCTTCACGGGCGACCGCCGAGAAGGCGATGTTCTGGGCTGTCAGCCGACTCGAGGCCGCGATGATGACGGCCGCCTCCATGTCGTCGGGGTGGCGCAACATCCATTCGAGCACCTGCATCCCGCCGAGCGATCCGCCGACGACAGCGCGCAACTGGGGCAATTCAAGGTGGCGGCAGAGCGCCCGATGGACGACGACGAAGTCAGACATGTCGAGGATGGGGAAGGACAACCCGTACGTGCTCCCCGTCGCCGGGTCGACGCTGGCTGGCCCGGTCGTGCCCTGACAGCCGCCAAGGATGTTCGGGCAGACGACGAAGAAGCGGTCGGTGTCGATCGGCCGTCCCGGCCCAATCATCGTCGACCACCAGCCCGGTTTCGTGTCGCCCGGGTGGTAGCCGGCGGCGTGGGCGTCGCCGGTCAGGGCGTGACAGATGAAGATCGCATTGTCTCGTTCAGGCGAGAGAGTCCCGTAGGTCTCGAAGCGAACGTCGACTGGCCCGATGCGCCCGCCTCGGGCGAGGCGGAGCGGCTCGTCGGTGGTGAAGAGCCGAACCGTTTGGGCGGGTTCCACGAGCCACCGCTCACCGGCCGGCGGTGGAAGCGTGTCCGCCGTCGTCGATTCCGCCGTCTCATGTCCGTCCTCATGGCGGACAGACCTCTCCGCGGGCACAGCGGCAGCGGAGGAACGACTCATGGGACCAGCCTAAGGCGTGTTTCAAATCTCGTCGTACCGAGATGACGGAAGCGATCAGCCGAAGACGCTAAGCTGTGGCCCAGCCCCTGACGAAGGCAGTAGATGGATTGTGCCTTTGTGGCGGTGTCGTCCGCCGGGGTCATCACGTGAACGAGGAGTTCGGTATGCCCCACAGCACCCTTCGCATTTGGTCCCTCGCCAGCGGCATCTTCGGCGCCGCCGCCGCGTTCGTCCTCGCGTTCTTCATGGTGCTGAGCCGCTGAGCGGAAGGCCTTCGACACTGTGACCGTTCCCTCCGGCGGTGTGGCCGACTCTCGTGGTTCCGCTGCGCCCGCAGCCGTTTTCGGCGACCCCGATCCCCTCGACGACACGCCGTACGCGCTCGGCCTCGACATCGGATCGACGACGATCAAGGCAGTCCTTCTCGACGACGGGGTCATCGTCCACGACGAATACCGGCGTCACAATGCTGATGTTCAGGCGGAGTTGACGAAACTCATCCACGACCTCGCCCGGCAATTCCCCGGCGTGGCGGCTCGGGTCGCCATCACCGGATCGGGCGGCCTCGGCATCGCCCAGGCGCTCGAGATCGGGTTCGTCCAAGAAGTCATCGCCGGCACCCAAGCCGTTCAGCGTTATCATCCCGAGGCCGACGTCGTCATCGAGCTGGGGGGCGAGGATGCAAAGATAACTTTCCTTAAACCCACTCCCGAGCAGCGCATGAACGGCACGTGCGCCGGAGGCACCGGGGCGTTCATCGACCAGATGGCGACGTTGTTGCGCACTGACGCCGCCGGGCTCGACCGCTTGGCCGCCGAGCATCTCCATCTCTACCCGATCGCCTCGCGTTGCGGCGTTTTCGCGAAATCCGATCTCCAGCCCCTCATCAACGACGGCGCCCGGCATGAGGATTTGGCGGCCTCGATCTTCCAAGCCGTCGCCACCCAAACGATCTCCGGGCTGGCCCAGGGTCGGCCCGTCACCGGGCATATCGTTTTCCTCGGCGGGCCGCTTCACTTCTTGCCCCAGTTGCGGATCGCCTTCGAACGCACCCTTGAGGGTCGGGCGACCGGGTTCACCTGCCCGGAGAAGGCGCAGCTCTTCGTCGCGCTCGGCGCCGCCCATCTGGCTGATGGTTCGGCCCATCGTTTCGACGAGTTGGCCGATCGTCTCCTCGAGCGCCGTCACCTTGTTCCCGTCTCGGGGCGGATGGCGCCCTTGTTCGCCGACGATGAGGAGCGGGCCGAGTTCACCGCCCGTCATGAGGGCGAACGGGTGCCCCGCCGTGATCTGGCCGAGGTCGAAGGGGCCTGTTTCCTCGGCATCGACGCCGGGTCGACGACGGTCAAGGCCGTGCTCATCGACTCCGACGCCCGGATCTGCTACTCGCACTACCAGGCCGGCGGCGGCGACCCGGTCGGGGCCGCGCGCGCCATCGTCGAGGAGGTGCGGGCCGCGCTGCCGGGCACCGCCATCATCGCGCGCACGTGCGTCACGGGGTACGGGGAGCCGCTGGTCAAGGCCGCGCTGCACCTCGACGACGGCGAGGTCGAGACGATCGCGCACTACCGCGCGGCCGCGCACCTCGTGCCGGACGTGACGAGCATCATCGACATCGGCGGGCAGGACATGAAGTACCTGTCGCTGCGCGACGGCGTGATCGACTCGATCTGCGTGAACGAGGCGTGCTCGTCGGGGTGCGGGTCGTTCCTGCAGACGTTCGCGCAGACCATGGACCTCGACGTGCACAGCTTCGCCGAGGCGGCCGTCGCGGCGTTCAACCCCGTCGATTTGGGGTCGCGGTGCACGGTGTTCATGAACTCGTCGGTCAAGCAGGCGCAGAAGGAGGGCGCGTCGGTGGGCGACATCGCCGCCGGGCTGTCGTACTCCGTCGTGCGCAACGCGCTGTACAAGGTGATCAAGCTGCACGATGCCGCCGCTTTGGGCGCGCACGTCGTCGTGCAGGGTGGGACGTTCTTGAATGATGGTGTGCTGCGGGCGTTCGAGCTATTGACCGGCCGCGAGGTGGTGCGGCCGGATATTGCGGGGTTGATGGGGGCGTTCGGGGCGGCGTTGATCGCGCGGTCGCGGTTCGTTCCCGGGCGGGCGTCATCGTTGCTGTC
>JAISHO010000015.1 GCA_031262485.1 Propionibacteriaceae bacterium
GGGCCGGCGGGCGTCGGCCGTCAACCCGGGCGTCTCCTCGGACAGGAGGTCGGTGGCGAGCCGTTCGATGGGGACGGTGTCGCGGTCGATGATGACGACGCGACGGTGGCGCTGGTCGAGCGCCCGGGCGACGCTGCGGCCGATATAGCCGTATCCGACGATGATGGTGAAGGGCTCGCGCAAACGGGAGATCGTGCGCCGGAAACTTTGCCCGGCCCGCGCCGTCGTGAAGGCGGAGTCTTGGAGCAGCCCCATGAGTTTGGCCAAGGCGTAGGCCCATCCGATGACGGCGGCGTAGATCGAGAAGATGATCCACCACCGTTGCTCGATGGAGAAGACGTGGGGGATCTCGCCGAACCCGATCGTCGTGGCGGTGTACGTCATGACATAGAAGGCCTCGAAGGCGTCGAGTCGACCGTGGCCGCCATCGGGTTGGGGGACCCCCGGCATGAGAGACAATCCGATGACGCCGACCGTCATGATCGAGATGAGCGCGATCAGCGGACCGCGCATCTTCCGCAACACGATGAACACGGCCGTCGTGTTGGGAATCTCGTTGGGGATGTCGACCTGGGCCAGCTGGAGTCGACGGGTGCGCGAGGTGTGGTGGAGCTGGACGGATCGACGCGCGTAACGGGTGCGAGCCACGGTTCAACGGCGCCTGAAAGATGAGGTCTCGACGACGAGAAGGATGACGGAGACGACGTTGGCGAACAGGGCGCCGCCGGACAGGCTGACGATCGTCGACATCATCGAGGCGTCGAGATCGAGGGCGCCGGAGCGGGCCGTCGTGTAGAGGACGGCCGCGCCGATGAGTTGGAGGTCGGCGACGAGGCTGGTGGCGAGATGGATGGCGCCGATCTGGGTCCGGTCGCCCAGTTTGAGGACGGTCGCGATGATGCTGATGACGAGGGCGGCATACAGTTCGATGTGACTGTGGACTTCGGGACGCTCGATGTCGCCAAGGAAGAAACCGAAGTTGAGCGTCGCTGCGAGCAGGACGAAGAAGCCGAAGATGACTTTCTCAAAACTCATAAGTCACACGCTACAAGATCGCAGGCCGGGCCTCACGGCGGGGATCCAGGATGAACAATGGATCTTGAATCCGGCGGGGGTTCGCTCTGGAGCCGTGGGGTGTGACGGTCGTGATCGCTCAGGCTTCGGCGCCGGTGCGACGTAGGACGGCGCCGAGGCGGTCGGCCGCGGCGACGACGGCGGGGGCGTGGAGGCGGCCGGGATTGCGGGTCAATCGTTCGATCGGCCCGGAGACGGACACCGCCGCGATCACCTTGCCGCCGGGGGAGCGGACGGGCGCGGAGACGGAGGCGACGCCGGATTCCCGCTCGCCGACGGATTGGGCCCAGCCTTGGCGACGGACCGACGTCAAGGTCTCAGCGGTGAACGAGGCCTTCTGCAGCCCCCGGTGAATGCGGTCGGCTTCGTCCCAGGCCAAGAGCACCTGGGCGGCCGATCCGGCCGACATCGTGTATTGGGCCCCGACCGGGACGGTGTCGCGCAAGCCCGAGGGGCGCTCGGAGGCGGCGACGCAGATCCGGACGTCGCCTTGACGGCGGAAGAGCTGGCTCGACTCGCCGGTGATGTCGCGCAGCCGGGTGAGGATGGGCCCGGCCGTGGCGAGGAGTCGGTCTTCCCCGGCGGCTTGGGCCAATTCGACGAGACGGGGGCCGAGGATGAAACGACCATTGAGGTCACGGCTGACGAAGCGATGGTATTCGAGCGCGACCGCCAGACGATGCGCGGTCGGTCGAGCCAAACCGGTCGTCGTCACCAGCCCAGCAAGAGTCATTGGGCCGCTCTCAAGAGCGGAAAGCACCATGGCGGCTTTGTCGAGGACGCCAACCCCGGAAGAACTGTCCATATGCTGACACTATCGTCTTGATATGTGAGCGGTCCAGTGGCATTCTCACACTGACGACGACCTAGACGCGTTTCATCTCTGGTTGCTTGACAGCGTAATCTTCCCAGAGGGGCGCGGGGGCCCCCTGATCCCTCGAAAGTGTGTCGTCGTCGATCGTCGTCGTGAGGAGAATCGTCATGGATCAAGATCGTTCCTCCCAAGCCGGCCCGACGCCGGCGGGGCCGCGGACCCTGAGTCAGAAAGTCTGGGACGACCACGTCGTCCGTCGCAGCGACGGGGAGCCCGATCTGCTCTACATCGATCTCCAGTTGTGCCACGAGGTGACGAGCCCGCAGGCTTTCGACGGTTTGCGCCTGGCCGGGCGGAAAGTGCGTCGGACCGATCTCACCTTGGCGACGGAGGATCACAACACTCCAACACTTGACATCCTCTCGCCGATCGCCGATCCGGTCTCCAAACTCCAAGTCGACACGCTACGTCGCAACGCCGCCGAGTTCGGAGTGCGGATCCACTCGCTCGGCGATCGCGACCAAGGGGTCGTCCACATCATCGGGCCGCAGCTGGGCGTCACCCAGCCGGGGATGACGATCGTGTGCGGCGACTCCCACACCTCGACCCATGGAGCCTTCGGCGCGCTCGCGTTCGGCATCGGCACCTCCGAGGTCGAGCACGTCCTCGCCACCCAGACCTTGCCGCAGAATCCGCCCAAGACGATGGCGGTGACCGTCAAAGGCGCCTTGCCGGAGGGAGTCACGGCCAAAGACCTCATCCTCACCCACATCTCGCGGGTCGGCACCGGCGGCGGCGTCGGCTATGTCGCCGAGTACCGCGGCGAGGCGATCGAAGGGCTCTCGATGGAGGGTCGGATGACGATCTGCAACATGTCGATCGAATGGGGGGCCCGGGCCGGCCTCGTCGCCCCGGACGAGACGACTTTCGCCTACCTCAAGGGGCGTCCGCACGCTCCCGAGGGCGATCTGTGGGATGAGGCCGTGGCCTATTGGCGGACGCTGCGCACCGACGAAGGCGCCGCCTTCGACCACGAGGTCGTCATCGACGCGGGGGAGCTCACCCCCTTCGTCACCTGGGGGACGAATCCCGGCCAAGGCGTCGGCCTGGGCGAGAGGGTGCCCGATCCGGCCGACTTCGACGATCCGGTCGAGCAGGCGGCCGCCCAACGGGCCCTCGACTACATGGGACTCAAAGCCGGCACCGCCATGCGCGACATCGGCGTCGACACCGTCTTCCTCGGTTCCTGCACGAACGGGCGGATCGAAGATCTGCGTTTGGCCGCCTCGGTGCTCAAGGGCTCCCGGGTGGCCGACGGGGTGCGCATGCTCGTCGTGCCCGGCTCGGCCCGCGTCCGTCTCCAAGCCGAAGCCGAGGGCCTCGACCAGGTCTTCCTCGACGCCGGCGCCGAATGGCGCAACGCCGGGTGCTCGATGTGTCTGGGGATGAACCCGGACACCCTCTCCCCGGGCGAGCGCAGCGCCTCGACCTCGAACCGCAACTTCGAGGGCCGTCAGGGCAAGGGGGGTCGCACCCACCTCGTCTCGCCGGCGGTCGCCGCCGCCACCGCCATCCGGGGTCGGCTGTCCGACCCGACCGATCTCCAGCGCTGAGGCGCCTTCGGCGATCCCACGCCCACCCGCCATCGACGAACAAGGAACGAACGAGCACCATGGAGAAATTCCTCACCCACACCGGAATCGGCGTCCCGCTGCGGCGCAGCAATGTCGACACCGATCAGATCATCCCGGCCGTCTACCTCAAACGGGTCACCCGCTCCGGCTTCGAGGACGGCCTGTTCGCCTCCTGGCGCCAGGATCCCGCGTTCGTCCTCAACCAAGAGCCCTACCGGGCCGGATCGGTGCTCGTGGCCGGGCCGGATTTCGGCACCGGCTCCTCGCGCGAACACGCCGTCTGGGCGCTGGGCGATTACGGTTTCCGCGTCGTCGTCAGTTCCCGGTTCGGCGACATCTTCCGGGGTAACTCCGGCAAGGCCGGCCTGGTGACCGCGCAGGTCGCTCCTGAGGTCGTCGAGGCGTTGTGGGCCTGGCTCGAGGAGGTCCCCGGCCGCGAGCTGACCGTCGACCTTGAGACGAAGACGATCACCGCTGGTGAGACGGTCCACCCCTTCTCGATCGACGACTACACCCGCCACCGCCTCCTCAACGGGCTCGACGACATCGCCATGACGCTCCAGCACGAGGACGAGATCGCCGCCTACGAGGCGCGTCGGCCCGCCTTCAAACCGCGCACCATCCCGGCCCACACGGCCGGCTGAGGCACATCGACGTCGTTGACACAGCCGCCGGTCGTCAGATCGGCGATTGACGCGCCCCCACCGCTGCCACCGCGATCATTGCCCCAGCCTCTAAGGTGTGAGATGTCGAATCCCCGTTGAGACTCGTCAATCATGGAGGAGCGTGGGCATGCCCGGATCATCACCTGTCCGTCAACCTTCTGGTTTCTTCGCCCGACGGCTGTCGCGGGTCAACCAGGAGCCGGCTCACGTCATCTACCGGATCGCCATCCGGATCGTCCACCTCATCATGAGCGTCTTGGGCAGTCGCGATTGGCGGGATCAGTCCAAGCTGCCTCAAACGGGCGGGATCATCGTCGTCTCCGACCACATCAGCAAATTCGATCCGCTGCCGCTGGCCGACTACCTGGCCTACTCGGGGCGCTGGCCCCGGTTCCTCGGCAAGATCGAGCTTTCCCGCTCGATCATCGGCCCCCTCTTCAAAGCGACCGAGTCGATCCCGGTCGATCGCGGATCGCTCCATGCCGTCGACGCGCTGGCGCCGGCCGCCGAGGCGCTTAAGGAGGGCAAAGCAGTCACGATCTATCCCGAGGGGACAGAGACCTACGATCCCGATCTGTGGCCGATGACAGCTAAGACGGGGGCCGCCCGGCTCGCCCTCGCCACCGGCGCGCCGGTCATCCCTGTCGCCCAGTGGGGCGCGCACAACGTCCTCGCCCCGCACGTCTCCTTCAATTTCAATCTGCGCCACGACGGCAAGCGGCATCGCTTCTCCGTCATCTGCGGCGATCCGGTCGATCTCAGCGATCTCATGGGTCGCCCGCTCGACCGCGCCGTCCTCGAGATCGCGACGACGAGAATCATGGACGCCATCACCGACCTCATCGCGATCCTGCGCGAGGAGACTCCGCCGACGGAACGCTATAGCCGCAAGGCCCGCACCCGGCTCCCCATCGACCGGGAGGTCCCCGCGCCGCCCGCCGCAGCCGATGACGCCGCCGCTGATTCGGCGCCGACAGCCGAGACGGGCGACGAGCAGACCGGCCCTGAGGAGACGCGACGATGAACCAAACCATTGCCGATCTCGGAGAATTCGGGCTCATCGAGCAGATCACCTCGACCTTGGTGCGCGGTCCCGCCGTCTCCGTCGGTCCCGGTGACGACGGCGCCGTCTTCCTGGCCGATCCGCCGGTCGTCGCCTCGACCGACGTCCTCGTCGAGCACGTCCACTTCCGCCGCGATTGGGTCTCGGCCTACGACGTCGGTCGCAAAGCGGTGGCCGTGTCCGTCTCCGACATCGAGGCGATGGGGGCCACCCCGGTGGCCGTCCTCGTCGCCTTCACCGCGCCCCGCGACCTCGAAGCGGCCTGGGCGATCGACTGCATGAACGGGATCGCCGCCGAGTGCGACACCGCCCGAGCCTCCCTCGTCGGGGGCGACGTCTCCTCCGGCGGGGAGATCAGCCTCGCCATGACGATCATCGGTTCCCTCCACGGCGGCTCCCCGCTCAAACGCGGCGGCGCCCAACCCGGCGACGCCGTCGCCTTGCGCGGACGGCTCGGCTGGGCCGCCGCCGGATTGACGGTGCTCTCGCGCGGGTTCCGCTCGCCTCGGGCCGTCGTCCACGCCTACCAGTGCCCCGAACCTCCCTATGGCGCCGGCGCCGAGGCGGCCGGGCACGCCGCCACCTCGCTCATCGACATCTCCGACGGCCTCATCGCCGACCTCGGGCACGTCGCGGCGGCCTCCCATGTCGTCATCGACATCGACACGGCCCGACTCCTCGTGCCCGATCCCCTCGTCGTCGTGGCCCAAGCCACCGGCAAAGATCCCCTCGACTTCGTCTTGACCGGGGGAGAGGACCACGCGCTCGTCGCCACCTTCCCCTGGGGCGAGGTGCCGAAGACATGGTCGGTCATCGGCGAGGTCGGCGCCGCCGACACCCGAGAGCCCGGCGTCCTCGTCGACGGCGCCGAGTGGGTCGGCCCGGGCGGCTGGAGCCACTTCGTCTGATCGGCGTGGGAACCGCTCATCGAGCCGACGGCGATCTATGCTCGTGATTTATGGCGACGCGCACTCCGACATCCCCGCGAACCCGATCCACCTCCACCCGCGCCTCGTCGTCGACCCGATCGACCTCCACGCGATCGACCAAGGGGAAGTCGACCGCCTCGAGCCGACCTCGCTCCGCGTCGTCCCGGGCCTCGAGTCAACGCAAAGCGCAGCCCGATTCACCGGTTCTCAGTTCGATCGGTCGGGGCATCGGCCTGGCCTGGCGGGGTCTCGCCCGCGGCGCCGGCTCGATCGTGCGGGGGATCGGCTCTTCGGCCCGTGACATCGATCCGGCGGTGCGCCGCGACGGACTCGGCTTGTTCTGTCTTGGCGTCGCTCTCGTCCTGGCGGCCGTCTACTGGTTCCGTCTGCCCGGCTCCGTCCCCGAAGCGATCCGGGACGGGTTGTCGGCCGTGTTCGGCCTGAGCGCCTTCCTTTTGCCGCTGTTCGCCTTGTGGTTGTGCGTCCGTCTCATGCGCGATCCGGTCGCCGCCGGGGCCGCGCCGGGGCGCCAGATCCTCGGCTGGACGGCCACGATCGTCGGCTTGCTCGGCATCGTCAACATCGCCCGGGGCCTGCCCCGCCCCGATCGGATGGAGGATTTGCGCCAGGCCGGAGGCTATATCGGCTATGTCGCCAGCGCCTTCCTCGCCGACGCCCTCACCGTTTGGGTGACGGTTCCTCTCCTGCTCATTCTCTCGTTCTTCGGCTTGCTCATCGTCATCGGGCGGCCCTTCCGCGATCTTCTCGTCGCTTTGGCCGGGGCCAGTGAACTGGTGACCGACGGCGCCAGAAGCGCCGCGAGGGGAACGGACTACGGGGTCGACGAGGCCTACGACAGTCCGATCGTCGACGAGGCCACCGGAGAGATCCTCGACGGTCCCGCCACGGGCAAGAAACGCCGCAAAGGCAAACGGGCCGACGCCGATGACGCTCCTGGCAGCGAGTCCGACACGCCGATCGGCGATGACGACGCTCCCGCCGTCGTCTCCGGCGCGATCGCCGGCACGGCCTCGGCCGCCTCACCCGTCGAGGCGGAACCGGTCAGCGAGGCGCCGCCGTCGATCCCCTTCATGGTGAGCGAGGACGTCGCCTACCATCTCCCTGATCTGTCGATCCTCAAACCGGGGACGACGCCGAAGGCCCGCAGCCATGACTCCGACGCCATCGTCGGGGCGTTGACGGAGGTGCTGCGCCAATTCGACATCGACGCCACCGTCACCGGCTACACCCGCGGCCCGACGGTGACGCGCTACGAGGTCGAGTTGGGGCCGGCCGTCAAGGTCGAGAAGGTGACGGCGCTCTCGCGCAATATCGCCTACGCCGTCGCCTCGCCCGACGTCCGCATCCTCTCGCCCATCCCCGGCAAGTCGGCCATCGGCATCGAGATCCCCAACCGGGACAAAGAGGTCGTCTCGCTTGGCGACGTCCTGCGCTCGTCGACAGCACGCAACGACCATCACCCGATGACGGTCGGCCTCGGCAAGGACGTCGAGGGCGGTTTCATCGTCGCCAACATGGCGAAGATGCCCCACCTCCTCGTCGCCGGCGCCACCGGCTCGGGCAAGTCGAGCTTCGTCAACTCGATGATCACCTCGATCCTCCTGCGCGCCACCCCGGCCGAGGTCCGTCTCCTCCTCGTCGACCCGAAACGCGTCGAGCTCAACGTCTATGAGGGCATTCCGCACCTCGTCACCCCCATCATCACGAACGCCAAGAAGGCCTCCGAGGCCCTGCAGTGGGTCGTCAAGGAGATGGATCAGCGCTACGACGATCTGGCGGCCTTCGGCTTCCGCCACGTCGACGACTTCAACAAAGCGGTCCGCGCCGGGGAGGTCCAGCCGCTGCCGGGTTCGGAACGGGTCATCGAGCCCTACCCGTACCTCCTCGTCATCGTCGACGAGTTGAGCGACCTCATGATGGTCGCCGCCCGCGACGTCGAGGATTCGATCGTGCGCATCACCCAGTTGGCCCGGGCCGCCGGCATCCACCTCGTGCTCGCCACCCAGCGGCCCTCGACCGACGTCGTCACCGGCCTCATCAAGGCGAACATCCCCTCCCGGTTGGCCTTCGCCACCAGCTCGATGACGGATTCGCGCGTCATCCTCGACCAGCCCGGCGCCGAGAAACTCGTCGGCCAAGGCGACGGCCTCTTCCTCCCCATGGGGGCGGGCAAACCCTTGCGTGTCCAGGGCGCCTGGGTGACGGAGCAGGAGATCCGCACCGTCGTCGAGGAGGTCTCCAGCCAACTCAAACCGCAATATCGCGCCGATGTGGCCGAAGCGCCCGGGGCGACGAAAAAGGTGGCCGAGGACATCGGCGACGACCTCGAACTCGTCATCGAGGCGGCCCGGCTCGTCGTCAACCTCCAACTCGGATCGACGTCTATGCTGCAGCGCAAACTGCGCGTCGGTTTCGCCAAAGCCGGCCGTCTCATGGACATCCTCGAGACGCGCGGCGTCGTCGGCCCCTCCGAGGGATCCAAGCCACGCGAAGTCCTCGTCATGCCGGACGACCTCGAGGAGTGCCTCGACAAACTGCGGAGCGAGTGACGCCGAGGCGGCCTGGAATGGTTCCGCCACTGCTCCGCCTCAGCCGCTGATGTCTCGTTCCCGCTTGTGGGCGCTAATCTGCTGTTCGATGACGATCCGTCCACGGATCCCGTCGACTCGACTTTGGTAAGGAGCCGTGCCGTGCCCCAGACGATCCCCCTCCACATCATCGGGTTGGGCTGTGCCCGCAACGATGTCGACGGGGAGGAGCTGGCCGCCCGTTTCGCCCAGGACGGTTTCACGCTGACCGACGATCCCAGCGAGGCCGAGGTCGTCGTCGTCAACACCTGCGGGTTCATCGAGGCGGCCAAGAAGGATTCGATCGACACGATCCTCGCCGCCTCCGACCTCAAGCAGGAGGGCAAAGCCCGTGCGGTGGTCGCGGTCGGCTGCCTGGCCGAACGCTACGGAACTGAACTGGCCACCAATCTGCCCGAGGCCGACGCCGTGCTCGGGTTCGACCAGTACCCCGACATCGCCGCCACGGTGCGCCGGATCCTCGACGGCGGCGAGGCGCCCGTCCACATCCCCTCCGATCGACGCAAACTCCTGCCGGTCACCCCGCTCGACCGCCCGTCTGCCGCCAGCGCCGTGAGCGTGCCCGGGCACGGCGGGGGAGTGGTGTTCACCCCCATGGTCAACCCCCTCGGCTCAGGCCCCGGCGTCCCCGCTTCGGGGCCGAGCGTGTTGCGGCATCGGTTGAACGATGCGCCCACCGCGCCGCTCAAGATCGCCTCCGGCTGTGATCGCCGGTGCGCCTTCTGCGCCATCCCGGCGCTGCGCGGCTCGCTCGTCTCACGCCCCATCGCCGACATCGTGGCCGAGGCGGCCTGGCTGGGGGAGTGCGGGGTGAGAGAGCTCTATCTCGTCAGCGAGAACACGACCGCTTACGGGAAGGATTTGGCCCAACCCCGGGCGCTTGAAGCCTTGCTCCGTGAGCTCTCCGGCGTCGACGGGATCGAGTGGATCCGGCTCTCCTACCTCCAACCGGCCGAGATGACCCCGATGCTGGTCGAGGCGATGGCGACGACGCCGAAAGTCGTGCCCTACTTCGACCTTCCCTTCCAGCACGCTTCCGGGACTGTGCTCAAGCGGATGCGCCGTTTCGGCGACACCGAGAGCTTCCTCGGGCTCGTCGACCGGATCCGTCAGGCCTCGCCCGAGGCCGGGATCCGCACCAACGTCATCACCGGTTTTCCCGGCGAGACGGTCGGCGACGTCGCCACCCTCATCGATTTCCTCACCGCTGGGCGGTTCGACGCCATCGGGGTGTTCGGTTACTCCGACGAGGATGGCACGGCCGCTTTCGACCTCGACGGCCACGTCGACGAGGATGAGATCCGGGCGAGGACGGACGCCGTCGCCGAGGTGGCCGACCTCGTCATGGCGGAACGGGCCGAAGAACGGGTCGGCACGGTCGTGGACGTCTTGTTCGAGGAATGGGACGACGAGGACGGAGCGGTCGTCTGGCAGGGGAGAGCGGCTCATCAAGGGCCGGAATCCGATGGCCATGTCCGTGTCACCCTCGACCCGGCCCAGGGAGATCACACGGTCACATCGGGAGATATCAGTTCTGTCACGATCTCGGGACATGATGGGGTCGACCTCGAGGCAGTGTTGTAGGATCACCATGCGATCTCAGACGTTCATATTCTGAGATATGTCGTATGGGTGGTGAAACAGGGCTGAACGGATGGCCCCACCGCTCCATGGTCTGCTGGTGACTTCGACGTCGTCGTTGGCTCCGGACGCGCGACACGACTCCCCTTCCAAGGAGGTTTGATGAATAAGACAATCAAAGCTTGGGCGGCAGTGGCCGCCATGGGCGCCCTCACCCTGGCCGGGTGCGGCGGCGGCCAGAGCGATGACGGTGGCTCGACGGACGACGCCTCGACCGGCACGAACGCCGCCGCCACCGCCATCACCGTGCGGGGCTGCACCCCGCAGAACCCGCTCATCCCGACGAACACGAACGAGGTCTGTGGCGGCAACGTCCTCGACGCCTCCGAGGCCAAACTCGTCCGTTACGACCCGACCGACGCCTCCCCGGCGCTCGACATCGCCGAGTCGATCGAGACCGAGGACGCCATCACCTGGACGGTCAAGCTCAAGGAGGGCTACCTCTTCCAGGACGGCACCGAGGTGCTGGCCAAGAACTTCGTCGACGCCTGGAACTGGGGCGCCTACGGGCCCAACGCCCAGATGAACGCCTACTTCTTCGAGATGATCGAAGGCTATGACGCGCTTCAGTGCGCCGACGCCGACTGCGCGACTGCTCCGACCGCCACCGAGATGACCGGTCTGGCCGTCGTCGACGACCACACCTTCACCATCAAGACGACGACGCCGACCTCGAACCTCGAAGTTCGGCTCGGCTACACCGCTTTCGCCCCGCAGCCGGACGCCTTCTTCGAGGACACCTCCGACGGCAAGACGGAGTTCGCCAAGAAGCCGATCGCCGCCGGTCCTTACGAGGTCACCGCGGTGACGGACACCGAGATCGTTCTCGAGAAGTTCGCTGATTACTCCGGTGAGTTCACCGGCACCGTCGACACTGTCACCTTCAAGGTGTACAACGATCCCAACGCCGCCTATAACGATGTTGTCGGCAACAACCTCGACCTGACCGATCTTGTCCCGACCGACCAGCTGATCGGCGATCTCTGGCAGCAGGATGCAGCCGATCGCTGGGGCACGAAGGACACGGGCGTCTTCCAGTCCTTCACCTTCGCCGCCGGCGACGAGAAATTGGCCAATGTCCAGTTGCGCCAGGCCATGTCGATGGCGATCGACCGGGCCCAGATCACCGAGCAGATCTTCAACAACGCCCGTACTCCTGCGACCGGCTGGGTCTCCCCAGTCGTCGACGGATACAAGGCCGACCAGTGCACCAACTGCGTCTTCGACGTCGACAAGGCCAAGGAACTCTACGCCGCTTCCGGTGGCTACGAAGGTGAATTGCCCCTGTGGGTCAATGGCGACGGTGGCCACGACGGTTGGGCCAACGCGGTCTGCAACCAGCTGCGCAACAACCTCGGCATCAACTGTGTCGTTCAGACGACGCCCGACTTCGCCACCTTGCGCAATATGATCACCGAGCGTGAGATCAGCGGTCTGTTCCGCACCGGTTGGCAGATGGACTATCCGTCGATCGAGAACTTCCTGACGCCGCTCTACGCGACCGGCGCCTCCTCGAACGACTCCGATTACTCCAACCCGGCCTTCGACGCCAAGCTGGCCGAGGCCGCCGCCGCGACCGACATCGACACCGCCAACACCCTCTACCAAGAGGCCGAGGCCATGCTCGACGCCGATCTCCCGGCCGTTCCGCTGTGGTATCAGCAGAGCCAGTACATCTACTCCGACAACATCGCCTCGGTCGAGATGACGCCCTTCTCGACCTTCGATTTCACGTCCGTCGAGCTCAAGTGACGACGATCTGACAGACTGTGACACGGTCGGCCGGTCTTCCACGGAAGGCTGGCCGACCGTTCTCAACCCCAAGTCTTACCATCATCGTTGTTAGTGTCGCTGCTCCTCGGGGCGTGGCAGTCAAAGGAGAGGTATGGGCAAATACATCGTCCGCCGCCTGCTGCAGATGATCCCCGTCGTCCTCGGGGCGACGTTCCTCATCTTCGCCATGGTCTTCCTCCTGCCCGGCGATCCGACCGCCGGGCGCTGCGGCGACCGGCCCTGCTCGCCAGAGTATGTCGCCGCCTTCAAGGCCGAGTACAACCTCGACAAGCCTTTCCTCGTCCAATACGCCCTCTACCTCGGCAAGCTCCTCCAGGGCGACCTCGGCACCAACTACTACGGCAACACCGTCGCCCATGAGTTGGCGATCCGGTACCCGACGACCCTCAAGCTCGCCCTCATCGCCTTGGCTTTCGAGGCCATCGTCGGCATCGCCGCCGGCGTCGTCGCCGGCATCCGCAAGGGCAAGTTCGCCGACAACCTCGTCACCATCTCGACGCTCGTCGTCATCTCGATCCCCGTCTTCGTCATCGGCTCCCTGGCCCAGATGATCTTCGGCCTCAAACTCGGCTGGTTCCCCGTCACCTCCGGCGACGGCACCTGGGCCCAACTCATCCTCCCCGGACTCGTCCTCGGCAGCCTCTCAGTCGCCTACGTCGCCAGGCTCACCCGCACCAACCTCGTCGAGAACCTGCGGGCCGACTACGTCCGCACCGCCAAAGCCAAGGGGCTCTCGGCCGGGCGGGCCGTCGGGGTCCACGCCTTGCGCAACTCGCTCGTCTCCGTCATCACCTACATCGGCGCCAGCTTCGGCTCCCTCATGGGCGGCGCCATCGTCACCGAACGCATCTTCAACGTCAACGGGATCGGCAACTTCATCTGGCGCAGCATCAACCAGCGCGACGGCGTCTCCGTCGTCGGAGCGGTCATCTGCCTCGTCATCGTCTATCTCGTCGTCAACCTCATCGTCGACATCCTCTACGGTGTCCTGGACCCGAGGATCAGCCATGACTGACAACGCACCGTTCGCCGCTGACGACGTCCTCGACGAGACGGCCGCCGATCTGCGACCCGCTCCCACCGTCAACCCGACCGCGGCCCCGGAACAGGAGAAGGCGCGCAGCCTCGGCGCTGACGCTTGGGACATCATGCGCCGGCGTCCTCTCTTTTGGATCTCGATCGCGCTCATCGTCGTCTTCGTGACGATGGCCGTCGCTCCGGGGTTGTTCACAAGCAAAGATCCCTACTTCTGCGATCTCAACAACGCTCGTGTCACCCCAGGCGGGGACGCCCTGTTCGGCTACGACCTCCAAGGCTGCGACGTCTACGCCCGCACGATCTACGGGGCCCGCTCCTCGATCCTCGTCGGTTTGCTGACCGCCCTCGCCACAGCCCTCATCGGCACGATGCTCGGCACGCTCGGCGGCTACTTCGGCGGAGTGCCCGACGCCGTCCTCTCCCGGTTGGCCGACGTCTTCTTCTCGATCCCGCTCCTGCTCGGCGGCATCATCATCCTTTACACCTTGCGCGGCGACGGCGAGACGCCCTACTTCGTCTCGATCCTCAAAGTCGTCCTAGCCATGGCCGTCTTGGGCTGGCCGAACATCTACCGGCTCATGCGTTCGAGCGTCATTCAAGTCAAACCGAACGAGTTCGTTCTCGCCTCGCGCGCCCTCGGCGCCAAACCGGGGCGGATCATCGGCTCGCACATCATGCCGAACTCGATCGCGCCCGTCATCGTCGTCGCGACGATCGACCTCGGCGCCTACATCGCCACCGAGGCGACGCTCTCCTTCCTCGGCATCGGGCTGCAAGCCCCGGTCATCTCCTGGGGGATCGCCATCTCCCAGGCCTCCGGCCTCGGCTACATCCGCAACGCGCCGCATATGTTGTTGTTCCCCGCCCTCTTCCTGTCGCTCACCGTCCTCGCCTTCATCATGCTCGGCGAAGTCGTCCGCGACGCCCTCGACCCGAAGCTGAGGTGAGTGTCATGACAACAGCTCCCGCCACTCCCGCCGATCCTGCGGCCGGCTCCTCCCCGGCGCCCTCAGGCGAGCGTGTCTTGGAAGTCGACGACCTCCACGTCGAATTCCGCACCCGTGAGGGCGTGGCCAAGGCCATCAACGGGGTCTCCTTCACCCTCGATCGGGGCGAGACGCTCGCCATCCTCGGCGAGTCGGGCTCCGGCAAATCGGTCACCGCTCAGGCCATCATGGGCATCCTCGACACCCCGCCCGGCTACGTCACCGGGGGAAAGATCGTCTTCGAGGGACGCGACCTGCTGACGCTTCCGGCCAAGGAACGACGAGCGACGCGGGGCGCCGGGATCGCCATGATCTTCCAAGACGCGCTGTCCGCGCTCAACCCTGTCTTCCCCGTCGGGTGGCAGATCGCCGAGATGTTCCGCGTCCACCGGGGTCTCAACCGCAAAGACGCCGAGGAACGCGCCATCGAACTCATGGAACGGGTCCGCATCCCCGCCGCCCGGCAGCGCGCCAAGGCCTACCCGCACCAGTTCTCCGGCGGCATGCGCCAGCGCATCATGATCGCCATGGCGATCGCGCTCGATCCCAAGGTCCTCATCGCCGACGAGCCGACGACGGCCCTCGACGTCACCGTCCAAGCCCAGATCATGGATCTCCTCCACGAACTGCAAGAGGATTCGGGCATGGGGCTCATCCTCATCACCCACGACCTCGGCGTCGTCGCCGGTGTGGCCCACCGCATCGCCGTCATGTACTCCGGACGCCTCGTCGAAACGGCGCCGGTCGGGCCGCTCTACGCCGATCCGCGACATCCTTACTCGATCGGCCTGCTCCAATCGGTGCCCCGGCTCGATCAGAAGCGCGACGAGACCCTGCCGGCCATCGGCGGACTGCCGCCCAACCTGCTGGCCATTCCACCGGGCTGCCCCTTCTCCCCGCGCTGCCGCTTCGTCGCCCCGGAATGCACCCAGGGCGACCCGCCAGATCTCGTCGAGGTCGGTCCGGGCCGTTTCGCCGCCTGCCTCAGACTCGACGCGGTCGCCGCCCAAGTCCGAGCCGAGGGCGGCGCGACGGGAGCCGCCGCGCCTTCGTCTCCGTCGCTCGGGGCGAACGGGCGGTCGAACGACAATGACGGCGCCGGTCGGGCGGACGGTTCGGCGAGCGAGAGCGAGGAGGGACGGTCATGAGCGATGACATCATCCTGAGGGCCGAGGACCTCGTCAAGCACTATCCCGTCAAAACCGGAATCATCCGCCGCACCGTCGGCCACGTCAAAGCCGTCGACGGGGTCTCCTTCGACCTCCACCGTGGCGAGACCCTCGGCGTCGTCGGCGAATCCGGCTGCGGCAAGTCGACCTTGGCGCGTCTGCTCATGCGCCTCGAGGAGCCGACGAGCGGGAAGGTCACGATCGACGGCGTCGACCTCTACTCCCAAACCGGCGCCGCCATGCGCAAACTGCGTCGCGACATCCAGATCGTCTTCCAGGACCCCTACACCTCGCTCGACCCCCGCAAGACAGTCGGCGACATCATCGGGGAACCCTTCGACATCCACCCCGAGGCGGCCCCCAAGGGCAGTCGTCGGGCGAAGGTGCGCGAATTACTCGACCTCGTCGGCCTCAACCCCGAGCACATCAACCGTTATCCCCACCAGTTCTCCGGCGGGCAGCGCCAACGCATCGGCGTCGCCCGGGGGATCGCTCTGCGCCCCAAGATCCTCATCTGCGACGAGCCGGTCTCCGCCCTCGACGTCTCCGTTCAAGCCCAGGTCATCAACCTGCTCGAGCATCTCCAACGCGAGTTGGGGCTCTCTTATCTCTTCATCGCCCACGATTTGGCCGTCGTCCGCCACATCTCCACCCGGGTGGCCGTCATGTATCTCGGCAAGATCGTCGAGATCGGCGACGAGGTCGAGATCTACGAGCGTCCGACCCACCCCTACACTCAGGCCCTCCTCTCGGCGGTGCCGGTGCCCGATCCCGCCCTCGCCGGGGCTCGGGAACAGATCATGCTGCGCGGCGACGTGCCATCGCCGGCCGCCCCGCCGTCCGGCTGCCGGTTCCACACCCGCTGCTTCAGAGCCCACGAGTTGTGGCTGGCCGATCGCACCGCGGCGCCTGCCACCGGGACGCAGGAGAGCGCGGCGGAGATCGCCGAAGAGGTCCCGCCGCCGTGTCGCACCGAAGTGCCCGAGTTGATCCTGCGCTCCGATGGGGTGGGGGAGCACGCCTCGGCCTGCCACTTCGCCCAAGCTCGCACCGTCGTCACTGCTGCCTGAGGATCACCGCTGCTGGGGCGATCGTCCGGATCGCTCGTTGGTCGATCGCGCTCATGTCACGTGCGCGACAGGCCACTGACCCGGTGTGTCGAGGGGATGTGACCGTCGTCGGTAGACTTCCTTCTCGTGGCTCAACCCGATGATTTGCGTGCGACCGTCTCCGACCTCGATCAGACCCTCAGTTCCGTCGAGGCCGTCATCGACGTGCCCGCCTTGAATGCTCAGATCGCCGACCTCGAAGTCGAGGCCTCGTCGCCGGATTTGTGGAGCGATCAGGAGAACGCCCAGCGCGTGACCTCGACGATGTCGCGGCTGCGGGCCGACGTCGATCGGGTGACGGGCCTGCGCGGGCGGCTCGAGGATCTCTCCGTCCTCGTCGACCTCGGAGCCGAGGAGGACGACGCCGACACCCTGGCCGAGGCCGAGACCGCGTTGACGGCGCTGGCTGGCGACATCGAGGCGATGGAGGTGCGCACCCTCCTGGCCGGGGAGTACGACGATCGCGACGCTCTCGTCACGATCCGCTCCGAGGCCGGTGGGGTCGACGCCGCCGACTTCGCCGAGATGCTGTTGCGGATGTATCTGCGCTGGGCCGATCGCCACGGCTACTCCGTCGAGGTCTACGACACCTCCTACGCCGAGGAGGCCGGCATCAAATCGGCCACCTTCACCGTCAAATGCCCCTTCGCCTATGGCACGCTGTCGGTCGAGCAGGGCACCCACCGTCTCGTCCGCATCTCCCCCTTCGACAACCAAGGACGTCGCCAAACGTCGTTCGCCGGGGTCGAGGTGCTCCCGGTGACGGAGGAGACCGACCACATCGACATCCCCGAGGCCGACATCCGCGTCGACGTCTTCCGTTCGTCCGGCCCGGGCGGGCAGTCGGTCAACACGACCGACTCCGCCGTGCGGATCACCCACCTGCCGACGGGCATCGTCGTCAGCTGTCAGAACGAGAAGTCCCAGCTTCAGAACAAGGCCGCCGCCCTGCGCGTCCTTCAATCGCGCCTGCTCGAGAGGGCACGGGCCGAGAAGGAGGCCGAGATGAAGCAGCTCAAGGGCGACGGCGGCAACTCCTGGGGCTCCCAGATGCGCAGCTACGTCCTCCACCCCTACCAAATGGTCAAGGATCTGCGCACCGACCACGAGGTCGGCAATCCCGAGGCCGTCTTCGACGGCGACATCGACGGTTTCATCGAGGCGGGGATCCGCTGGCGGCGCACCCAATCCGACCAGTGAGGCATTCCTTCGCCGTGTGATCTTCGACGCTCACCGGTCTCTCACACGGAGAACTTGAGAATTTCCTCCGTCCTTGCCTAGGGTGCTGGTGGTTTGTCGCGCCTAAAACGTTGTGTAATTCGTGGTGGTCGGTGGGGTGGCCAGCAAGGCGGAGGAGGAGCCGGTAGTGGACCTACCGGCGACGACGACAACGCGGCTGGGGGCCCCACCGAGTGCCGCGAATACAACGGTTTAGGCGCGACAGACCACGAGGGCCCGTGACACACCGGCATGGCCGGTCCGCGCACCGGGGCCGTACGACTATAAGGTGGACGATGTGATCAAATTCGAAGACGTTTCGCGTATCTACGAGGGGCAGACGCGCGCGGCCCTGGCTAACGTCACGCTGGACATCGATAAGGGGGAGTTCGTCTTCCTCGTCGGGGGATCGGGTTCAGGGAAATCTACATTTCTCAAATTGATATTGCGTGAATTCCGTCCCTCGGCTGGGCGGATCTATGTCGCCGGCAAGAATGTCGCGACCTTGCCCGAGCGGAAGATCCCGGCGCTGCGGCGGGAGATCGGCATGGTCTCCCAGGATTTCCGTCTCCTTCCCGGCAAGACGGTCTTCGAGAACGTCGCCTTCGCGCTCCAAGTCATCGGCAAGCCACGCTCTCACATCAAGCGGGTCGTGCCAGACACCCTCGAACTCGTCGGCTTGTCTGACAAGGGGGATCGCCGCCCCGACGAGCTCTCCGGCGGTGAGCAGCAACGCGTCGCCGTCGCTCGCGCCTTCGTCAACCGGCCCAAGATCCTTTTGGCCGACGAGCCCACCGGCAACCTCGACCCGGAGACCTCCGTCGGGATCATGAAACTGCTCGACCGGATCAACAAGGCCGAGGCCACCGTCGTCATGGCGACCCACGACTGGGCCATGGTCGACCAGATGCGCAAACGCGTCGTCGAGTTGGAGAACGGCCACGTCGTGCGCGATCAGGCGCGGGGCATCTACGGGGCGAGGGCCTGAGAGGAGGGATCGCGGATGCGACACGCGCTATCGGAGACGCTTTCCGGTCTCAAACGCAATGGCGGGATGACCTTCGCCGTCATCGTCACGATGTGGGTCTCCCTGTCCTTGTTCGGGCTCGGCCTCATCGCCGCCCAACAGGTCACCCTCCTCAAGGGCGCCTGGTACGACCGCATCGAGATCTCAGTCTTCCTCTGCACGAAAGACACCCGGGGGGAGAATTGCACCCCGGGCCAAGACGTCACCGTGGAGCAACGCGATCAGATCGAAGCCGCCATCAAATCGAATCCGGAAGTCGACGCGGTTTTTCGGGAATCAAAAGAAGAGGCCTATGAGCAATTCCGGGAGACCTACGCCGGCTCCGCGCTCGAAGATTCCCTCACCGTCGATCAAATGCAGGAATCGTTCAGGGTCAAATTGAAAGATCCTCAGCAGTATTCCGGCCTCGTCTCCCAGGTGCAGACGATGCCCGGGGTGCAAGCCGTCCAGGATCTCCACCAATTCCTCGATCCGATCTTCCAGTGGCTCACCGCCTTGCAGTGGGGGACGATCGGCTTGAGCATCCTCCTCCTCGTCGCCGCCGCGCTGCAGATCAGCAACACGATTCGTATGGCGACCTTCACCCGTGGGCGAGAGATCGGCATCATGCGATTGGTCGGGGCCTCGAACTTCTACATCATGGTTCCCTTCCTCCTGGAATCGCTCGTCGCTGCCCTCATCGGGGCGGTGTTAGCTTCGGGAACGCTCGCCTTCTCCGTCTGGTTCGTCATCATGGAAAATGCTCAACCGCTACTTCAGGGTTTCCGCTGGGTGGGATGGCCTGAGACTGGAATTTCTATGGCAGCTGTTGTTCTTGTGGCTATCGTTCTCTCCGTCATCCCGACGATGGTCTCGGCACGCCGTTATCTGCGTGTTTAGTCGTTTTTGACGGCTGAGACCCTCCGGGGGAATTGGAGGGTTATTGTGTCTCATTCCATGAGACGAACAGTCCGGTCGGTGGGTATCGCCGTCTGTGTCGGACTGGTCACCACGGGCCTTGGCATGGCGCCCGCTTTCGGTGACGAATTAGACGACGCCCATGCCACGGTCAGCGGACAACTCGATGGCGCCCAAGCGGCGATCGACGAGTCCTCGGCCGAACTGGTCGCGGCGAACGCCCGGGTCGAGACGGCGTCAGCGTCGGTCGACTCCGCGCGCGCCGCCTTGGCCAACGCCCGTCTCGAGGTCGCTGCCGCCCGTGAGCAGCAGGCCGCACGACAAAGCGAGTTGGACGCCGCGATCGCCGCGCTCGACATCGCCCTGGCCGAGCAGGCCGCCGGTCAAGCCCGTATCGCCGAACAGCAAGCCGAGATCGGCGAGTACGCGCGGACCACACATCAACAGAACAGTTCGCTGCTCGCTCTGGCGACGATCGTCGATCCGAACGCGCCGGGTCAACTCGGCAATCGCCTTCAGTGGGCGACGACCGTCTTCGACGTCAGCGGCGCCAAACTCGACGAACTCGAGACAGCTCAAGTGGAACTCGACGCGATCGAGGACGCCGCCACGACGGCTCGGAACCTGGCCGACTCGGCTAAAGCCGCCGCCGACGCCCAAGTCATCGTCACCGAGGAAGCCGAATCCGCCGCCTCTTTGGCGCAAGCCGCCTACGAAGCGGCCTTGGCCGAGCAGGTCGCCGCCCGCGACGCGGCCGCGGCCGAGTTGAGCGAGGACCAACGCCAGTACAACGAGCTCATGGGCCAACTCGACCAGATCACGGCCGAGATCGCCGAGCGCGCCCGCTTGGCCGAGGAACGGCGACAAGCCGAAGAGGCCGCCCGTCGGGCTGAGGAAGCGCGTCGAGCCGAAGAGGCCCGACAGGCCGAATTGGCTCGGATCGCCGCCCAAGAGGGCTCTTGGTCGGAATCCGACTATGAACCGGCTTATGTCGCGCCGAGCTATTCGCCCAGCCTGATGATGCCGGTCAACGCGTACATCACCGATGACTACGGCTACCGCTGGCATCCGATCTGGGGCGACTATCGCTTCCACGACGGCACCGATCTCGGCGCCAGCTGTGGGACGCCGCTCGTCGCCGCGGCCGATGGCTATGTCACCCAAGCCCGCTACAACGGCGGGTTCGGGTATCACATGCTCATCGACTACGAGGTCAACGGACGGCACATGGTGACCGGCTACGCCCACATGTCGGGGTTCGCCGCCTACGCCGGACAATATGTCTCGCAGGGCCAAGTCGTCGGCTATGTCGGCACGTCCGGCTCCTCGACGGGATGCCACCTGCATCTCCAACTGTGGGTCAACGGCTCTCAGGTCGATCCGATGAATTGGTTCTGATCGAGCGACCATCTGTCATCGGTCATCGCCCTCGTCTCCGCGTGAGACGGGGGCGATGTCTCGTTCTGGGGCGCCGCGAACGACGATCCGTCTCAATCTTGAGTCTCCTCGGCTCAACTCTTGACAAGCCCAGCGGAAAGGCGCATACTTGTCTCGTTGGCACTCGAAGCTTGAGAGTGCTAAAAGCTACCAAGAGATCATGATGAAGTTCACTCCGGGGGAGTGGACATGACACGAAGGAGTTCACGATGGCTCGTGCATTCGATCCTTTCCGCGAGATGGACCGCTGGTTCGCCGATCCCCGCACGCCGACAGTCGCGGCGATGCCGATGGATCTCTACCGTGATGGCGATAATTTCGTGGTGACCATCGACCTGCCTGGCGTCGATCCGTCCTCGATCGACATCGACATCAATGAGCGCACCCTGACGGTGCGCGCCGAGCGCGTCTCCCAAGCGACGGAGACGACGAAGTGGCTGGCGCGGGAGCGTCCGAACGGAACGTTCGCCCGTCAGCTGACGATCGGTTCGGGTGTGGCGACGGACAAGATCGCCGCCAACTACGCCGACGGCGTCCTCACGCTCACCATTCCGGTGGCCGAGGAGGCCAAGCCGCGCAAGATCGCCGTCACCCATGCCGACAAGCCGGCCTCGATCGATTCCGAGGTCGTCGAGCAGGGCTGATCGCTCGTTCATCTCGGTCGGGGGTGGCTCATCCGTGCGATGGGCCACCCCCGTCCTTTCCGAGGTGCCTCACGTAGTTTTGAGCGCGTGTTCTGGTTCGGTGCCTCACGGGGTGTGAGCGTGAGGGGTGGGGCTTGGGGTTTATCGGAGTCGTTGGATTGAGGGTTGTAATTCTGCCA
>JAISHO010000033.1 GCA_031262485.1 Propionibacteriaceae bacterium
GTGGCGGTCGATTCTGCGAAGAATATGTGCGTGTGAATACTTCATATTCTTCCAAAGGGTCGACCGCTTTCACGTCAACGACACGCTTCCCCCATTATGAATAAGCCTCCTGGAATGACCCTCTTCAACGTTGAGAACTACACCAGTTATGTCTCACGCAACCCACCCCGGTCCATAAAGGCACGAAATTGGCAGTGCCCAGATCTCATGATCGAGCTCTTGGATCTCCGTACCGGTATAGACGACGAAACCCCTCGTCATCCCACGCCGTTCTCGGAGGGCACGAAGTCCCTTGATATCGGACGGGGCGAGGCGAGATGAAGCCTTCACCTCGATCCCCACACTTTGACCCCCGTATCGGTCGATGACGATGTCGACCTCGTAAACTGGCTTTCCGGCTTGGCGCCAGAAATGCGCTGTCACGGGGCCTTCGGCCCAGCCGAGGGCGGGAATGATCTGGGTGGCCACGTAGCTCTCCAGGAGTTGGCCGAAAAGCTCCCGTTGCCCCAGAATCGACGCTCCTGCCCGTTCGAGAGATTCCACAGTCAACGACGTGTCGACGGGATGGATTTTGGCCCGCGTGTGAGCTTGTTTCGCCGGGGAGGTTGAGACGTTGACGAGCCACTCGATGAGGAAGAGGCGCCCGAATATCTCCATATAGCGATCGATCGTCCTGCTGTCGAGCCCCGTGATTTGGCTGACCCGCGTCGTCGTAAAAATCCCTCCGGGGACGCGCAGTACAGCGTCAAGACAGTCGAAAGCGATCGTCGTGTTAACGAGTTCTCCAGGGGGAAGAGCTGTTCGGCTCAAACTCGCCACTCGGTCCGCCATGATGCGCTCGCGTAGGCGACGCCGTGAGATCTTTTCCCGCTGAAGGACATATCCCGGGAAACCACCGAAGGCGAAATCGTCGAGGAGTTCCTTATCAGTGATCTCCGGCGTCGTCTTCCAGGCGATGTCGGCGTCGAAGAGGAGGTCGACGATCGAGCCAGGATGCCCGCCCAATTCCCAGGCGGTGAGAGGGTACATCGTCAAACGATCGGCCCGGCGCACGAGAGGATCAGCCCCTCCGAGACCTTGGCGCCCGATCGACGCTGACCCAGTGAGAATGAAGTGGTTGCCTAGAGGGAGACCGTCGACGATTTCTTTGAGGACGAGCGGCAGCTCCTTGACCAGTTGGGCCTCGTCGATGATGACCGGGCGGGGGAGGCGCTGGGCCCAACCTTGGGGATCTTGAGACGCGAACTCGAGGGTCGCGCGGTCTGCGAGAGTGACATACGAATACCCCGCTTCCACCAGTTGAGACTTCGCCAGCGTCGTCTTCCCGACCGCGCGAGCGCCTTCAAGGATCAGCACCGGAACATCCGTGCGTTCCAGCAAAGCATCCCCGATCGGCCGGTGAAGAAAACCCGTCTCCATAGCAACCTTTCATGCCCAATTTTCTGACATTGGATGTGCCAAAAATAGCACATGGAATGTAGGAAAATTGGGCATCAGGAAGGGGTGAGAGACGACGAACCCAGCCCGCTTGAGAGCGGCGATCGCCCGGCCCAATCGTCGACGCTCGCCAGGACAGGAAGAAGCATGTGTTTCCATAGTTGCTGTTTTGGTTTCAGAACAGGTAGCTTTGACTCGTGAGAGAGCGAGAGGTTTACCCGAACCCGCCGATCGTGTTAATGGTCGCTGAAGTCCGTCACACGGCCTGCGAACCCTTGGACCGCAAGCAGGTCACACGGTTGTCTGAGCTTGTCCGAGAAGAACTACCGCTTCCAGGGGAAGAGGTCTCGTATGAGGTTCAATTCAGCTCAGATGGCGCGCCCCAGCCACCGTATGCCGTCACGACCGCGCCACGATGGACGACGAGGGATCGACGGACCGCACTGACGATCCGCCAGGAGAGCCTCACCGTCGAGACGACGCAATACGGTAGTTATGAGCGCGTGAGAGCGTTGCTCGAACTCAGTTTGCGGGCCCGCATCGCTGTCGCTCCGCCCGCGGGGCTCGAGCGGGTCGGGTTGAGATACGTCGATGAGATTCGCGTTCCGACGGAGACGGGGAGCGGATGGCCGCCTTGGAACGAATGGGTCGATTCTGCGCTTCTTGGCCCGGCTGGTATTGGTGAAGACCTTGGTTTGGAGCCTGCCGCCTACCAAGGAAGTGTCGTTTTCTCCAGCGGAGACGATAGGGCGATCGTTCTGCGTTATGGAGCGCAGGAGAACCCTGTGGTTCAATCGACTCCCGATCTTCGTCGTCCCATGCCTCCACCCGGCCCCCTGTTCAAACTTGACATTGATAGTTTCTGGCTTCCTGGAAGTGAAGTTCCAGAGTTCGCATCAGATTCCATACTTGCCTGCGCCGATTCTCTCCACGAACCGGTCCGGGGAGTCTTCGAAAGTTTGATAACGAATCGACTTCGAGAGGAAGTGCTTCGCCATGGCTGACGTAACCCTCATCAATGCAGCTGTCTCTACCGCGTTGACGGAAAGAGCGACGGCCAGCGAATCGATCACTTCCTCACCTCTATCTGAGACCAAGGTGGCGGCCTCGAGGCTCACAGAGGACGTCGGCGGCAACCGCAGTGAGGCCCGAATCCTCCACGAGGAGTTCGGCGACCTCCACCAGCGGAGCCACGACGCCGAGTGGCGGGCGACCACGGCGGAGCGCGCCAAGTCGAGCGTCACAACGTTACTCAGCGATCTCTCCGACCTCGGCTTCGCCTGGCGTGATGTCGCCCGACTCGTCGGAGTCAGCGTGCCCGCCGTGCAGAAATGGAGGAAGGGCGAGAAAGCGTCAGGAGAGAATCGACTGAGGCTCGCTGGCATCCTCGCAGCCTGCGACATCATCACCGAGCATTACATGGTCGAAGAGATCGCCTCATGGTTCGAGCTCCCCTTGTCTTCCTCAGCGCCGGTGACCCCCCTCGATCTTTATGCCCACGAGCGGGCCGACCTTGTGTTCGAATTCGCCAGCGGTCACGTTGATCCAGAGACGCTCCTCGACCAATTCGAGCCTGATTGGCGTGAACGGTATCGCTCGGACTACGAGGTGTTCGAGGCGGCTGATGGGCATCGCTCGATCCGAGCAAAGGATCGGTCTTGAGCAGCAGCCTCGAGTCTCCCTATGACAAGGGCATCCCTCGCTGGGATGTCCTCTACCGTGCGCGTGCTGATGAGGTCTCAAAGACCCGTCCGATATTCACAGGTGACGTCTTCACAGGAATTCAGCTTCCCGGCAGCACGGGAAAAACGAAAGCTCGCACCGTCGCCGTGCTCCAACACCCCTGCTCCATGCGCACTAATGGCGTCGACCTCGCCTGGCAGGTGCTCGTCGCCGAAGTCTCAAACCGGAAGATTCTCACCGAAGACGAATGGACCACAGGTCACTTCAACCTGATGCCCTTGCCCGACCTTCGGCCAAACGTCGATTCTCAAGCCAGGCATCAGGCCGCGAATTTCGACAATCTTTACATGGTCAAACCAGAAAATCTCACATCACGGATCGCCTCGTTGTCCCAGCTTGGGGTGAATCTCCTTCTCCAACGGTGGGTTCACTTCAGCTCCCGGGTGATCGTTCCGACATCTACCTTTCATGAACAGACCGTCGCCTACTACGAAGAAGCAGACCTGATCGAGGATTGGTGTGATGAGCTCGATAGTGGGAATCGAACAGACGATGCCAAAGCGTGTATGGAATGGCTGCGAGAGGACCGAGACGGGCGCACGTATCAGGACATGCTGAAGGACCCGCAGTCGCATAGCAGTATCCGTCGAGCGATGAGATCCGAACTCAAAGCACGACAGGATAAGACCTCAAGGGGATGATCATCAAAGGAAAAACTGTTCCTCGCTGATCGGACCCCGGACCTCACTCCGTCTTGCCCACCCGGTTCGCCAGCACGGCGGCGATGACGACGATGGTGCTGAGGACGACGGCGAGGGCGGCGGCGTGGCCGATGTCGCCGGCGATGAGGTTTTGATACACCAACAGGCCGGGCACGGTGGTGGCGTAGAAGGGGCCGCCGCCGGTGGTGACGAAGACGAGGTCGAAGCTGGCCAGGGCGGAGATGACGGTGACCGTCAAAGCCAGGCCGATCTCGCGGCGCAGGCCGGGCAGGGTGACGGTGAGGAACTCGCGGACCGGCCCGGCGCCGTCGAGGCGGGCGGCCTCATAAAGAGAGCGGTCGATGTTCCCGGCGCCGGCAATGAAGAGCATCATGCACAGGCCTGTTTGCACCCAGGCGCCGACGACGCCGAGGGCGGGCAGCGCCGTGCTGGCCTCACCGAGCCAACCGTCGGCCCGGGTGATGCCGAACCAGCCCAACACCTGGTTGATAATCCCTTGGGGGGCGTACATCCACCGCCACATGATGCCGACGGCGACGAGCGGCATGACCTGAGGCAGGAAGAAGAGCAGCCTCCACACCGCCATGCCGCGCCAGCGGCGCCGAGTCAGCAACCCGGCCAGGACGAGGCCCATGAGGACGGGCAGGAAAGAGAAGAAGAGGATGAGGAAGAGGGCGTGGATGATCGACCCGCGCAAGATCGCGTCGGTGAAAACATCGACGTAGTTCGCCAGCCCACGCCACGTCGCGGTGTTGACGCCGTCCCACTGCCACAGCGACAGGTTGATCGTCTTGCCGGCTGGGACGAGGATGACGGCGCCGTAGAGCAGGAGGGCCGGGGCCACGAAGAGCAGGCCCACCCACTGACGGCGACGACGATACGACTTCTGCATTACGAGGTGTGGTAAGCCTCCCAGTCGGCTTGGAGCTGGGCGATGAAATCGCTCGGCGCCAACTGGCCGGAGATGACACCTTGGAGGCCTTGGGTCATCGTCGTGTGCATCGTCGGCGAAGCATGGTCGAAGAAGGTGACGATGCCGTTGGCGGCCAAGGCGGCGTTGTAGCCGTCGCGCAATCCGGTGGCGGTGAACGTCTTCGGCGCCGGAGCGACCGCCGGATCGGTGTTGACGGGCAGCATGCCGATGTTGACGGTGATCTCAGCCGCCTCCGGGGAGGCGAGATAGTCGAGGAAGGCCGCCGCGATATCAGCGTGCGGCGACTTCGAGGAAATCGCGAAACCGGCGGTGAACCCCTGCCCGGTGGCGCCGTCACCGGCCTGGTTGACGGGGAAGTGGATGAACCCGAACTGCTCACCCGCCGGATCGGCCATCTGCAAGGTGCTCATCGACCACGAACCGTCGATCGTGTAAAGAGCGGAGCCGCGGGAGAAATCAGCCCGGGCGTCATTCTCGGAGACCCCATTGGGCGACGGGGAGAAATACCCGGCGTTCGCCCAATCGGCGACATATTGGGCGGCTTGGATGGCTCCGTCGACCGCGATCGTCGCGCCTTGTTTGCCGTTGACCCAATCCTGGGCGGCCTGAGCCCCCATAAGGGAACTGGCCAAAGCGCCCCACAGGTGGATGCCGCCGTCGTCTTGGGCGCCGAGGGCGATCGGGGTGACGCCCGCCGCCTTGGCCTGCTCCAAGCTGGCCTGGAAATCAGCGATCGTCGCCGGGACGGCCGCGATACCCGCCCTCGTCATGAGGTCCTTGTTGTAGAAGGCGCCTACGAACGACGCCCCTCCGGGAATGCCGTATTGGCTGCCTTCCCCGTGGACGCGCCCGTTGGACGAGAGTTGGAGTTGCTGCAATTGGCTCGTGGGGAATTTCGTGTCCCACCCATAAAGCTCGACGTAGGGGGCGAGATCGAGAACAGCCCCCGCCGGCGCCGTCGTCTGAATCGCCGCGTCGACATATTCGACGATGTCAGGGGGATTGGCGCCGGTTAATTGATTGACGACGTCGGTGGAGAAATTCGAGCATTCTTGATACTGCGGATTGATCGTGACGTTGGGATATTTCACCTTGAATCCCTCGTACAAATCCTCGACCGGGTGGCGATCGCAATAGGCGATCGTCAACGTGACGGGATCCGAGGGCACCGTCGTCGAGTACGACGTGGCCGACGCGGTGGATCCCGGCTCGGCGGCGGTGGGCGCGCAGGCCGTCAAGGCGGCGACGAGGGTGGCCGAGACGACGAGCGCGGCGGTCCGGGGCGACGGACGCGAGGGCATGGATTCTCCTTTCGCCTCTCATGGCGTGGGGGGCGCGAGGCTGAAGACATCGGAAGACGCCACCACGAGAGAGCCAGAGGCATATCTTATGGGATCAGTCTGACAGGAGGATGAGAACCCTCGTTCGCGGGCAGGTCGTCCGCAAGGCCGACAGGACCTCGGTGCGGCCGTGCCGCATGGTTAGCCAGATACCGTCTGACTAGGTGAGATAGCATCCATCTCATCGGAGAGCGCTTCCTCCGTCTCCTCGCCGAAACTCCCAGCTGGTCCCAAAGCGATGACGACGCACCCGGCGATGGCGACGAGGACGGCCGCCGCGACCGGCAGCCACCAGCCCGAGCGCACCGTGTCGCCGAGGAAAGACAAACCGATCGCACCGGGAACAACCACTTCGATGACGCCGACGATGGCCGCCACCGCCCCGGGCGAGCCATGCTCGAGCGAGCGGAGATACCCGAGGACGCCGACGGCCCCGCCGCAGATCAGAGGGATGACCAGCGGCTGGGCGATCGTCGCGAGGAGCCCCTCACCGTGGTGCGAGCCGCGCGCCGCGACCGCCGCCAGCGAGTAACCGAGCCCGGCCAACCCGGCCATGAGGATCGACGGCCCGCGGCGGTAGGCGACGAGGAAGACGCCGAGCAAGACGACCCCGGCCACGACGCAGGCGGTGACGAAAACCGTGGCCGGCGCGGTGGCCGGTTGCTCGCCGGCGCCGATCGCGAGGACGGCGAGGGCGGCGGTGACGACCCCCGCCATGACGAGGTCGATCCGCCGTGGGGCTAGGTGAAAGAACCACCAGGCGCCGAGCACGACGCCGATGAGGGAGGAAGCTTGAATGGCTTGGACGACGAAGAGGGGCAACCGGTCGAGGGCGACGAGCGAACTGAGCCAGGCGGCTCCGTCGATGGCGAAACCGAGCAGTGCGAGCGGGGTGACGATGACGGCCAACCCCTGGGCGCGTTTCGTCGCGACCGCTTGGACGAGGGTGGAGATGGCGTAGCCGACGGCCGCGGCGACGGCGCAGACGAGGGCGAGAGTCATGAGCGCCCCACCGCCCCGATGAGCCGCCCGAGCAGGGGAATCTCGGTGGCGCCTTCAGCGCTGGCCATGATGAGAGCCTGCATCGGAGCGGTCTCGGCCTGATCGAGGACGACCCAGCGGTGCACCCAGCGAGCCCCGTATTTCTCGTTGAAAACGGCCAGCGAGCTCATCTGGGTGACCTCGTCGACCTTGCCCAGCATCGTCCGGGTGATCGGTTCAAGGGGAAGGTCGCGTTCACCCTCGAGGGTCTCGTGGAGGACGGCGAAGTTGAGGCCGAGTCCGCCCTCGCCGCGGCGGGCCAGTTCGAGGATCGTTGCGACGATCGTGAAATCGATGAGGCCGTTCGGCAAATCGTCGACATCCGTGCGACGTCGCATGACATCGAGCGACCAGCCGTTAAGGTCGCGGGCCGGCACCCACTGGCAGAAAGCGTCGACCCGGCCGTCAGGGGCACGGGTGACCGAGAGCATGAGCCCGGTGTCCTCCGGATCGAACAGCCGCGACAGCGTCATCGAGAAACCGCGCTCGTCCTCACCCCGGCGCGACTCCGCGCTCATCGCTTCGATGGCGGCTTTGAGCTCCGGATCGTCACGGGCGATCTCGACCGGATCGACGAAGGTCGCCGTGTACCCGGCCCGCTCGACCCGGCGATAGGCCTGCCGCAAGGACTTTCGATCGTGCCCGTCGAGGGAGAAAGCGGGAGCGTCGACGATCGCCTCGTCACCGAGATACACACAGTGCAACCCGGATGCCCGATAGATCGGACGGTAATCCTCGGCCGCGGCGACGACGGCGACCGACCAACCATGCTCGGCGACGAACCCGGAGAACTCGGCCCAGACCATCTCGCGCTCGGAGACCGGGCCGATCGGATCGGGCGAGACGAGGCAGACCCCGCCACGCACCGAATAGGCCACGACCGACCGACCGACGAAAAACCAATCCTTATCGTCGCGAAGGGCGAAGTAGTCGAGGGTGCCGCCGCCGTAGCGATCGACGACGGCGCGGGCCCGCTCCCGTTCGGTGTGATGAGCGGCCGGGGAGAGCGCCTCGGCCGCCTTGGGCGAGGAGAGGCGCCAGGCGAGCAGAGCGATGATGGCGATCTGGAGGAGGACGAAGACGACCTCGACCCCGATACCGATGACATCGACGAGACGTTGTGTGGCATCACCGGCTCGGAAATCAGGCGAACCGAAGCGTCGGATGGCCTCCACCGCGAGGGCGACGATGAAGTTCGAGACGATGAGGAGCAGCCCCAACCCGATCGCCCGGCGCAAGCTCCGCTTCGTCGGAACGACGGGGAAGGCGCGCCACTCGCAGGCCAGCCAGATCCCCCCGACGAGCATGAGCGTCGACGTGATGACGGAGACTCCGTGGACGAGGTGCATGATCGCTTGGAGGACGAGGCCGACGACGGCGAGCATCCAGGCCGTCCGCCAGCCGACCCGCAAACCGCGCGCGACGAGAAAAAGCAGCATCGACAGGGCGACGAAGGCGATGATCCGGGCGGCGAAACCGGAGGTGGAGCCGAGGATGCCGAGCCCGGGGATGATCTCCCGGAAGACGTGGAACCGCTCCGGCAACCGGGGGGCGACGGTGGCGAGCAAACCGAGGATGGCGAGCACGGTGACGATCCGGGCGGCCCAGGTGCGCACCCTGACCCGGCGGCGGTGAAGCAAGAGGGCGGCGGCGGCCTCGACGGGGGTCGGCGCGGTGGTGTCGTCGTCTCCCGGGGGCGGTCCTGGGGTGTCCACCACGGTCATCGTCGCGGTGTCGTCGACGGACGGATCAGCGACGGACATGGCCATCGTCTCCCCCTTTCCAGGGCCGGGGGCCGGCCTTGCTGCCACGGGCTCGGACAGATCGAATGTACAACGTCTCAAGGTTCGAGGCGACCAGGTCCGTTCGTCGGCGCGGGCGGTGGAAACCTCGTAGGGTAGGGCGATGGACGCAGATTTCGGGTTCTCCCGCGGAAGTTTCGACCGCGATTCCGATCGTCGTGACGACACGGAGCACCTCGACCACCTCCTCAACGATGGGCGAACGACGGTGTATCTCGTTTGTGGGGCAGAGTTGCCCATCATCGACGCTTACGCCTTACAAACGTTCTCGTGGGATCAGCTGCGGCCGTTCGCCGAGGGGGGCATCGTCGTCTATCTCGGGCGGATCATCCCCACCAGCGCCGCTCTCGACGGCAGCCTTTTCACGGCCACATCGGAGCGTGTCATCGTCCCGACCGAGGAGGCCGCTCCCGGCTCGGTGCCCCTCATCAACGATTCGGAAACGATCGCCGAGCCGGCCATCGATGTGCAACCCCCCTCCGCCTTCCTCCTCATCCTCGACTCGGAACAACGGACCCTCCTCGACACCCTCATCGGCCCCCTTCAGTGGGCGATGGCCCGCACGCTCGGCGAGGGCGAACTCTCCCCAGCCGAGGAATCCGTAGCCGCCACCGCCGCCGGCCTCGAAGCCTGGCATCGCCATGATCCGTTCTGTTCTCACTGCGGGACGGCCACCGTCATCGTCTCCGCCGGATGGGTGCGGCGCTGCCCAGCTTGTTCGACGCCCTTTTTCCCGCGGGTCGATCCGGCCGTCATCATGGCCGTCATCGACGCCAACGACCGCATCCTGCTGGGGCACAATCTGACCTGGCCCGAGGGCCGTTATTCCCTGCTCGCCGGGTTCGTCGAACCGGGCGAATCGGCCGAGATGGCGGTGCGCCGCGAAGTCGCCGAGGAGGCCGGCATCGAAGTCGGCGCCGTCCGCTTCATCGGCAGCCAACCGTGGCCCTTCCCCCGCTCTCTCATGCTCACCTTCGAAGCCGACGCTCTGACGACCGACATCCACGTCGACGGGACGGAGATGGGCGACGCCCGCTGGTTCACCCGCGGCGAGTTGGCCGCCGCCGTCGCCAGCGGGGAGATCGGTTTGGCGCCGCGAACCGCCCTGGCCCACACCGTCATCGAGCAGTGGCATGGAGCGCCGCTCGAATCGGCCACCTGGTGAGTGTTGATCGATCAATTCTGGCGCTGACGACCATCCTCGCCAGCGCATCCCCATGATTGTTACTTTACTATGTTGATCACTTGAACATGGTGACTATTCTCGCTCCATCTCGATGACGCATCGATGTGAGTGGGGGACACGATGGCTGGACGGCGCGCCCTGCGGGGCCGACCCGCCCCGGCGACCCCCCGGCACTTCGGCGCCCGACGCGCCGCCCTCGCCGACGAGGTGGTATCCGCCCCCAGCGCCGACGACCTCGACTACGACTCTGACGATCTCGATGGGACGAGTCACCTCGACGACGACGACGACGAGGACGGTTTCGGTGAGACGAACGACGCTGATTTCGACTACGCCCTTTACGCCGACGCCGACGACGATGACGAAGAGGACGTGGAGGACGAGGACCTAGACGACGATGATTCCAGCGTCGAGGACGCCGAAGAGGCGCAGGCCGAGTCGGAGACGACCCCCCGGCCCAAGCGCACCGACATTCAAGCCTTGCGCGCCCTCGCCGTCATCGCGGTCATCATCAACCACCTGTGGCCTTTACGGATGCCGGGCGGCTATATCGGCGTCGACGTCTTCTTCGCCATCTCCGGCTTCCTCATCACCTCCCATCTGCTCGCCGAATTCGAGCGCGACGGTCGCCTCCACCTGGCCCGCTTCTACGCCAAACGGGCCCGCCGCCTGCTTCCGGCGGCCTTTCTCGTGCTGGCCGTCTCAGCGATCGTCGTCTTCATCGCCCTGCCGTATCCACGCTGGGGACGCACCGGGATCGAGATCGTCGCCGCGGCCGCCTATGTCGAGAACCTCTATCTGGCGGCTCGTTCCGTCGACTATCTGGCCGCGACCGATGTGCCGACGGTGGCCCAGCATTATTGGTCGCTGTCTGTCGAGGAGCAGTTCTACCTTGTCTGGCCCCTTCTCCTCATCGCGTTGATCGCGATGACTCGCAAGCACGCTCCACCCGGCCGGCGCAGCCTCATCGCCGATGACCGCCCCCGGCGGGCCCGCCGCAGCCTCGCCATCGGAATGACGCTGGTCGCTCTTTCCTCCCTCGCCCTCAGCGTCTGGTGGACGGATGTCTCACCAGCGGCCTACTTCGTCTCCCCAGTGCGTTTCTGGGAGTTCGCCCTTGGCGGACTCCTCGCCCTTGTCGCCACCGGCCGCGCGCGCCCCCTCCTGCCCGGCTGGCTGGCTCAGATCGTCTCCTTCCTCGGCCTGGGCGTCCTCATCGTCAGTTGTTTCCGATTCACGAGCGAGACCGTCTTCCCCGGCTGGACGGCCGCCATCCCCGTCACCGCGACCCTCCTCGTCATCGCCGCCGGATCGGGGCGCGAGCGGCTCGCCCACACCGCCCTCACCGGCATCGCCCCCATCCAGTGGATCGGCAATGTTTCGTACTCTCTTTATCTATGGCATTGGCCCCTCATTGTCATCACGCCGTATCTCATTCATGATGTGCTGTCGTGGCCGGTCAAGCTCGCCATCCTCGCCTTCTCCGGCGCCCTGGCCGGGGCGACGAAGGTCTCCGTCGAGGATCCGGGATTGACGTGGCACTGGGCGATGACACGGCATCGTCGCACCTTCAGCGCCATGACCACGGGGATCCTCGCTCTCTCTCTCATGGGATCCGGCCTAGTCGGAGCCGCTGCGGCCAGCAATTCAGGAACCACCGGGATCGTTGTCGCCGAAACGAAAGACTGCCGTGGGCCAGCCGCCCTCGACGCGGCCAACGAATGCCCCGATCCCTTCGGCCCGGCTGAGAACCCCTACATCACCCCTGTCAACTCATTCACGGAGATGCCCGACGCCTGCGTCGACCACCTCGGCGACAACCGTCTCTTCAACGAATCCCGCTGGACCTGCGACGGTTCTGACGGAGACCCCCAGGCCATCACGATCTGGCTCGTCGGCGACTCCCACGCCCAACAATGGGGCTGGGCGCTGGCGACGATCGCACTCGAACGGGGCTGGCGGCTCGAGACCGCCACCCTCGGCGGCTGCCCCCTCACCGACCTCGACCGGACGAACTTCGAAGTCGCCTACATCGAGGAATGCCGCTCCTGGCGCCCCCGCATCGTCCAAACCATCATTACCGAGCGCCCCGATACCATCTTCCTCTCCTATTTCTCCCGGGCCGAGAACATCAACGACGGCACCGGCCGCTCCCAACTGGCCCAACACACCGACGCCATCAACCGCTTCTGGCAACCCTGGGTCATGTCCCTCATCCCCATCGTCACCCTCGGCGACATCCCCCTCAACGACGCCATCGGCGATCCAGAATGCTCCCTCATCCACGCCAACGACCCCCTCGCCTGCGCCCGAGACCGCTCGATCGCCCAACCCGGCGACCCGCTGCTCATCGCCGCCGCCCGTTCCGCCGCCACCGGCGCCTGGGTCGGCAGCATCGACCTGACCGACCAATTCTGCGACGAGACCCTCTGCTACAGCGTCATCGGCGGCGTCAGCGTCTACTACGACGGCAACCACCTCAACCGGGAATACACCGACCTCTTAGTCCCCGCCCTAGCGGAGGCGATCGACGCCACGAAGGCCGTGCCGAAGCGGTGACTGAAAGCACGGTGACGTCACTCATGCCTCGCTTGACGATCTCCGCTCCTGGGCGATGTCGCCGAGTTCCATCGTCTCAGTGCTCGGGGCGCCACTGGACGGCGATCAGCTAGGAGGCGACCGGCGCGCCCACCACCGTCAACCGGAGGGATTCGTTCGATTCCTGGCACAATGATGCCCAGCTTGGGTCGGGGTGGACCTGGGCGCCATGAGCGAGTCCGACGGCGGCCTCGCTGACGCGAAAGGGAAAGCAGTGACGACAGTCGCGGGGAACTACCAGGACAACATTCATCGGGTCGACTATCTCGCCCCCTACGAGAACGATCTGCTCGCGAGCGGACGCTCGCCTGTCATCGACGCGGGGACGCTGTTCGATCTCGGAGCCCGGATCACGACGTCGCTCGATGGCGACTGGCGCTTCGCCATCGACCCCTACGACACCTGCTTGCGGGCGCGCTGGTTCGAGGAGGAGTACGAGGACGCCTCCGGGCGGCCGTTGCCGGTCGATTTCAGTTTCGACGCCTGGGAGAAGGTCTCGGTGCCGCACACCTGGAACGTCGACAAAGAGCTCTGGTATTGGTACGAGGGCTCGGGCGTCTATGTGCGTGACTTCGAGGCGGCTGTCCCGGAGCGCGGCGAGCGGCTCTTCCTCCACTTCGGCGGGGCGAATTACGCGACGTACATTTTCCTCAATGGTGTCTACTGTGGGTTCCACCGCGGCGGATCGACGCCCTTCGCCGTCGAGATCACCGGACAGTTGGCCGAGAATAACCGGCTCGTCGTCGTCGTCAGCAACCGGCGCAAGCGCGAATACGTCCCCACCGACAACACAGACTGGTTCAACTACGGTGGCTTGCATCGTTCCGTCAGCCTCGTCCGCCTGCCGGAGACCTTCATCGCCACCCCGTCCGTGCTCCTGCGTCCGGACGGCTCCTATTCGACGATCGACGTCACCATCAACGTCGACGGCCCGATGACGACGGGGACCGCCACCGTCGAGATCCCCGAACTCGGAATCAAGCAACAGGTCGTCATTCATGAGGGGGGTGGTCGGGCCGCCATCACAGCGAACCCGCAACTGTGGAGTCCGGATGATCCGAAGCTCTACGAGGTGACGATCCGCTACGGCGACGACACGTGGTCCGACTCGATCGGATTCCGCGAGATCCGCACCGACGGCATCAGCATCCTCCTCAACGGCCAGCGCATCTTCCTCGCCGGAGTCTCCCAGCACGAGGAGTCCGTCGAGCACGGGCG
Source organism: Propionibacteriaceae bacterium (assembly GCA_031262485.1). Classification (GTDB taxonomy): domain Bacteria; phylum Actinomycetota; class Actinomycetes; order Propionibacteriales; family Propionibacteriaceae; genus WQYJ01. The sequence goes on from JAISHO010000033.1 coordinate 13,962, forward strand.
CAGCCTCACCGAACAAGAAATTCGGCGCAACTTCACCGTCGCCAAGGAACTCGGCTGCGTCTTCGTCCGTCTGGCGCACTATCCCCACGCCCCGGCGGCGGCTCGCATCGCCGACCAGGTGGGGTTGCTGCTCTGGGAGGAGGTGCCGGTCTACTGGGCCATCGAGTTCGACAACCCCGCCACACTGGAGGACGCGACGAACCAGATCGAAGAGCTCGTCGTGCGCGACCGCAACCGGGCTTCCGTCATCATCTGGTCGGTCGGCAACGAGAACGCCGACAGCGACGATCGCCTCCGCTTCATGACGGAGTTGGCCACCCGGGCCCGCGACCTCGACCCGACCCGGCTCATCTCGGCCGCCTGCCTCGTCGACGACCACGGCCCCCAGGGCCCGGTCATCGCCGATCGGCTGGCCGATGTCATCGACATCATCGGCATCAACGAGTACTACGGCTGGTACAACCCCGACTTTGACAAGCTTCCTCTGTTGTTCGTCAATTCGAGCCCGACGAAGCCGGTCGTCATCACCGAGTTCGGCGCCGACGCGGTGGCCGGATCGCGCGGCGACGCCTCGGAGCTGTTCACCGAGGACCACCAGCTCGCCGTCTACCAGCTTCAGATTGAAGTATTGAGCACGATTCCTTACATCCAAGGGATGAGCCCCTGGATCCTCTACGATTTCCGCTGCCCTCGTCGCACAAGCGTCACGCAGGGTTATTACAACCGCAAGGGATTGCTCGACGCGACACTGTCCCACCGTAAGCTCGCTTTCAGCGCGCTCCAGGAGTTCTACCTCGGTCTGCCCGGGCGCCCCGGCGAGCCGAAGTCGCCGCGCGGGTGAGCATGATCGCGCCGCGGCCGTCGTCGTACCAGAAAAAAGAGGACGAACCGTTCCATGGCAAGGCCTAGCTCAGTAGCCCCGTCACAGGCGGCATGCCCTAGGCTGCACCCATGACCAAGAGCGTCTATGTCCTTGCCCCGGAGGGGCTCGTGGGGAAGTCGTCCGTCGCGCTCGGCACGGTGGACGCCCTCTCCCGGCACGTCTCGTCGGTGGGGGTGTTCCGGCCGATCATCCGCACCGACGGTCGCGACACCATCCTCGAGACCCTCCTCGCGCTGCCCAAGGTGAACCAGTCCTACGAGTCCGCCTATGGCGTGCCCTATTCGGCGATCCATAGCAACCCGGAGGAGGCGATGAGTCAGATCATCGCCCGCTACGAGGCCATCAAGGAGAAATACGACGCCGTCGTCATCCTGGGCTCCGATTACTCCGACGTCTTCCAGGCCACCGAGTTCTCCTTCAACGTCGAGGTCGCGGCCAATCTCAACGCGCCGATCCTCCTCGTCATGCGCGGCAACAACAAGACGCCGGAAGATCTGCGCCAGTCGATCAACACGTCGCTCGAAGAGATCGAATCGCACCACATCTCCGCCATCGGGGTGCTCGCCACCCGGCTCGGCCACGAGATGCTCGACGATTACAAGGCCGCCCTCGAGGGGCTCGACTTGCCGATCGTGGCCGCGATGCCGGAGAACATCTCGCTCGCCGCGCCCTCGGTGCGCCAACAGTTCAACGCTGCCGAGGCCTCTGTCCTCCACGGCACCGCCGAGCAACTCGACACCGCCTCCCACGGCGTCATCATCACGGGAATGACCTTGCCGAACGTGCTCGACGCGCTCATCCCCAACGCCACCGTCATCGTCGCCGCCGACCGCGTCGACCTCCTGCCCGGTCTCCTGCTGGCCCACCAATCCGGCGGCTTCCCCCAGATCGCCTCGATCCTCCTCGTCGGCGGGTTCCGACTGCCCAGTTCGATCCGTCGCCTGCTGGATTCGGCCAAGCCCAAACCGCCGATCGGGTTCACCCGTTTCGGCACCTTCACCGTCGCCGAGCGTGTCTTCGGCCTCGAAGGATCGATCGCTTCCTCGGAGAAGCGGGCCGAGATGGCGCGCACGATGTTCCAGAAATACGTCGACGGCGACAAGCTCGTCGAAGCGCTCGACGTGTCGACGTCCGACGTCCGCACGCCGCTCATGTTCGAATATCAGTTGCAGCAGAAGGCCCGTTCGCACAAACGAGCGATCGTCCTGCCGGAGAGCGAGGACGACCGTATCCTCCAATCGGCCCACATCGTGCTGGCCCGCAACATCGCCGACGTCATCCTGCTCGGCGATCAGGCGACGATCACCCGCCGCGCCCAGGAGCTCAACCTGACGATCGGGCGGGCCAAGATCGTCAACCCCGCCGATCCCGCCCTGCTCGACAAGTTCGCCCATGAATACGCCCGGTTGCGGTCGAAGAAGGGCGTCACCTACGAGCAGGCCCGCGACATGATGGCCGACACCGCCTATTTCGGCACGATGATGGTCCACTTCGGCCTCGCCGACGGCATGGTGTCAGGCGCACGCCATACAACCGCGAACACGATTCGTCCGGCGCTTGAGTTCATCAAGACGAAGCCGGGCTTCAAGGTCGTCTCCGGCGCCTTCCTCATGTGCCTGCCGGACCGCGTCCTCGTCTTCGGCGATTGCGCCGTCAACCCGAATCCCACCGCCGAACAATTGGCGGACATCGCCATCTCGTCGGCCCGCACCGCGGCCGCCTTCGGCATCGACCCGCGCATCGCCATGCTCTCCTACTCGACGGGCACCTCCGGCTCCGGCGAGGACGTCGACGAGGTCCGCGAGGCCACCGAGATCGTTCGGGAACGCGCTCCCGAACTGCTCGTCGAAGGGCCGATCCAGTTCGACGCCGCGATGGACGCCGAGGTCGCGCGCACCAAGTTGCCCGACTCCCAGGTGGCGGGCAAGGCGACCGTCTTCATCTTCCCCGACCTCAATACGGGCAATAACACCTATAAAGCGGTCCAGCGGACGGCCAACGCGCTCGCCATCGGCCCCGTCCTCCAAGGCCTCAACAAACCGGTCAACGACCTGTCGCGCGGCGCCCTCGTCGACGACATCGTCAACACCGTCGCCATCACCGCGATCCAAGCCCAAGAGGAGCCGACCGGCACGCCGACGAAACTGGCCCTCGAAGCCGACGGCGCCCGCTGAGCCGATGATCACGCCGATCCCATGATCCCGTCACTGCCCCACCCCCCTCGATGAACCGGAGGCGCCATGTCCACACCCATCCTCGTCCTCAACTGCGGATCCAGCTCGGTGAAATACCAAGTCATCGACGCCGAGTCGGAAGCGGTGCTGGGCTCCGGCCTCGTTGAGAAGATCGGTCTGCCGGACAGCGAATTGACGCATAAAACCCCCGAAGGGGAACACGAGCTCAACCAGGAGATCCCCGATCACTCCGAGGCGCTGCGCGTCGTCGTCAAGGCCTTCGAGAAGTTCGGCCCGCCGCTGGGTGAGGTCGTCGCCGTCGGCCACCGTGTCGTCCACGGCGGGCGTCGTTTCCTCAAGACGACCCTCATCGACGACGAGGTCGTCGCCGGCATCGAGGCGATCGCCGGTCTCGCTCCGCTTCACAACCCGGCCGGGGTCGCCGGTATCAAAGCCGCCCAAGCCGCTCTGCCGGGCGTGCCCCACGTCGCCATCTTCGACACCGCGTTCTTCACGACCTTGCCGGCGGAGGCTTCGACCTACGCCATCGACAAGGAGATCGCCGAGAAATATCAGATCCGCAAATACGGCTTCCATGGCACCTCGCACTCCTACGTCTCGAAGAAGGTCGCTTCCTTCCTCGGGCGCGACGCCTCCTCGCTCAAGCAGATCGTCTGCCACCTCGGCAACGGGGCCTCGATCTCGGCGATCGATGGGGGCGTGGCCGTCGACACGTCGATGGGACTGACCCCCTTGGCCGGGCTCGTCATGGGCACGCGGTCGGGTGACGTCGATCCGGGGATCTTCGCCTACCTCCAGCGGGCCGCCGGGATGGACGCCACCGCCGTCGACGACCTCCTCAACAAGCACTCCGGCGTGGCCGGGCTCTCCGGTGGATCGTCTGACATGCGCGACCTTCAAGCCAAAGTCGACGCGGGGAACGACCCGGACGCCACACTGACGTATGACGTTTACATTCGCCGGATCGTCGGTTACATCGGCAATTACATCGCGATCCTCGGCGGGGTCGACGTCCTCACGTTCACCGCCGGCGTCGGGGAGAACGACGAGAAGGTCCGCGCCGACGTCGCCCGCCGGCTCGAGCCGCTCGGTTTCGTCATCGACGACGAGCGCAACATCCCCAAGGTGCGTCAGCCTCTCGTCATCTCGGCCAACGGCTCGCCCGTCACCATCCTCGTCGTCCCGACGAACGAGGAGTTGGCGATGGCGCGCGAGGTCGAGGACATTCTTGGCGACAAACTCGACGGTCTGCCCTCGGCGGAAGATGTTCAAGCGGAGGGGATGGCGGCGTGAACCCCACGCCCGTCACCCACGACTGTGCTGGTGGTACCCTCCGATGAGGCGTCTGATCGTGACCCCAGGGGAGGACTGCGCATGACTCAGGCAACTCGCCCGACCGCCCTCATCACCGGCGGAACTGTCGGCATCGGGCACGCCTTCGCCGAAGCCTTGGCGGTGCGTGGCTACGATCTCGTCCTCGCCTCCCGGGATGAGGCGGGATTGCAGCAGGTGGCCGAGCAATTCCGCGATGTCTACGGCGTCAACGTCGAGGTGATTCGCACCGATCTCGCCGTACGGGCCGATCTGTTGTCGCTGGCCGAGCGGGTCGAATCGGCCCACCGTCCCATCGACTTGCTCATTAACAATGCTGGCTTCGGTTTGAAGACGGATCTCCTCGAACTTGACATCGATCTGCACGCTCGTGCCCTCGACGTCATGTGCCTGGCGCCGCTCGTCCTCTCAAGTGCGGCTGGGCGGGCCATGAAACGGCGCGGCCACGGCGGCATCATCAACGTCGCCAGCTCCTCAGCCGTCATCACGACCGGCGACTACTCCGCCATCAAGTCATACGTGCAGATCATGACGGAGGGTCTGTCGATCGAGCTGGAGGGCACCGGCGTCAAAGTCACCGCGCTCATGCCCGGCTGGGTGAAAACCGAATTCCACCAGCGGGCCGGCATCACCGCGCATCGCCTGCCCGACTTCGTCTGGATCCCCGTCGACACGCTCGTCGCCCAAGCGTTGGCCGATTGGGAGGAGGGCAAGGTGTTATCCGTGCCGACGAAGCCGTGGTCGTTCGCCGTCCACTTGGCTCGTCTTGTCCCCCGGCGTACAATCCGATGGGTCTCAAAACAGTTGATGAGCTCTCGGAAAAAGGGAACGGACGCCTGAGGAGGGCCGGTGAGGAAGAAGGCGAGCGGTTCGGTGGGGGCCGCCACATCGCCGGGCCGAGAAGAGTCCGAGGCAATTGAGGGCACAACGAGCAAGCCGCCGAAGACGAACGGCTTCTATGACCCGGCCCATTATCGTTCCAAAGTGCGCGAGGTGGAGCGATTCTTCGCCCAAGACATCCTCCTCAAATCGACGGTGTGGACGCTCTGCAAGGTCGAGGTCCACGGCGTCGAACTGCTCGACAATGTCACCGAACCGTTCATCGTCGTCGCCAACCACTCCTCACACTTCGACGCTCCGCTCGTCTTCGGGGCGCTCCCGCATCGGCTGAGCAAAAATGTCGCCACCGGCGCCGCCGCCGATTATTTCTTCGACAAGAAATTCAAAGGCGCCGTCACCGGGCTGTTCTTCAACGCCTACCCGATCGAGCGCAAGGGTTTGCGCACCCGCCGCGGCTTGACCGGTCAGTTGCTCGACGAGGGCATCCCGCTGCTCATCTTCCCCGAGGGCACCCGCTCGCGCACCGGCGCGATGGCGCCCTTCAAACCGGGCGTGGCGGCGCTGTCGATCTCGCACAACGTTCCTGTCATCCCGGTCGCCCTCGTCGGCGCCTACGCCGCCTGGCCCCGCACCCGTGGGTTGCCGCCGACGAACCACCCGGAGGTCCACGTCGTCTTCGGCCACCCCCTCACCCCGATGCCGAGCGAGACGGCCCACGCCTTTGCCCAACGCATGCGCAATGTCATCGTCGAACTCTATGATTCGACGGCCAAGGCCTACGGCATGCCGACCCTCGACGACTACGAGCGCGAGGCCGTTTGGCGTGAGGCCGAAGCGGAGACGAAGCCGACGGCGAAAACGGCCAAGGAACGCGGGACGAAGGATCGCCGCAAGAGCGCCCGCGACCGTCAGCCGACTGCCGAGCCGGGGCCTGCGCCCGTCCCACCGACCCAGGCTCCGTCGCCTGCCGCTGATCCGGTGGCGAATGTGCCGACAACGCCTGACAGGGAGTCGGTCGTCACGACCTCCGAGACCTCAGAATCCGTCGCGCCCGTGGCGCCTGCCGATGCCCCGGCCGATGCTGAGGCGCCGCTGGGCGCCACGGATGAGCACGTCTCGTTCGTGCCCTCGCCGGAGCATCCCGCTCCGGTGCCGCCGCCGGACGACACCGCTCCCTCTGTCGACATCGTCGATTGGGCGGCTGCGCCCGTCGCCTCGGCCGCGCCGACGGCGACGAAGCGTCATCGGTTGTTCGGCCGCAAACCTCACGCCTGATTCTCAACAGAGATCTCGCTATACTCCTCGCTGGTTGTAGCCTTTACACTGGGGTGTGAGGGATTACTTTGTGGGGACGAGGTGTGTGACGTGTCAGACGTGAACGGTGCACGGCAACAGGGTTCAGGCCCGACCGTGTTCACGCCGGTGGGTGCGGCGCAACCTCACCCCTCCCCTCTACCACCTGTGGTTTCCGGTGAGCCCTGGGGCGCATCGGTTCCGCCGGCGGCCGCGCCGGGCGAGTCTCTCGTCGCATCGGCCTCACCGATGATCACGCCAGGCGATCCTGTGCTGATCGACTCGGCGCTCTCCGGGGCTGCGCCGGTTTCGCCGTCAGACTCCGCGTCACCGACGCCCACGTCTTCGCCGCTGGCGACGTTGCCCCCTCCCGCCGCTCCGTCTCGCCGTTCGACCACGGCGGTGGAACCGTTCGCCGATCTGGATGAGGATGGCTCCCCGGCCTGGTGGGCCCGTGTCGAGGCCCGGATCCCCCGGTGGATCCTGTGGCTGTGGGACCGCGCCCTCCTCATCACCTGGGGCGGCTGGGTCGGCTTCGTCGGCATCTGGTTCGTCGTCTTCGCGCAAGTCTTCGGGCTCTCCCGGATGGATAACGCCGAAGACTGGCCCTGGGTCGAGGACATGGTCGACGGCTGGGGCGAGATGATGGGCGCGGCGTCGATGACGCTCGGCGTCCTCCTCCTCATCGCCGGCTGGATCCTCCTGCGGCCGCACTTCCAACCCGGTGGCTCTGCGGAAGGCGACATCGGGACCGGATCGCACCTGCCCCCACTCTCGCAGCGACGGTTGTTCTGGATCGTCTCGGCGCTGTGGCTCGTCCCCCTGCTCCCGCTGCTTGGGACGCTGTCGGCCGACGCCCAGTTCTACGCCGAGTTCGGCTGGATGCCGCTCCAAGGGATGAACCCGTATGAGGAGGGCCTCGGCGAGGTCGGCAGCCCCTTCCAAACCGACGGCATCTGGGAGGGCATGAGCGCGCCGTATCCGGCGTTGGCCGTGCGCGTCATGGAACTCATCGTGCTCGTCACCGGGTCGCACTGGTATTGGTCGGTCGTCGCGATGCGCCTCATCGCCGTCGCCGGCTACCTCGCCCTCGTCTGGGGGCTCGACCGGCTCGCCACTCAGATCGGCATCACCCGGGGTTACGCCTTGTGGCTCGGGGTGCTCAACCCGATCGTCATCATCCACGGCGTCGGCGGCATGCACGTCGACATGCTCATGGTCGGCCTCGTCGCCGTCGCCCTGGCGCTCGGCTACAAGAGCTTCGGGCGCGTGCCCGGCTGGGTCGCCGGGGCGCTCGTCATTGGCGTCGCCGCCGGGTTCAAACCGCACGCCCTCCTTGGGGCCGTGCCGCTCGCCATGATCGCCCTCCAGCAACAGCAAGCCGAGGCCACCGCCGGAAGCACTCCGGGGGGCGTCGGGGCTGGCCAGACCGGCTCGGCAGGTGGCTCCGGGGCGCCTCGTCGCGGCGGCCGGGGACCTGGCCGAACAACGACGGATCGACTCACCGTCGCGGACGGCACGACGCGCCGTGCTCCCGTCATCCTCTCGTGGCCACGAACAATCCTGTGCTGCGCCGTCGTCGTCATCGTCTCCGCCGTCGCCTTCGTCGTCCTCAGCTACGCCGTCGGCTTGGGGCTCGGGTGGGTCCGCGCCGCCAGCATCCCCGGCGCCGTCGTCAGCCCCGGCTTGCAGACGCTCTTCTCGATCCCCCTCCTCATCGGGGCCGGAGCCCTCGGCGTCGACGTCACCGACGAAGACACCGTCTATTTCCTCTACAACATCTCCCGCCTCACCTTCATCGTCCTCTCGCTAGGCGGTTTCCTCTACCTCTTCTTCCGCTACATCCGCACGCGGCCCTACCTCTTCCTCGCCGCCGGCGCCCTCATCGCCGCCTACGGCCTCAGCAGCGCCCGCGAGTGGTACACGCTGTTCTGGATCTGTCTGCTCCCCTTGGCCCGCCCCGGAGTCGTCATGCGCTGGGGCACCGCCTTGCTCGTCCCCTTCATCGCCATGACCGCCGTCGTCACCGACCTGTACACCGAATGGTCCGTCATCATGGCCGTCATGGTCGCCGCCGGCGTCGCCATCGCCGTCAACGCGCACGGGTTCATCATCCCGAAAGCGTGGGAGGCGACGGAAGAACGCGCGACAGCATAGGGTGAACATGTGATGCCAAACGATGCCACGATGACGAAGTCCCTAGCCCGACTCTCGCCCTCCGTCGCGCCAGCGATCGGCGTCGCCCGTGGCATCGGCGCCGGTGCCTTGACGGGCGCCCTTGTCGCAGCTGCATTGCCATTCGCCCTGTTCCTCGTCGCGATAGTGACGGGAACGTCCTTCTCATTCTTCGGCTACGAGGTCTTCTCCGCCGGACCGCAGGTCGGCTTCGAAGGAACCACAGGAATTCCCTATGTCCTCATCGGAGGCCTCATCGGAGGGCTGATCTCCGTCAATCGGCGCCTTGAGCGCTGACCGATCAGTCTGACCCCGCGAAACTCCTGAGAGACGCCGGAGTGGCGGTATGGCCCGACTCTTTGGGCAGGTAGCCCCAGTAAAGTGATAGGTGTGCGTATCACTCTGACGATCGACGATCGGGTTCTGTCCGAGGCGAGGCGCCATGCTGACGAACAGAGCCAGAGCCTGGGATCCTATATTGAAGATGCATTGCTCAGTTATCTGGCGAGCGGAAAGACGAGACGACCTCTCAAGCGGGTCATGCTTCCGACAGCGGGTGGAGGATCGATCAATCCCGAGGTTGATATCAACTCCAATGCGAGCATGTTCTCTTTTCTAGATCGCGAGGATGTGACCGCATGGTCGTCGTCGACGTCACCGTCTTAATCTCCGCTCTGGAAATAACATTGCCCCGGTAAGTGTAACCGCAAAGGGCCAGGGCTCCACCGGGGCGTCTACCCCCAGTATTCCCCCGTCGGATCCATATTTCAATGAGCACCCCACGAGGGCTTGTGACGATGTGTCGCCTCGAACGCGCTCTCGGCGGCCGAGCAGGCTCCCCATGCTCCTCGGGGAACCGACCCCACTCACACCCAAGCCGCTCCGGCGACGGTGGTGCGGACGTGGCGCAGGGTCGTCGTGGCGGTGAGGTAGAGGTCGCGGCCGTCGATGCCGCCCCAGGCGAAGTTGGCTACGGGCTCGCCGGCGTCGAGGAGGCCGAGGGGGCGCCCGGTCGGGTCGAAGACGTGGACTCCTCCGAGGCCGGTGCACCAGATGTTGCCTCTGGCGTCAACCTTGAGGCCGTCGGCTTTGCCGGGGAGGACGGGGTCTTGCGGGACGCGGGCGAAGAGGCGGGCGTCGTCGACGATGAGGCCGGAGTCGCGCCAGGAGGTGGCGAATTCGACGATGTCGCCGGTGGCGGTGTCGCAGACATAGAGACGGGCCTGGTCGAGACTCAAGCACAATCCGTTGGGTTGGGCCAAGCGGGTCGTCAGAAGGCGGAGCTCCCCGGTGGGGAGCCACTGGTAGACGCCGCAGAAACCCAGCTCGACGGGGCGGACTTCCCCCATGGGCGCCTCGACTCGGCCGAAGGGCGGATCGGTGAAGAGCAGGGAGCCGTCGGGGCCTAAGACGACATCATTGGGGCTGTTGAGCGGCTGGCCTTGGAACTCACTGGCGAGCACGTGGCGGGCGCCGTCGTGGTCGATGACGACGAGCGCGTTCGTCAGATGCTCGCAGACAACCAATCGTCCTTCAGTGTCGATGACTTGGCCGTTGGCTTTGTTCGATTCGCTGCGCAACGTCTCCACTCCGGCGGCGGCGCTCCAGGCGTAGGCGGTGGCGGCGGGGATGTCGTTGAACAGGAGCCGGGACGTCTCGGCTTGCCAGACGGGCCCCTCGATGAACTGGAAGCCATCGGCCAGCACCGTCACCGCAGAATCGGCGAAAGGGCACGGGGCGCCCGAGGCCGCCGAAGGTTCTGCGGCCGTCATAGCGAACTCTCGTTGAACATCATGAGACATTGTCTCACTCTCCTTCGCCGCGCTTGACCGTCAGCATCGAACCGGCGACCGAGATGAGGATAAAGGCTCCGATGACGACCTGGTGCCACAAGGGAGAGACGCCAAGGAGGTTGAGGCCGTTGCGGATCGTCGTCATGAGGACGGCGCCGACGATCGTGCCGTAGAGAACTGCCTTGCCACCGGTCATGACAGTGCCGCCGATGATGGTGGCGGCGATGACGTCGAGTTCCATGCCGGAACCGGCGTCGGCCGTCGCCGCCTCAGAACGGGAGGCGAGGATGACACCGGCGACAGCGCACAGAAAACCAGTGATGGCGTAGGTGGCGATGCGCACCGCCGTCAAGCGGATGCCGGCCAGCCGGGCGGCCTGGGCGTTTGAACCGATCGAGAGGATGTACCGGCCGAACGGCGTGCGGTACAACACAAAAGCGAAAATGACGAAGAGGAGCAGGAGGATGACGACCGGCACGGGCACGGGGCCGATGAAGCCCTGGCCGATGAACTGGAACTCCGGGTAGCGCAGCCCGTAGACCGGCACGCCGCCGGTGATGACCATGATGATGCCGCGCAGAACCGACATCGACCCGAGGGTCGCGACGAAACTCGGCAATCGCAGATAGGTGACGAGCACACCGTTGCACATGCCGATGGCGGCGCCGAGCAGGCAAGCGCCGAAGACAGCAAGGTAGATGTTGACGCCGCCTTGGATCCAGATCGCCGCGGCCAGCCCGCAGATGCCGAGGATGGCGCCGACGCTGAGGTCGATCTCGCCCATGCCGATGACGAGTGTCATCCCGATCGCCATGACACCGACCATGACGGACTGCCGCAGCACGATCGTCAGATTGTCGACGGTGAAGAAGGTGTCGGTGACGCTGGCGAGGATGACACACAAGACGATGTACGAGATCGTCACCCCCGCGCCGGGCAGGTGGAGCAACCGGCTCACCAAGGCCAGGGGCGACCGGGCCGTGGTCTCCTCGCCGGACCGGGACGATCCCCGGGGCGGGCCAGCGGTGGCCGCCGCAGCAACGGTGGCAGCCGAGGTCGTGGAGGTGGCTTCGGGTGTGGTCATCGCAGATCTCCTTCGCTGCTCATGACGATGAGTCTCAAGGTCTCGAGCGTCGTCGTCTCGGGAGTGACATCGGCCCGCACCCGCCCGTCGCGCAGAACGAGGACGCGGTCGCACATGCCGAGCACCTCCGTCTCCTCGCTCGAGACGAGGAGGACCGATTTGCCGGCTTCGACGAGGCCGGTGATGAGGGAATACATATCGTTCTTGGCTTGGACGTCGATGCCCCGGGTGGGGTCTTCGAGGAGAACGACGTCGGCGTCGTTCATGAGGCAGCGCGCCAACATCACCTTCTGCTGGTTGCCGCCGGAGAGGCGGGAGATGAGCTGGAAGGGCGACCGCACCTTGACGCCATAGTCGACGATGGCCGCATCGACCGTCGCCGTCTCCTTGGCCGGGCTGAGCCCGAAGCGCCCGAGCACCCGTTTGAGGGCAGCGATCGTCATGTTCCAGCGCACGGTGTGCTCGGGGAAGATGCCTTCCCGTTTGCGATCAGCCGGCAGATAGGAGAGCCCGAGTTTCTTGGCCCGCGGGATCGAACCGATCCGCACCGGGGCTCCGCGCAACGTGATCGTTCCAGCGGTGACGGGGACGGCGCCGTACAGGCTACGGATCAACTCCGATTTCCCACATCCGGCGAGGCCGACGACGCCGAGGATCTCCGAGCGATGGAGGGTGAAACTGACATCGCTGAAGGCTGTCTTATGGGTGAGCCCGTTGACGGTGAGGACCGGCCCGCCGATCGGGACGATCGTCTTGGGGTACTGGTGCTCGCCGGTGGCGCCGGTCATGGCGGCCACCATGTCGCGAGCGGTCAGCCCTGCCGTCGGTTCGTCGAGGGCGACGACACCGTCACGCAGGACGACGGTGCGATCGCACAGTTCAGTGATCTCGTCGAGGTGATGGGAGATGAAGACGATGGCCGCCCCAGTGGCTTTGAGATCACGGACGACGTTGAAAAGTTGAGTTTTCTCGCGCGCCTCGAGCGAGGTCGTCGGCTCGTCGAGGATGAGCACACGGGCCCGCTTGTGGACCGCCTTGGCGATCTCGACGAGTTGTTGTTCAGCGGTTGTGAGGTCGGACACCTCGGCCAAGGGATCGATCGCGACGTTGAGGGTGACGTTGAGAAGATCCCTGGCCTGCTCGATCATCGTGGCCCGGTTGAGCGGGGAGAGGATCGTGCGTTTACCACGCGTCTCCTCGTCGTGGAGAAAGATGTTCTCATACACCCGCAGGTGGCCGACGAGGGAGAGTTCCTGGTGGACGGTGCGGATGCCGAGGCGCTGGGCCCGCGTCGCGCTCGTCACCTGCTCTTCGACGCCGTCGACCTCGATGGTCCCGGCATCAGCGGAATACACCCCGGAGAGAATCTTGATGAGGGTGGATTTGCCGGCCCCATTCGAGCCGAGCAATCCGACGACCTCACCGGACCCGAGGCGTAATTCGACCTGTTTGAGCACGGGGACTCCACCGAAGGACTTGTCGATCCCCCGCATGTGGACCCGAGGAACCATCGTGTCGAGGCCGACTGGTGAGGCGGATCCGTTCGCGGACGAGACCGGGCCTGCGGGCGCGGCGGCGACCGATTCGGCCCCGCCCGTGGCGGTGGCATCGTGCGCCAGCGATGGGGCGGTCGCCCCAGAGGCGTCGATGGTGAAACCCTCGACATCGTCAACGTTGCTCATGTCGATCTCCCCTCGGTCGTTGAGAGTGGATTCAGCGCAGGCGTCCGTGGGTGGGCGTCCAGGCCGGCGGTCGTCGCGCCGGCCCGGGAGCGCCCTTCTCACTCTTCGCAGGAAAAAAAGTGTCACTTCTCCGTCGGCGGGACGTAGGTGTAGTTGTTCGGATCGAAGTCGCCGATCGTCTCGGTGTCGTAGACCGTCGTCGGGATCATGATCTCGCGCGGGACCTCTTTGCCCTCTTGGACGAATTCCTTGACGGCGTTGAGAACGTCGGTTCCCATTTGCTTCGAAGCGGTGTCGACGGTGACCGTCAACTCCCCGGCCAGGATCGAATCGCGACCATCAGCTGTGTTGTCGTAGCCGGCGATGGCGATCTGGCCGAGCTTGTTGGCCTGCTTGACGGCGGCGACGGCGCCGAGCGCCATCTCGTCATAGAGACCATAGATGAAGCCGACGTTGGGGTGGGCTTGGAGAATGTTCTCCGTCACCGTCTGGCCTTGTGCCCGCGTCCAATCGGCCTGCTGGGAGGCGACGACCTTGAGGTTGGGATGGTCGGCGATCGCGTCCATGAAACCCTCAAGACGCTGAGTGTTGACGACGCCGGGGAAGCCCTCGAGCACCGCCACCTCGACCTCCTTGCCGGCGAAGTGGTCGACAGCCCACTCACCGATCTGGTGGGAAGCTTCGTATTGATCGAAGGTGACGCAGGTGACGTACCACGGATCGTTCTCCGAGATCGTCGACATATTGAACAGGAAGATCGGAATTCCCTTTTCAGAGGCCGCCTCGATGTACGGCAGCATGGCGTCCTGGTCTTCCGTCGCCATGATGATGGCGTCAATGTCTTGCTGAGCCAAACCCTCAAGGATGTCTGGTTGTTCTTGAAGTGTGGCGGTGTTCGAGCTGGGCGCCTGGACGGTCAACGTCGCCCACTCTTCGCCACCGTTGGCGTCGATGCCCTCCTTGATGCCGGCCAAGACCATCTCGTACGAGGTGTTCATGACGACAGGCACATAGGCGAGATGCAACTGATCAGTTTTTGTCGTTGGCTCCATGCGGGTGCCGTCCGAGGCCGAGGTCGCCGTCGAGGCGTCCGTCGTCTCGTCGGTTCCACCCGCCTGATTCGATGTCGAGCAGCCGGCCAACAGGGCCGCGCAGAGGATCGCCGCGCCCAAGCGACGAGCAGTGGTTTTCATGATGCCTCCTTGGATCGGGTACCACCCTGGTCGCTCCAGTGTGTGCGGGCGGACGACCGCATCAGAAAAAGTTGCATTCGGTTGGATGGACGTTCGTGCAACTAATCAAAAAGTTGCAGCATCGTTATCGCGGCGTGATCAACCGGGAACGACGGCGCCCCTGACCGGCTCGGGATTGCACCCATAGGACGCTCCGCCCGGACTCGACGGCGAGGCGAACGGTTCCGACACCACAGTTGGCCCCGTGCCCGCGCACCAGTCCGAAGCGCTCACCGCAGCGTGTCCCGCCGACGCCTCGGACCGGCCGACTCACGGATCTTGAGCTGAACGGGCATGACGATCGGCGCGTCGGTGCGCATCGTCCCCCCGTCGATGACACCGATGAGGTTGCGGACCGCCGCCATGCCGAGTTGCCGACCGGGCACCGCGATCGTCGTCAACCGGGGGGTGACAAGGCGGGCGGCCAGGATGTCGTCGACACCGACGACGGAGACGTCCTCGGGGATGCGGATGCCCGCCGCCATGAGCCCGTGCATGACCCCGATCGCCTCCATGTCGTTGTGGGCGATGATGGCGGTCGGCGGATGGTCGATGAGTTGGCGCGAGGCGGCCATGCCGTCCTCGAAAGTGGGCAAGAAGGGCCCGATCCGTTGGACAGAGTGCCCCGCCCGGGCGCTGGCGTCGCGGATCGCCCGGTAACGCATCTGATCGGCCCAGGAGGCCTCCGGCCCGGCGACGTACGTGATCGAGGTATGGCCCCAGTCGTGCAACATCGACACCGCCGCCTCGACGCCGTAAGCGTTGTCCGGGACGATCGACGGGAGCCCAGGCAGCACCCGCGAGACAACAACGGCAGGAATATGTTGTGCCACAAGGCGGAGGCCGGCGTCCGTCATCCGCGAGCTGGCGATGACGAGGCCGTCGACGATGTCGAGGAGACGTTCGAGTTCGGCTTTCTCGCGCTGCGACGACTCGCGGAAATCAGCCAAGACGAGCTCGTACCCGGCATGGGCGACGGCGATCTGGGCGCCGTGGACCAACTGAGCGTAGAAGGGGTTGGAGAGGTCGGCGATCGTGATGCCGATGAGCCGGGTCGCCGTCCGCGCCCGGGCGGCGGGCGAGGCGCCCTTGCCTTGATACCCGACCTCGGCGGCGGCCGCGCGGATGCGCTCAGCGGTGGCCGGGGCGACGCGCGAGGGCCGCGAGAAGGCGCGCGAGACCGTCGACGGTGAGACGCCGGCGGCCGAGGCGACGTCGTAGATCGTCGGGGCGCCGCTCTTCGTGCGGGTCATGACGCCAGAATAAGAGGTCGCCCGAACCGCGTGCCGTCGCCCGGCCACCGAGCCCAGCCCCTTTCGTCTCACATCATGAGAAAACTTTGCCCGTATCGCGGAGTTGCGACCATAGTGAGGCTGTTGACGAGACGCATCTATAGGCCTGCGCCGCATCCGGTGGCACAATCGGCCCGCTCCGTTAGACATCCCCTCGATCAAGGAGATCACGATGACGACCCGCGCGATCGACGACAGCGCCACCACACCACCAATTGACCTTGTTCCTTCCCGGGCCCTCAAGCGGAGAGGCCGCCGCGTCGGCGCGTTCACGGCGCTGGCCCTAGCCGGCTCCCTCGCCCTGGCCGGGTGCGGCGCCGGGCGGACCGACGATCCCGCCACCGGCGAGAGCGACGGCGGGGACTCCTCCTCGGCCGCGTCGATCATCGTCGGCACGACCGACAAGTTGACCGCCCTCGACCCGGCCGGCAACTACGACAATGGCTCGTACACCGTGGAGATCCAGGTCTTCCAGTTCCTCTACGGCTTCAAGCCGGGCGAGGTCGCCCCGCAGCCCGACGTCGCCGAATCGTGCGACTACGCCGAGCCGACCGTCTTCCGCTGCACCGTCAAAGAAGGGCTCAAGTTCGCCAACGGCCACGACTTGACGGCCTCCGACGTCGCCTTCAGCTTCACCCGCCAGCTCACCATCAACGACGCCAACGGCCCGGCTTCGTTGCTGGCGAACCTCGATTCGGTCGAAGCGACGGACGATGTGACGGTCGACTTCCACCTCAAGAACGCCAACGACCAGACCTTCCTTCAGATCCTCGCCACCCCGGCCGGCCCCATCGTCGACGAGGAAGTCTTCTCCGCCACCGCGCTGACATCCGGTGACGACATCGTCGCCGGCAACGCCTTCTCCGGCCCGTACACGATCACGAACTTCCAGGCCAACGACACCATCTCCTTCACGCCGTACGCGGATTACATCGGCGTCCAGGACCCGGTCGCCAACGGCGGCGTCACGCTCAAGACGTATGAAGAGGGCACGAACCTCTCGCTCGCCATCACCAACGGCGACATCGACGTGGCCTACCGTTCCCTCACCCCGACCGACATCGACACGCTCAAGCAGAACAGCGACGTCGTCGTCCACGAAGGCCCCGGCGGCGAGATCCGCTACATCAACTTCAACTTCAACACGATGCCGGGCGACACCCCCGAGCAGAAGTTCGCCGTCCGCCAGGCGATCGCCTCCCTCGTCGACCGCGACGCCCTCTCGACCCAGGTTTACAAGGGCCTTTACACCCCCCTGTGCTCCTACGTGCCGGACGGGCAAGACGGCGCCACGTCGGCGGTGTGCGACACCTACCCGCTCGACGAAGCGGCGGCCGCGAAGTACCTGGCCGACGCCGGCGTCGCCACGCCCGTCACCCTCGCCCTCCAATACAACCCGGACCACTACGGCGACTCCTCCGACCAGGAATACGCCCTCATCAAGTCGCAGTTGGAGGCGAGCGGCCTGTTCGCCGTGCAGCTCCAAGCCACCGAATGGGTCTCCTACCAGGAGGAACGGATCAAGGACACCTACCCGGCCTACCAGTTCGGCTGGTTCCCCGACTTCCCCGATCCGGACAACTACATCTCGCCGTTCTTCGTTGAGAACTCGATGTTGCAGAACCACTTCTCCTCCCCGGAGATCCAGGCCCTCATCACCGCCGAGGTGACGGAGTCCGACCACGACGCCCGTATGAAGATCATCGAGCAGATCCAACTCGAGCTGGCTCAGAAGTATCTGCCGACGCTGCCGCTCCTGCAAGGCACGTCGATCGCCGTCTCGCGCGCCGACGTCGACGGGGTCGTCCTCGACGCCTCCTTCCAGTTCCGCTATTCGACGCTCAGCAAGTGAGTTCGTCACCCGAGAACATGGCCGGCGCCGGGGCAGGGGAGAAATCCTCCGCCACCGGCGCCGCAGCCGTCTCATCGGTCAACAATGAGGAATCAAACTCGTCTATGGTGACGACGACGGTGAGCCGAGAGACGGACGGGAAACCGGGCAAGCCACGCCGCCAGCGCACCGACCGGGGCGCCCTCCTGCGTTATCTCGGCCTGCGCCTCGTCCTCATCATTCCGACGGTGTGGATCCTCGTCACCGTCGTCTTCTTTCTCATGCGGTTGACGGGCGACCCCATCACCGCCGCGCTCGGCGCCAAGGTCACCCCCGAGGAATTGGCCGCCCGCAAGGCCGCAGCCGGTTACGACCGTCCCCTCCTCGTCCAATACGGCGAGTACCTCTGGGGCATCCTCCACGGCGACTTCGGCACCTCGACGACGCTCGGCAACCGGCCCATCTCCGACATCCTCGTCACCTACGGACCGGCCACCCTCGAGTTGGGCTTCTGGGCGCTCATCGTCGCCTTCGCCGTCGGCATCCCCCTGGGCCGCTTGGCCGCGCGGCACTACAACCGGCTGGCCGACGTGCTCATCCGCTCCTTCGCCGTGCTCTTCTACGCCGCCCCCGTCTTCTTCGTCGCCCTCCTCCTCAAACTCGTCTTCGCCCAAGGCCTCGGCTGGCTGCCGACCTCGGGGCGAGCCTCGATCCCCGTGCAAACCGTGCTGGAGACCCGCGTCTCGCCGGACACGAACATTTACATCATCAACGCGATCCTTTACGGCGACCCGGCCTATATCGTCGACGTGTTGAAGCACGCCATCCTCCCGGCGCTCGCCCTCGGCCTGCTGACGGCCGGCGTGTTCATCCGCCTCGTCCGCATCAACCTGCTTCAGACCTTGCGGGCCGACTACGTCACCGCCGCCCGGGCCCGTGGCGTCAAAGAGAGCGCTGTCGTGAGCAAGCACGCCTTCCGCAACGCGCTCATCCCCGTCGTGACGGTCATGGGCATGCAGATCGCCCTCATGCTCGGCGGCGCCATCCTCACGGAGACCTCTTTCGAATGGCAGGGCCTCGGCTACTGGCTAGCGAAATACTTGACGGCTAGGGACTTCGTCGCCGTCCAGGGGATCGTCACGTTCATCGCGTTGGTCGTGGCGGTGGCCTCGTTCGTCATCGACGCCGTCAACGCGCTCGTCGACCCGAGGGTGAGGTACTGAGATGGCCCACGATCCCACCCGCGCCTCCCGCAGCGACGCCCCGAAACAGGGAACGACGACGGTGACCACCACGCCCGCACTGGCTGCGACCGCGACGCCCGCGCCGGAATTCCAGAACCGGGCCCGCTTCACGGTTCCCGGACTCGCCCTCCTGCGCTCGACCCATGGGTTGCAACGCGGCATGCTGCTGACGGGGATCGTCCTTGTCGGCCTCTTCATCGTCGTCGGGCTGTTCGCCCCGCTCATCGCGCCCTACGGGTTCGCCGAGATCTTCGACACCCAGCAGCCCCCCTCGCGCGACCACTGGCTCGGCACGACCGTCGGCGGCTACGACGTCTTCTCCCGAATCGTCTTCGGGGCGCGCACCGCCATCGAGGTGATCGTGCTGGCCTGCCTGCTCTCGACTGTCATCGGCGTGCCGTTGGGCCTTGTCTCCGGGTATCTCGGCGGCTGGCTCGATCGTGTCCTCGTCCTCGTCATGGACGCTTTGTACGCCTTCCCGTCGCTCCTGCTCGCCATCGTCGTCTCGATCATGGTCTCGGGCGGATCCTCGGGCGTCTTCTCCGGCATCATGGCGGCGGCGTTGTCGATCACCGTCGTGTTCATTCCGCAGTATTTCCGCGTCACCCGCAACGCGACGATCCAGGTCAAAGCCGAGCCCTACGTCGACGCCGCGCGCGTCATGGGCGCGAAACCGGGGCGGATCATGTTCCGCCATGTGTTGACGAATGTGTCCCAGTCGATCCCCGTCATCATGACGTTGAACGCCTCCGAGTCGATTCTCACGCTCGCCTCGCTCGGGTTCCTCGGCTTCGGCATCGAACCGACCTCGGCCGCCGAATGGGGCTACGACCTCAACAAGGCGATGAGCGACACCCTCAACGGGATTTGGTGGACGGGCATCTTCCCCGGCATCGCCATCGTCCTCATCGTCACCGGCGTCACCCTCATCGGCGAATCCCTCAACGACGTCCTCAACCCGCTCCTGCGCACCCGCGGCGGCACGACGACAGCCGACGAGGAGGAGCTCGACGCCGTCGTCTCGGCCACCGCGATCACCGCCCCGGTCTTCGACGAGAACGAACTCGACGACCTGGCCGCGCTCGTCGAGCGGGAGCCCATCGTCCCCTTCGACCCGAGCCCGTGCTCGCCCGACTCGCCCTTGGTCGCCAAGACGATCTCGCCGTCGACGGCGTCAGCCAGCGAGCCGATCACGTCTCCCGGACACGACGATCCAGGATCCACGACGATCACGCCTCATGGGCAGGTGTCGGCTCCAAGGACGACCGAATCTGCTCGACCAGACGAGCCGGAAACGCCGAACGCAACGGAGGAGCGGGCATGAGCGAGACTCCCACGACCGCTGCCCCCCTCCCCACCGGCGCCATGAAATCACCTAGCCACAGCGCTCCTTCCAGGGCTGCCGTAGCACCGCGGAGATTGCTGCGGGTCGAGAACCTCCACGTCTCGTTCCGGACGGACGGAGCGCCCGTGCAAGCGGTGCGCGGCATCACCTACGACATCGCCCCCGGGGAGACCCTGGCGATCGTCGGGGAATCCGGCTCGGGCAAGACGGTCGGCTCGCGCGCCATGATCGGATTGCTGCCGGGGACGGCGACGGTCGAGGGCTCGGCCGCACTCGACGGCGAGGAGTTGATCGGGCTCAAGGGCGAGGCGATCCGACGAGTCCGCGGCGACCGGATCGCGATGATCTTCCAGGAGCCGTCGACGGCGCTCGACCCCGTCCGCACCGTCGGCTGGCAAATCGAGGAGGCCCTGCGCGTCCACCACCCACGCATGTCGCACAAGGAAGCGCACGCGCGGGCCGTCGAACTCATGGACCTCGTCGGCATCCCCGAGCCGCACATTCGTGTGCGGTCGTATCCCCACCAGCTCTCCGGTGGGCAGAAGCAACGCGTCATGATCGCCATGGCGATCTCGTGCGACCCGGAAGTCATCATCGCCGACGAGCCGACGACCGCGCTCGACGTCACCGTCCAAGCCCAAATTCTTGATTTGTTGCGCGACCTGCGCGACCGTCTCGGCACCGCCATCATCCTCATCACCCACAACATGGGCGTCGTGGCGGATCTAGCCGACCGCGTCGCCGTCATGTATCGCGGCGAGATCGTCGAACAGGGGACAGCCGCCGACATCTTCGCCCGACCCCGGCACCGCTACACCCGCCACCTGCTCGCCGCCGTGCCCCACCTCGGGCGGCCCCGCCCGGCCTCGATGGAGACGCCCGCCCCGCCGGTGGGCGGGAAACCTGTCATGGTCGTCGAGGAGTTGGGGGTCGACTTCCCCGGCCGCCTCGGCGCCAAACCCGTCCACGCCGTCGACGGCGTCAGCTTGACGGTCAACGAGCATGAGATCGTCGCCCTCGTCGGTGAGTCCGGCTCCGGCAAGACGACCTTGGGGCGCGCCACCGTCGGCCTGGCGCCGATCAGCCGCGGCCGCGTCTCCGTCCTCGACGCCGACGTCGCCAAGGTCAAAGGCAAGGCGTTACGCGACTTCCGCCAGCGCGTCGGCTTCGTCTTCCAAGACCCGGCCGCCTCGCTCAACCCGCGCATGAGCGTGGGAGCGTGCGTCTCCGAGCCGATGCGCGTCCACGGCGAAGGCACCGAGGCCGAACGCCACGAGCGGGTCCGCCGCCTCCTCGACGCCGTCGAGCTGCCCGGCGCCTACGCCGAGCGCTACCCCCACGAGCTCTCCGGCGGGCAACGCCAGCGCGTCTCCCTGGCCCGCGCGCTCGTCATGAGCCCCGACTTCGTCGTCGCCGACGAGCCCACCTCCGCCCTCGACGTCTCCGTCCAAGCCAAGGTGCTCGAAGTCTTCGTCCGCCTCCAACACGAGATGGGCTTCGCCTGCCTCTTCATCACCCACGACCTCGCCGTCGTCGACCTGCTGGCCGACCGCATCGCCGTCATGCGCTCCGGCCGCCTCGTCGAACTGGGCGACCGTGAGCAAGTCCTCCGTCAGCCGAAGGAGCAATACACCCGCGACCTCATCGCCGCCGTGCCCGTGCCCGACCCGGCCGAGCAAGCGCAAAAGCGGGCGCTGCGGCAGGCGAACTGACCAAAGGCATTCACCAACTCACTGATATACCCGAGAACGATGATCAACCTGGATGACCCAAATGATCAACTTGTCATGCTCAAGGGTGTAAATGACACGATAATCGCCCACGCGCAGACGACGCCGATCAGGGGTCGAGACGAGAGCAGTCGTCGAGTATCCGAAGGGATCGGCCTCGAGTTCGGAGAGCTTCGCGAGGATGCGCAACGCCATCGGCTTGGGGATCTGACGCAGTTCGTCTCTCGCCTCTGGCCGGAAGACTGTGCGCCATTTCTGCTCACTCATCGCGGGCGAGCGTCTCACGCATCACATCTTCCAAAGGGATCCCTGGGCGAGAATCGGCCATCCGGGCGTCGATGATGGCGTTGATCTCGCCCTCCTCCCAGGCGCGATAGCGGCGATACTCGTCAATAGAGACGACGGCGGCAACCTCCTTGCCGCGCCGTGTGATGACGGTCGGCTGGTCAGCGACCGCTTGGTCAACGACATCCCCCAAGTGTTCCCGAACGCGAGCGATCGGGGCTGACAGAAGTGCACTCATGTACGAATTGTACCACTCGTACCTAGAATCGCCTTGCCGTCATCTTTTCTCCGGTGCCGCAGGTCTCTCCTTGTGGTCCGCGAGAACGGCTATCGTGACCAAAGTGAAGGAAACAGAGCCAAAAGTTGATCTCCAGTGGGATGAGGAAGCCGGCGTCTGGATAGCCACGAGCGAATCAGTCCCCGGGCTTGTACTCGAAGATGAATCACGTGATGTTCTTCAAGAGCGTGTTTATCTTGCAATTCCTGAGCTTCTTGAACTCAATAGCACCGCAACACACATGAAGACGCCAGTTACGTAATCTCACTTCCAGATCACCGTCGGGATCCCTCCCGACCCTGGTACATCACGTTGGTCATATCCTTGCTCAGGTAACCCACCACAAGTAGCGTAAACACTGACATTACGACCTGTCCAGGTCCCGAGCGTGTATGTAGTGTTCCCTCCGATTTCTCCACTCCAGAGAACGCTACGATTCCCATCATTCGCGAAATCTGTCCACACGGTACATCCGACGTTTCCTGAAAAATTCCTTGTGACGAGTTGAATATTGGCGCACCTCTCACCATCAATGGTTCCGCATCCACTGCCGTTACTACCTGAAGTTCCAGGTAAAACCGACCAACTTGGATCCGGCTGCAACGTGAATGACGGAGCCGGCCCGGTCGTCGCACAGGCCCGCCTAGTCGCCGAGTGCTGACCAGCGGAGTCGACTGTGTACGCGTCGACGCAGTACTGCGTGCTATATGAACCACCATTGCTATCAGACCCATTGCCGGGGCCTCGGCTCGTGCCGGCGACGACGATATCGGTGACCGCCCGGCCATTAGCGCTCGGTGGCGACCAACTGAAATTGACCCGATCGCCGCTCGCGCTGGCGGAGAGATTGGGCTGGTTCGGCGGCCCGTAAGGCGCACACCCGTTGACGGTCGTCTCCGGGCCCTTGTATGTCACTCCTTGCGCGGTGCTGGCGGCCCAGACGGTGATGTTGTAGGTGCTGTTGTTCGCCAGGCCGCCGATGGTGCCGCTGGTGGAGCCGCCGAAGTTGCCGGTGGCGCCGCTGCTGAGGCGGTAGTAGTAGGTGACCTCGCCGGCGTTGGCGCCGTTGAGGGCGGCCGCGCCGAAGCTGACGTCGCAGGCGCGGTCGCGGTCGGTCTTCGTCAATCCGGTGACGGCGCCGGGGGCGACGAAGGAGCGGAATGGCGAGGAGGCGGCCGAGGTCTCACCGTAGCCGGCTTTGTTCTTCGCTTTGACGGTGAAGGTGTACTCCGTCGTGCTCGTCGGCAAGACGAACGCTTGACAGGTCGAACTGCCTGAGGTGGTAGCCACCTGACCGGTCGACGAGGTGACGGTGTATTCGTTGACGGCGTCACCATTGTTGTTCGGCGCATCCCAGCAAACCTGGACCTGACCTTGGGAGCCGACCGGGTCGAGCCGCTTGATCGACGGGGCGGACGGGGCTAACGGCGGCCCAGCCGGGACCTCGCCAGCCGACCAGGACGACATCTGCGATTCACGGTTCTCCTCGCAGACCCCTTCAGCGAGGTTGCGCGGGCAGATGCGCACACGGTATTCGACGCCGTTCGTCAGGCCCGTCCAGGTGTGGGTCGTGCCGACGATGTTGGTGGAGTACTGGCCATTATCCGGCGTCGGAGAGATCTCTAGATCATACGACTCGACCGGCGAGCCCTCGCTGCCCGGGTTCGTCCACGTGATCTCCAGTTGCTTGTCGCCAAACTTGAGGACGGGCGCCGCGGCGTGGTTGGGGATCGTGTCGGGCCGCGCCTCGGCTGAGGCGGCCGAGGGGTCGGAGGTGCCGACCTCGTTCGTCGCCGTCACGGTGAAGGTGTAGGTGACGTTGTTGGTCAGGCCGTCGAGGTTGCAGATGGTGGCGGTGCCGCACTGCCAGGGGCCGCCCGCGCCGCCGGCGGCGGTGACGGTGTAACCCGTCACGGGAGCGCCGTTGTTGATCGCCGGGCTCCACTCGAGGAGCACGAAGCGGTTGCCGACTTCGTTGATCTGCACCCCCGTCGGCGCCTCGGGGCGGCCCTTGACGTTGACGTAGATGCGCCCGTCGACGTAGCGGTCGATGTCTTCGAAGGCGTCCTCGACGGTGTAGCGCACGACCATGGTGCCGTGGAAGTCGGGGGCGGCGGTGACGGCCACACTGCCCTCGCCGGAACAGCCGGGGGTGGCGGTGCCGTTGCCCGTCTCGACGACGACCATGCCGGTGACGACGCGCAACGGGGTGCCGGGCACCGGGTTGACGTCGTTGTCCGTCACCGGGACACAGATCGTGTCGCCTTGGTGGAGGTCGGGCACCTCGTCGTCGACCGTCTGCGCCAGGGGCAGGCGCGACGAGACGGTTGACAAGGTGATCTCCGCCTCGACGGGATCGTTGTGCCCATCGGAGACGTTCACGCGCATCACCCCGGTTTGCCCCTTCGCCACGGCGTGCTCGGCGGTGACGACAAGAGTGGATCCGTCGATGGCGGCGCTGACGCCCTCGATCGACGGGGCGGCGGTCACTTCGAAGGTGAAGGTCTCGTCGATGTCCGGGTCTTGGACGAGGGCGCTCAAGTCGAGCGTCGCGTCCGTGCCGACTTCGACGTCGAGGTGGGCGCCAAGCATCGACGGCGGCGTGCTCATCGACCCGTCGGAGGCCGTCACGAGGATCGGCACCGTGATGATGGATTTCAAGCCGTTCGGATCGTCCGGGCCGGCGCCGTCGGTCACCTCGAAGGAGATGGCGGCCTCGCCGACGAACTTCTCCGGCGCCGTGAAACGCACGACCGTCTCCGAGACGAGCGAGGGCTCGCCGTTCCAGGCCGTCACCTTGGCCGCCTCGGTGACGCGCACGGCCTTGCCCTCGGCCGTCAGCACGTAATCCTCCAACCGCAGATCGAGCGAATCGCCCGCCACGACGCGCAATTCCTCGATGTCCGGTTTGGCCAGCGGGGGGATCGTGGCGGAGCCAGGGACGGTGATGAAAGCCTCGCCGACAAGCCCATCCGGATCGGTCAAGGTGTAGTCGATGATCTGCGTCTCAGCCAGCACTGGGATCGTCACGAGGCCGTCGGCGCTGACCGTCGCGGTGTCGAGGTCGACGTCGAGGACATTGGCCCGCACATCGCCATCGGGGTCTTCGTCGTTGTCAAGCACCCGCACTTCGACGCTCGCCACGTTGAGGGCCTCGAGGTAGGTGACGACGTCGTCGCGCGGCGTCGGTTTCTTCGCCTCGATCGTCTCGTCGACCTTGATGGTGACGATGCCGGTGGCGCGCTGGCCGAAACTATCCTCGATCTCATAGGTGGCGTAGTAGTCGCCCGGCTCCTCGGGCGCGGTGAACGACAACCGGCCCTCGATCGTCTCGATCGGGCCCATGCCCTCCCCGCCCACGGCGGAATCCGTCACGAGCGCGGGGATGTCGCCATCGGGATCGGTGTCGTTGAGCGTGACGGCCGGATTGAGCTCGCGGCCCGGCTTCGATTCGACGGCGTCCGTCACCGCCACCGGCGGCGAGTTCTCCCCCGAACGTTGCCCGATACCGACGATGACGTTGCCCGTCGCCTCGGCGCCGAGACGATCGCGCACGATATAGGTGAACCGGGCCTGCCCGACCGCCGTCGAGCCGGGATCGAAGACGAAGCCCGTCGCCGTCACCTCGATGATCCGCCCCTGGTCGGGGGCCGTGCCCAGGCCACGCAACTCGACATAGTCGCCCTCGGGATCGATGCCGTTGAGCGGGATGGGGATCGTCACCGGCATCCCGTTGACGGTGCGCGCCTCGACGAGTTCCGGCGTCGGCGCCTGGTTCGTCTCCGGATCGGCCGCGACGACGTGGATCGTCAACCGGCCGGTGTCAGGCTCAGCCGTGCCCTGGGTGGCCTCGACCTGGTAGAGCACCGTGTAGATGCCCGGCGTCTGGCGGGCGTGGACACGGATCGTGTTCTCCATCGTGAAGACGAGCGCCTCGGAATCCGGATCGGGCAGGCGCTGCTCGGGGAACGCGGTGCGCAAACGCAGGGGGATCCCGTTGGGGTGGGTGTCGTTGGCCAGGACGTCGACGGTGGCGATGTCGCCGGCCCGGATGCGGATCTCGTCGTCGGCGGCGTCGGGCGGGAGCACCTGGGAGGGCGCCGCCACCGGCACGACCGTCACCATGGAGCGAGCTGTGCCGTGGCCGTTGGAGATCGTGTAACTGAAGGAGAAAGCGTTGGAGAACTCGCGGGTCTCGGTGATGCGCAAAGTCTCGTGGTTGATGATGGCGACGGCGACGGGCGCCCCCTCGGGCACCTGCACCGACGTGACGACAAGGGGATAGCCGAGCGGGTTGACGTCGTTGGCCAAGACCGCGCCGCGCGCCTCCTGACCCTTGGAGAGCATGACGGTGTCGGGCACGGCGATCGGCGCGGCGTCCGGCTGCGCCGGGGCGAGGATGTCGACACGCACATAGTCGCGCGCCGCCGTCGGGCCGTCCGAGGCCAAATACGAGAAATAGTGGCTGCCGGGCTGGTCGGCGCGCACGGTGAACGTCCCGGCGCTGAGATCCGGAGTGACGGTCGCGCCCGCCCCGCCCTCGACGCTGACGAGGCGCAGCTCTTGGCCGTCCGGGTCGATGTCGTTGGCCAAGGGGGTGACGAGGATGTCTGTGCCGGCGGGGCCGGAGGCGATGTCGGGCAAGGTCGACGGCGGCTGGCCATCGGGGACGACGTTGACGACGAGCGGTTGCTCCGCGGTCGCCGTGCCGTCGGAGACGATGAGAGGAACGTTCTTGATCCCCGTCGAGCGGCCACCGTCGCGGAAGGTCACCTGGCCGTCGGGGGTGAATTGGACGACGTCCTCGACGCCCGGCGACGTCGCCGCGAGGAGATAGATGTCGTCGCCGTCGGGGTCGCGCCAATCGGTCAACACGTTCGTCGTCACCTCGCGACCCGACGGCACCGTCAAATCGCCCCGGCGCGTCGACTTCAACTCCGGGGGCGCATTGACATCATCGGCATGCACCTCGATCCGCACCGTGGCGGTGTCCTCCCCACCACGACCATCGGAGACCCGATAGGAGAAACTCGTCGACCCGGTGGCGTCCTCGGGCACATCGATCTGAAAAGCCGTGTCGTTATACACCGTCGCGACCGTCCCGAAGAGCGGCCCACCACCGTCGACCGAGACGGTGAGCATGTCACCGTAATCCTCCTCGGTGTCGTTCTCCACCACCGGCAGGATCGTCGACCGCCCCGCCCGCACCCCGAACGTGTCATCATTGGCCGTCGGATCGTGGTTCTCCTCCGGCCGCTCGGCCGTCAACATCGTCTGGGTCTCTTCGGTCGTGTCGTCCGACTCCTCCCCGACATCGTCGGTGGCGAGGAGTTCCTCCCAATCGTCGACCTTCTCCAAGGCCCCGGTGACGAGCCAGACCCCGCCGCCGCCGACCTGGTTGAGGACGACATGGCCCCGGTTGACACGGAACGCCAACGCGTCGTCGGGAGCGGCCGCCTCGACGATCTCGGCGCTGTCGGCCTCATCGGTGACGCAGTCGCGGGCGAAGGCGCGCGTGCCCGACCAGACGGAATAGGAACACCCGGCCAGCGCGACCGGTTGGGCCGGCTGCCCGCCCGTCACCTCGGCGGGGACCACCCTCGGATCATCCCCACCGAAAGGCTGGGTGACAAGGGATTTCGAGGTGGAGTAGACGACGACGTCGCCGGACGCCCCGGCGACACCGGTGGCGCTGGGCTGTTGGAGGGCGACGCGGAAGGGGCCCTCGGCGTCCCCGCTCGCCGGCGCCGTCGAGGGACTGGCGCTCGGGGCCGGGGTGGCTGAACCGGCCGACCCATCGGCCTCGTCCGTTCCCGTGTTCTCGCTCGTTCCGGCGGCGGGGGCCCCCTCGACGGGGACGGCGCGCTCGCCGATGTGGATCATCTGGGCCGATTCGTCGTAGACGACCGGGGTCGCCCCGACCGCAGTGATCTGGAACGACCCCTTGTCGGAGAGGTCGTCGAGGGTGACGGCAGCCGTCTCGTAGTAGATGCTGCCGTCCTCGGCGATCCTCGGGGTGACCGTCGTCACCGCGCCGGTCGCCGGGTCGACGACGTGGGTCAGCCCGTCGATTCCAGTGACGGAGGCGGCGCCCTGGGCGAGGTCGGTGACGACCGGTTCGGCTTGTTCGACGGAGAAGCTCGGCAGCATCGACTCGGGGACGACGTAGAGCGAGGAGACGTCGGGCAAGAGGAGGGAGGCGTAGCCGCCGCCGAGACTGACACTCGATCCGGCGGTCGTCTCGACGGTGCTGCCCTGTTTGGCTTGGGCCGGGTCGATGACGGAGCCCGCCCCTTCGGCGGAGTCATGGACGAAGATGGAGGCCGCTTCCTGGAGGACGTCGAAGCGGGAGCCGACGTCGATCCCGTCGACGGTGGCGTCGAACCGGCTCGCCTCATAGTTGAACCGCGCCAGACGCAACTGATTCTGCTGGGTGACCCAGACGCCGGAGTCGTGCAGATCAAGCTCGGTGAGAGCGAAACCGTCGCGGACTAGGGCGATCCCCGTGATCGTCAGCGCGAACGCGACGACCGAGGAGACGGAGGCGACCGCTTTGCGCTTGCCCCGCCATCCCGTGGCGGGCGTGGCCGCCGTCGCTCCTTGGGATCCATTCCCCGAACCGGCCATGGTTCCCTCCCTTGGCACGTCAACCCCGCAGACGACAATTCAGCGGACACATCACGACAATGCTGACACTACCGAACCAGAGAGACATTTATCAATGGTGATTAATCCCCATGATCGTTCAGAGCGGCTGGACTCCTAAGGTTCCCACCAGGTACTCGCGGTAGGTCTGCGAGGCCCAGCGATCGTGCCATTTGACGATCTGGGCCCGCCGGGCGTCCAAATCGAGCCGGGCGACGACCTCGGCGTTGTTGGCCTGATCCATGAAGCGGTCGAGGGAGGACAAGGAGCGGTCGGCCCGGTGCACGTCGAGAGCTTGCTTGGCGTCGAGCCGAGCGGCGTACCAGTCGGAGGCGAGGACGGATTCGGCGGTGAACAATTCACGGAATTCCGGCGAGGAGAGCGTCCACCCCTCCGACGACTGGCCATGGGCCATGATCTCGAGCAGGGCGCGCAGCGGCGGGCAGGCCAGGCTGATCGTGCCGTCGTCGAAATAAGCCTGGGCGACGCGCTGGTGGGTCGCGACGATCGTGTTGACGGAATCGGCGAAGACGTCGCGATCCTGCAGTTCAGGGCGCAGCATCTCCTCGGTGAAGACGACGTCGGGAGCCATGAAGATGCGTCCGAAATAGTGCAGGACGAAATGGTTGGTGATGCGATAGCCCAACCGGCTCGCCAAGACCATCTTTCCGTTGTGTTCGAAGTCGTCGATCTTCTCGAGCGCGCCTTCGGCCATGAGGTTGCGGGCGTCGCGCTCGTCGATCTCCATCCGGGAGAAGACCTCGGGCACGAGCAGCGAGATGTCGTGGTCGACCCGGGCCTTGGGGCCGACGTACCCGGCGGAAGACAACCAACCGTCATAACCGGTGAGGGCGAAGCCGACGAAAGCGGCGTTGAGGTCGATGATGGCCGGCATAGCGTTGAAGGGGCCCTTCGTCATGGCGCCCTCGGAGCCCGCGCCCGTCGTCGAGGGGGATTTGCCCGTCATCGACGAGGTGAACTCCATGAACAACTCCGGCAACTCCATGTAGTGGAGTGGGTTGTAACAGCACAGCGCTGGCACACCGGGGCCGGCCGGGTTGTTGCGCCGTCCGGCAGCGACGACATCGACCGGGGTGGGGTAGGGATCCTTCATGCTGAGGTGTTTGTACAACCGGGTGGCGGTGGCGGCGGTGGCCGTCAGGGCCGGGTTGGCCAGGTCGGGCCGCGGCTGGAGGTAGCGCGGATTGGTCGAACGCGCCCCGTTGATGAGGCGGGCGTCAGCCGAGGAGACGAAGTACTCCGGCGCCCCCTCCACCGGTTCAGCCGCCTCTTTGATGAGGCGACGCATCGGCTTGGTGAATTTCGAGTAGCCGACGGCGTCCTCGAGCATGGCTTGGGCGTCGGAGGTCGTCAACGGCTCGAAGTTGGAGAGGAAGGTGTCAGCTTCGGCGATGTCTTTCTCGGCCTGGCGATCGTAGCCGCGGTGTTTGGCGTCGTCGGGGCGCTGGAACAACAACTTCTCACAGTTGGAGACGTACTTCTTCGAGCGGGCGTCGCCTTTCTCCTCGAGGACGTGGCCGGGAGCGACGACGGAGGCGGTGATGTCGTCCTCCGTCTGCACCTTGACGGCCGGGGAGTAGTCGTAGCGCAGACTGAAGATGCGCCAGGCGCCATCCTCGTCGAAACCGACCCGCAGTGTCGTCACATTGATTTTCTCCTCGTCGAGACGCAAGGAGTTGCCGGGGCGACCGTTGATGATGCCGACGGAGAAATGCGACTGCCAATCGTCGCCCCACTCCGCCTCGTAATAGTGCTTGATGACGAAGACCAGCTGCTTGATGTGCTGGGGGATCGTCTCGAGCCAGGCGTTGTACTCGTCGGTGAACTGCGACGACGGGGTGAACAACTTGATGGCGGAGCCGTCGGAGCGGTCGGGTGAGAGGACGGAGCGGCGATCCTCCCCGCGCATCGCCGGATCGGCGAAACGATCGGAGTAGTCGCGCTCGAGGATCTCGCGGACGGCCCTCATGTCGGCCTCGAAGTCGTTGACGAAGATCGAGGAGAAGAGGAAGGCGTCGGTGATCGACTTCGAGATCTCCGATTTGCCGCCCCCGGAGACGGTGGCCGGCTTGTGGCAGCCGGTGGCCTGGGGGTGGGTGCCGATGAGATTCCACTGTTTGCGATCGGCGTCGGTCGGGCGCAATTCGACCCGGTAGCCGCTGGGGGCGAGATAGACCTGGTCGGCGCGCAGTTTGATGCGGCCTTGGGACCCGTTCGGATTCGTCCACGTGACCGACTGCTCCGGCAGGGAGTAACGCGCCCCGGCTGGGACGAGGACGATGTGACACCATTGGGTGTCGATGGCGTGGCCTTCAGGCTGGAGGACGAAGCGCTCCGGGTCGCGGGCGAGGATCTCGGAGAAGGTGTGGGTGTCGTCGGTGATCGTGTCCGTCCACACCGGGGAGAGCCGGTAGCTCGGGAAGACGAGGGCGCCGCCGGAGTGTTCTTCCTCGGCCGAGCCCAGGAGGTTGGCCGAATAGGAGATGTGGCTCTTGACCTCCTTCTTGCAGTAGCCGTAGTAGTTGTCGGCGATGATCGTGACGATGACGCCGCGCTCGTCCCGGGCGCACAACTTAAACGCTTTTCCGTTGTTATAAAGCTCGTCCGGATCGGTCCAGCACATGCCATCGCGTTGCTGGCGCTCCGTCGCGGCCGAGACGTGGGGCAGTCCCAGCTCCTTCTTCGTCAGGTGGATGAGGTGGGGCGCCAGCACGACGCAACCGGTGTGGCCCGTCCAGTGGATCGGGTCGAGCGAGGAGTCGTTCTCTGGCAGGTAAGGATCGCCACCGTTGCCGAAGACGCCTTCGACGAAATCAAGGTTGGAGATGAGCGAGGCGGGGGCGAAGAAACGCACCTCGAGCGTCTTCTCGTTGGTGAAGCGCCGCACCGCCGGACAGACGAGCGGGCGTAGGAGGATCGACACCCAGCAATGGGCCGGCTCCTCCTCGGCGCCAGTGAAGGGCAGGACGGTGAGATCGTCGGGCGCCTCGAAGGCCTTCGTCAACAAGGTGGCGAAGACCTCGCGCGGCACGGCCAGCTTGTCGTCGGGGATGGGCAGGCCGCCCTCGGCGATGTGGAAGACACCTTGAGTGGTGCGCCGGTCGTTGGCCGGGTTGTGGAGGACACCGTTGTGGAGCCGGTAGCTCGTCACGAGCGGGGAGGCGAAGGAATCGCCATGGGCCGGCAAGCTCATGGCCCGCGCCAGCCCCGGTTGATCGAGGACGAAGGTGCGCCGCGGCAGGATCTGGGCGTCGTCGCCGAGTTCGAGATAAGCCTTGAGGAAACGCTCGATGCGCAAGTCGACCGGGGGGAGCCGATCACCCAGCCGACGCGAGAGTTCCCGTTGGCGGGCCAGCATCGGGAAGACGAGTTCAGCGGTGGCCTCGCTGTCGGGATCGACGGTGCGCGGCAGGTTGAGCAAGTCGAGTCGCAGATTGATGGCGGCGTTCACATCGGTCACGGTCATGAGTGCAGTCTAAGGCGTGCCTGATCAGGACGTGGATGAACACCGGTTCTCGTGGAACAGCGGGCGGGGCGCTCTGGCCGTCCCGCCCCTCCGTGTCTCGCCGACCTCGACTGATCGAGGCGGTCGGTGGCCCCTCCGGTGTTCTCTCGCCCCGGTCAGCGACGCGACAATGACAGCGATAAATAAAAATGTGTGCCAATATGTGGAAACTGTGTAGCGCCTGTCACTCATGAGAGCTAGGGTCTACAACTGTAGGTCTTCCAAGGCCGCCGCTCCCCATGGTGGTTCTCAGAAAATCTGCGTGTCCCTCTTTCGCGGTGTCTTGGGTGTGGAAATTCATCGCCGCCGTGCATACTTCAACGAAGTGTGGTAACCTTGACTGGCGCGCAGTACGGGGAGCGCGCGGCTCTTGGGGGAGAGCCTTCACTAATCGAGGTGGTGTGGAATGTTTCCAGAAGGAAGTCTGGGCGGAAAAGGGGCGATGTTCCCTTTTTACCTGGTCATCGACGTGTCCGGTTCCATGAGCGAACCGTACCGTTATGAGAAAGGCCCGAACGGGGAGCCCATCCCGGTGACCGCTTTCCAAGAGGTCCGGATGTGGACTCAAGAGTTGGTCTCGTGGCTCGGCTGCGGATCACGGGCGGCCGATCGCGAGCTCGGCTTCGTCCAAGTCTCGTCCCATAGTCGTCAAGTGGTGCGCGATCAAGTGTGGTTGCGCATCATTCAATTCGACGCCACGGCCAGCGACGTCCTCCCGCTGACCGAGGCCCGCAAATTGACTCAGGCGCGCGCTGGATGGCGCAACGACGAGTTGCCTTTCAATGAGCGTGGCACCTATTCCAACTACGGCCCGGCCTTCGCACTGCTGCGTCAGCGCATCGACGAGGATCTCGACCGACTGCGCCGTGACACGTGGACGCCGAACCGTCCGGCCGTCTTCTTCCTGACCGACGGCAAGCCGAGCGACGATCCGGCCTGGCGCCAGGAGTACCGCGCTCTGCGCGACCTTGGGAATGCGGAGGAGCCAGGTATCGTGGCGCTGGGTTTCGGTGAGTCCGTCCCGGCCGTGTTGTCCTCGGTGGGGACGCGCAGCCACGGCGGGCGGGCTTATCAGTCGAAGTCGGAGTCCGGCCTGGGGGTGGTCGGCCCCCTGTTCCGCTACATCGCCAACTCGATCGCGAGTTCGGTCAAGGCGGGCGAGCTGTGTCCCAGTGACGACGACGCCGATCTCAACGCAGGTTATTCACCAGTGAGACCGTTGACGGGGTACTAATGAACGAGATGGCGTGGACGAACGGGCCCTTTCCCACCGCCGCCACGACCACCGGAACGAATCCTCAGCCCGCCGAAGCTCCTCAGGACGATCGTCCTTCCGCTTCCCTGGGGCAGGACCCCGTCGGCGACTCCTCCGCCGTCGGCCGACTCCAACCACTCGATCCGGTCGATCCTGACACCGCCGACACCCCGGACGACTCCGTCGCCTGGGAGCCCGGCGATCCCGAGCCGCCCTCGACGACCTGGTCCGACGAGGCGCCGTGGCTCGAAGAGTTCGCCGGCACGACCGGGGGCTACGACGGCCCCGCCTGGCTGGGCTCCTGCGCCGTCGAAGGCTGGCACCAGCCCTGCCAGGACAACGCCCATCATCATCTCGACGCCCGCCACGGGGTCATCATCGTCGCCGACGGGGTGACGCAATCACGACGCGGGGAGATCGCCTCCGCCGCCGCCGTCCAGGCCGCCGCCGCGGCCACCCACGACCTCTACCTCCAGTGGGGCTGCCACCTCATCGAACCGGAGTCCTGGCCCGAGGCCTGCGGCTGGATCATCGAAGCGGTCATCCTCGGAATCAACGCCACCTATGAGGACATGGACGACGAGCCCGGCCGTCCGGCCACGACCCTGGCGCTGGCCGTCGGGGTCGACGTCAGCGGTTTCCTCGCCAGCCGTGACGATTCGCCGCGTGATCACGATGCGACGGCGGCGCCGCGAGCCGTCGATCCGTCCGTCTTCGGCTCCGCGACGCCGGCGGCGAAGACCACGCACGCCTCCGGGCCCAGCCTCGATCTCGACTCGACGCCCGAGCCCGAGCCCAGCGCGACGTCGCTGGTCGGCGATCCTGCCCCCACGTCTCAGGCTGATCCCCGCCTCGACGATGGGCCCTCCTCTGTTCCCACCCCCGTCCATCCGGCCTATCAGGTCGCCCTCGGCGAGACCGTGCCCCTCGTGCGCGCCGGCGAGGGGCCGATCCGGGCGGCCTGGTTCTCCGTCGGCGACTCCTCGGTCGTCATCGCCCGGGCCGACGGCCGGATCGAGTGGCTGACCGAGCACGACCAGCACTGGAACGGCGTCAAATGCGCCGAGGTCGACAACACCTTGCCCCGCCTCAACCGGGCGCCCGAGTTGGGGGTGGCCGCGCTCGGACCGGGCGACGTCCTCGCCGTCATGACGGACGGCGCCGCCAGCGGCCTGCACCATTCGCCCGATTGGTTCGCCAGCCTGGCCGATTACGAGACCGACGATCAACTCCACGACGCCCTCGTCGGCGCCGTCAGCGTCCTGTCGCCGAAATACATGGACGACTCCGCCATCGCCGCGCTCGTCGTGCGGCACGACGATGACACCGCCCCCGCCGCGGGGACGACCAGCCCATCACAGGCCGGGGAGGCGACCGACGCGCCCCTGGTCTCATGGACCGGAAGAGGGGCACTATGACCACGTCCTACGCCGTCGCCAGTTACCCCGTCGCCGAACTGTTGAGCGACAACATCGACCTCAGCGAGGGCGATGGGTTCAACGCCACCCGGGTGCGCCGCGTCCGCCTGCCCGATCGAGCCGGCTCCGACACCCGTCCCCCGGACGGCATCCTCAAGGAGTTCAAACCTCGCTTCCGCGAGGGCTACAACCGCGACGACGCCAGCCCGTGCGATTGGGACGCCGTCGCCCATCTCATCGGCGTCACCAGTGAATGGCAGGGCGGCCCGCTCGACGCGTTGTGGCAGGCCTGCGCCTGGCCGATCGCCTTCGCCCTCGACCAGCAGGGCCACCGGATCGGGGTCGTCCAGCGCTGGAGCCCCGCCTCCGGCTCCTGGGGCGAGGAGACGACGGCCTGGTCGAACGGAATCGACCTGTCGACTCCGCGGATGTCCCTCCCTCACGCCAGCGACTACTACACGCCGACGACGAAGCTGCTGCGGCTAGGCGCGATCGGCGCGATCCTGGGGCAGCTGCACGAGCACCGCATCATCGTCAATGACCTCAAATTGGGCAATACCCTCTTGGCGACGCCGTCCGACCGGACGACCGACGTCGCCCATGCCGCCTACCTCATCGACACCGACTCCTTCGTCTGCGACAACCGGGCCGGGTTCCACAACCGTCCCCGGGTGGCGCCGCTGCGCGCCCAACCGGAGACGGCGGCCTGCGACCGTGAACTGTTCGCCCACCTCTTCTTCGAGTCGATGGGGGAACGCGCCGGGGCCGGGCCCGGGCTCATGCCGTGGCAGAGCCTCGCCGCAGTGGCCGAGGACGACCTCCTCCTGCTGACCCGCGTCTACAACGGCGACCACGAGATGACGGCGGCCGAACTGGCCGGAATGACGGAGGATTGGCTCAGCCTGGCGCCGCGCCGCTCGATGGGGTTCCGCGCCGACGACGACCCCTCGGACCCGGTCGTCATCACCCGCACCCCGCCAGCTCCGCCACCCCACCCGCGCACCACGACGTCGACCCCGCCAGCTCAGAGGGGCTCGTCGACCCCGTCCGCTCCGGCGGCTCAAGGGCTGGATTCCCACGCCGACACGGGGCGGCCGGCGCCCTGGTCCGCCCCGGTCTCCCCTAGTGGCGAGGCTTTCTCCTCGAGGGATTCGCGAGGCTCCGGCTTCGCTCCTTCCGAACCGACGATGTTCGAGACCTCGCCGCTCGCGACGGCGCCGTCGGCCGATTCCATCCCCGCCGACGCCACCCCCTCGGGGCGCGACGCCACGGGGTTCGCGCCCGTCCCGTTCCAGCCTGATCCGTACTCGCCGTCGACGTCGCGGCCCGGCCCAGCCTCCGCCCCGTCCGTCCCGGCGACCGGGGAGACGGCGAGCCGCTCGCGCCCCTCGCACGCCGTCGAGGACACCGTGTGGGGCGAGATATCCGCTTTCGACTTCAGCGAGGAGAACTCCTCCGGCGACTTCGGCGGCCTCGACCTGACCGAGAACGGCTTCGACCCCGGCGCCGCCCAACCGCACGGGGGATCGCAGAGCGTCCCCCAGGCCGGCTGGGGGATGTTCGAGCCCCCGCCCGCGCCGCCGATGACCTCGAACGACGCCTACGGTTTGGGCCAGACCTACGACGGGCCGATCGACCCGGCCCCGACGCGTTCGCCCGAGCCGACGCCAGCTCCTGAGCCAGTCTCGGCCGCGCCGGTGACGTTCACCTCCTCATTCGCCGCCGAGCCCGCTCCCGTGGCCGCGCCCGATCACGTCGCTCGGCCGTGGGCGGCGCCGTCGTCCGATCCCTCGTCGGGCGGCTCATCACCGGCAAGCTCACCGTCGATCGGCCCGTCCGACTTCGTGGCGGACCGGCCGGCGCCCCGGCCCGCTCCGACACCGCCACCGGCGCCCGCCCCGGCGCGCTTGCCCGAGCCGACGCCGGTTCCGACGCCAGCCCCATCGCCCTCGCTCCTATCGCAACCGAGCGTGCCGCATCCGACGGCGCCGAACTCGTCGTCCGCCTCGATCATCTACACCGCCTCGGCCACGCCCTGGCAGTCGAACGCCGACGCCATCTGGCAAGCCGAGCTGACAGCCAGCGGATCCGTCATCGACCACGAGCAGATCGCCGCCTGGGAAGACGAGATCGAGACGCTGCGCCAAGAGAACCAGGTTCTCGCCACGGACTACCGCGAACTCCACGGAGCCCTCCATTACGCCTTGTCAGGAGGCAACCGAGGGGAGAGCCTCCAAGAGATCGTGGGGCGCCTGACGGAGCTGCAGGACGTCGTGCGGCGCGAACCGGCCCCGCCCGGCCAACCGCCCTCGGCCCTCTCGCAGGCCGTCGCCCAATTGACCGCCGAAGCCGGTTCGCGCGCCGACGACGCCGCCCTGGCCCAGGTGAGCGACGACTTCGGAGCGGCCGACTCCTTCCTCTCCTATGTCATCGGCGCCGCCGGGACGATCCTCCTCGTCATCCTCGTCGCGCTCGGGCTCCAAGAATGGTTCGGCACCGGAGGGGAGACGCCCTGGTACTGGTGGGCGGTCGTCATCGCCCTCGCGCTCGTCACCGCTGTGTTCTCCCTGCTCCTCCGCCGGCGCGTCCGTCGGGTCGCCCGCACCCTGCGCGGTCTGCGCGGGGACGGCGCCGACTCGGGCGAAGGGAGGCAGTCATGAACGCTCCCACATCCCCACGCCCCGACACCCGCGGCGTCGCCTCCGGCGGGCAACGTCCCAGCGGCGCAGCTCCCGCTTCGCCGGATTCGCCCGACCGGACCAACCCGGGGGTGAGCGCCAAAACCTTCGCTGGCTCCACAGGCACGGGCCGCCCACCGGCCGGTTCCGGGCGCGGGCCGACTCGCCGTCCGCCCGCCTCCACGCGGCCCCGGACCGCCCCGACCGACGACCCGTCGATCGCCTCGCACGAACGCCATCTCGCCTTGCGGCAGGCCAGAATGACGCTCGGCAGCGCCGAGGACTGCACGTTGCGCGTCGACACCCCGGGCATCCCCGGGCACGCCGTGCGGCTCATCTGGGACGACATCACCCCGGAGCTCATCCTCATCCAAGACCCCCGCTCCGGGCGCGCCCCGCTCGTGGCCGGGGAATGGGGCGAGTCGACGAGCAAGGCGATCGCCCCGGGGCAGGGCTTCGAGATCGCCGGCACCCGGTTCGTCTGGCCCGGCGGCGACAGCCTCACCGTCATCGAGCGGGCCGACCGGGCCGAGGAGGCCGCCGCCTCGCAGGCCGAGAAACGGCCCACCGCTCCCGCGCCACCACCGCTCGGCTTGACCGCCGACGACGTCATCATCAGCTTGGGGCGCACCGACGACGGCCAGCCGCGTACCCTCTCGCTGGCCGGGCTGAGCTGCCCCGTCGGCACCCTCATCGCGCTCATCGGACCTAGCGGCGTGGGAAAATCGACACTGCTGCGCTCCTTGCTCTCCGCCACCGGGCAGACAGCCAAGACCGGGGGGGCGAAACTGGGCGAATCCCTCCTCCACACGATCATCGGCGGGCCCAAGCCGACCCTGTGGACCGGCCACCTCAACTTCCGCGGCTCGGCCCTGCGCAGCTCGGGGCGCGACCGCGTCCACAGCGTCGCCCTCGTGCCTCAGGAGGCCATCCTCGTCCCCGACCTGCCGATGGACGACGTCATGGAACAGACCTATTGGCTCAAACAACGGGGCGACGGACACCGCGACCAAGCCGAACGCACGATCGTCGAAGCCCTGCGTTGCGCCGGCCTGACGATGGCGGACATCAAGGGGAAATACGCCAATGAGTTCTCCGGCGGCCAGCAGAAACGTCTCTCCCTCGCCTTGGAACGGATGAGCTACCCCGACCTCCTTCTCCTCGACGAGCCCAACAGCGGCTTGGACCCCGACTCCGACCGTGAGCTCATCAACGCGCTGACCGACGTCGCCCACGACCTCAGCTCCGGCTCCGTCATCATCGTCACCCACACGCTCACCCACATTCCCGACGACGCCTACGCCGTCGCCCTCGGGTTGGCCGGGCCGAACGAGGCCGTCGTGGCTTACCACGGCAACTTCGCCGGCCTCTACCCCGGGCTCGGCGCGAGCGACGACGCCGACCTCATGAAGAAACTGAAAACCGGAACCTGGAGGCGATAATGGGACGTTTCCTCCACTCCCTCCACGGCTCCGCCGTCGGGCTCTGGACCCTCTACAAGCGCGAGACCGGGCGTATCTTCACCCGCTGGATCAGCTCGAAACCGGGCGAATCGTCGACCAAACGTCGTTTTCGCGGACGGATGGCGCTGCTCATGCGGATCGGTTCGATGATCGCCTTCCCCTTCGTCGGCGCGGTGCTCAGCCGCGTCATCGTCGGCGACTCGATCGGGGCCGACGCCGAAGACATGTTCATGGCCATGCTCATCCTCATCACCGTCGTCGGCTTCGGCGCCTGCGGCTTGACGACGAGTTCGATCTTCGACGACTGGCCCCTGCTCGGCCGCGAATCGCTCTGGGGGGTCTCGGCCACCGAGCACATCCTCTCGAAGTTCCTAGCCGCGGCCGGTCCGTCGATCGGCATGGGGGTGCTCGCGGCCTTCCTCTTCGCCTGGGACCTCAACGTCGAGCACGGCACCGTCCTGCCCCATTTCTTCATCTTCTGCCTCGTCCTTTTCCCCTTGTACACGCTCAGTTGCACGGCGATGGGCCTCATGGTCTCGAGCATCGTGCGCGGCACCGCGTCGACGATCTACGTCCTCATGGGCGTCCTCTCCTCCCTCGTCCTCCTCTCCGACGTCTCCTTCAACCTCGAGCACCGCTTCTCCGAGGGGCCGAGCCGGGCCATCCTGTGGATCTCCTACCTGTTGCCCGGCCGCTACATCGGCGGCGCCTGGGCCGCCAACATGAAGATCGAGGAGTTCTACGAGAACGGCTGGGGCCTCCTCCTCGACAACGACCGCGGCTGG
Source organism: Propionibacteriaceae bacterium (assembly GCA_031262485.1). GTDB lineage: Bacteria > Actinomycetota > Actinomycetes > Propionibacteriales > Propionibacteriaceae > WQYJ01. The sequence continues at coordinate 54,245 of JAISHO010000033.1, forward strand.
ACCTGGACGCCGGTGGCGGAGAACATCTACCTCTCCTTCGTCTGCCTCGTCATCGTGACGATCGGCTTCCTCGTCCTCGCCATCCGCAGCGTGCGGGGCAGAGCGTGGAAGATTGTGTTGCATCAATGATGCGGTCAGTGTGACCCCAATAATCCATATACTGAGACAAAATTGTCCACATCTCAACTACATGAGGTAGAACGAAGGCGTCCCGCGACACTGAGCGAGGTCCTCATGAGCACATCCGCATCCACCGGCGCCGCCGCGCCCGCGTCCACATCCGCCGCACCGCGGCAGGAGTGGAGCGGCCAGCTGGGCTTCATCATCTCCGCCATCGGATCCGCCGTCGGGCTAGGCAATATCTGGCGCTTCCCGGGCGTGGCTTACGAGAACGGCGGGGGCGCCTTCCTCATCCCGTATCTCATCGCCCTCCTCACCGCCGGACTGCCGATCCTCTTCCTCGACTACGCGATCGGGCACCGTTTCCGCGGCTCGGCCCCCTTGGCGTTCCGACGGATGAAGCGGTGGCTCGAATCGCTCGGCTGGTTCCAGGTGATGATCTGCTTCTTCATCGCGATCTACTACGCGGCGATCCTGGCCTGGGCGGCCAGCTACTTCGTTTACTCCTTCGGGCTGAAGTGGGGCGACGATCCGACGTCCTTCTTCCTCGACTACGTCCAAGCCGCCGACCCCGGGTTCAGCCTCGCCATCGTCCCCGGCGTGCTCATCCCGCTCGTCATCATCTGGATCGCGGCGATCGGCGTGCTCGCCCTCGGCGTGGCGAAAGGCCTTGAGAAGGCGAACCTCGTCTTCATCCCGCTGCTCGTCGTCGCCTTCCTCACCCTCGTCATCCGGGCGCTCTTCCTGCCCGGCGCGGCCGACGGGCTCAACGCCTTGTTCACTCCGGATTTCTCCGCCCTGACGAATCCGGCGGTGTGGATCGCGGCCTATTCGCAGATCTTCTTCTCGCTGTCGATCGCCTTCGGCATCATGATCACCTACTCGTCCTATCGGCGCCGGAAATCGAACCAGACCACCCCGGGGCTTGTCGTCGGGTTCGCCAACTCCAGCTTCGAGATCCTCGCCGGCATCGGCGTCTTCGCGATCCTCGGCTTCATGGCCCACGAGCAAGGCACGACGATCAGCGAACTGGGCGGCCTCAAGGGCGTCTCCCTCGCCTTCATGACCTTCCCCAAGGTCATCTCCGAGATGCCCCAAGGATGGTTTTTCGGGGCGCTCTTCTTCGCCTCCTTGCTCATGGCGGGGTTCACCTCCCTCATCTCGATCGTCCAAGTGATCTGCGGATCCTTCCAAGACAAATTCGGCTGGGGCGTCCGCAAGGCCGCCATCGTGCTCGGCGGCATTTGCGCCGTCGTCTCCCTGCTCCTCTTCTCCACGACGACGGCGCTCAACGTCCTCGACGTCGTCGACGCCTTCATCAACAACATCGGCGTCGTCGCGTCGGCGATCGTCACCTGCGTCATCGTCGTATGGGTGCTGCGCCGCGGCCGTGAGCTGATGTACCACTTGACGTCCTTGTCGACCTTCCCGGTGGGAACCTGGTGGCTGGCGCTCATCGGCGTCGTCGCGCCTATCATGCTCGTCTACATGTTCGTCTCGCAGGTCATCACCTTCTTCGTCGACGGCTACGGCGGCATGCCCGGTTGGTTCCTCGGCGTCGCCGGCTGGGGATCCGTCGTCCTCAGCGTCATCGGGGCGTTCATCCTCACCGCTCAGCGCTGGCGCGTCGATCCCGACGACTTCACCGCCTGGCCCGCCTATACGCCCACGAAGAAAGAGGCGAAGTGATGTCCGCTTCAGCATTAGTTGTCATGATCGTGGCCATGATCATCGTCTGGGGCGGTCTCGTCGCCTCCGCCGTCCTGCTCGCCCGGCGCCCGGAAGTGAGCGCCTGGCCCACGCCGGGGCCGGACGACGAAGAGGACATGTCCTTCAACTGACGGGCACTCGTCTTCTCGAAGGCCACCGCTCTGGGCCGCATCGGACGGGACATTCTCGCCGAGGCGATCCTCGACCTGCTCGGTGGAAGCACGTCGCTGAGCCGCCGCGATCGAGGGAGTGACGACGTGCGACGTGCGCTGTCTCGTCGCTCGAAGGCACGTCCCTGCCCCCTCGGCGAAGGCCGCTGGTAAAGTAGTGACGCTCGGACCTGTGAGGGGGACATTGTGGACGCGCTCATCGTCGTTGTCATCATCATCGTCGTGCTCGCCATCGTGGCGGGGATCGGCGTCATGCTCATCGCGCGACGCAATATCGGTTATCTCAAACAGAACCCCAAACTCGTCGCCAAAGCCCAGATGACGGAGAAGACGGTGACGACGCCCGACGGCGTCACTTTGGCGTACGGCGAAGGCCCGGCGCCGGCCGGTTCCGAAAGTAAGCCGCCGCTGCTCCTCATTCACGGGCAGGCCGTCTCCTGGCGCGACTACGCCGCCGTGCTGCCGCAGCTGACGGCGAAATACCACGTCTACGCCGTCGACTGCCCCGGCCACGGCCACTCCGCCAAGGACCCCTCCCTCTACAGCGCCACCGCCATCGGCAAGCAGCTGGCCTGGTTCGCTGAATCCGTCATCGGGCGTCCCGTCCTCGCCTCCGGGCACTCCTCGGGCGGCCTGCTCGTCACCTGGTTGGCGGCCAACCACCCTGACCTCGTCGCCGGCATCGTCGTCGAGGACGCCCCCTATTTCGCCACCCAGACGGGCCGACGCGAGAAGACCTTCGCCTTCATCGACAGCTTCTCGACGATCCACGACTACCTCGAGGCCACCGAACCGCGCCCCGGCGAACCGGAACCCGACCCGAAGGAGCGCCCCAGCTACCTCGTCTTCTACCTCGGGCGCAGCTACATCAAAACCTGGGTCGGCAAGGGCTGGGACCGCCTCGTCGCCCACGTCACCGGCTGGGTCAAGAACCACCCCGGCGAGGTGCCGCACCTCTTCTGGCTGCCCCGCTCGATGAACGAGGCCTTCGACCAGTCGGCCTGCCTGCAAGACGGCACCGGCGACTACGACCTGCGCTTCGGCGACACCTTCTACACCGGCCGCTGGTTCGACGGCTTCAACCAAGGCGACACCCTCAAGCAGGTCAAGCGCCCCACGACGATCCTCCACACCTCCGTCCGAGAGGAGCGCGGCATCCTCTTGGGCGCCATGTCCGACGCCGACGCGCAGAACGCCCACCTCTTCATCAAAGACAGCACCCTGATCGGCGGCATCAAGTCGCCCCACAACATCCACGCCAACCACCCCGACGTCGTCGTCGACGCCATCGATAAGCTGGCCGCCCAGGTCGGGTGATGCGACGGTTGAGGAGAGTTTTAGTGGTCTGTCGCAGGTGAGTGAAGGATCAGCGAACCGCTAATGCGATTGCCTGCCGGAGGTCTTCGATCAAATCGACAGGGTCCTCGAGGCCGATAGCCAAACGAACCAGTTTGTCGGGTGCGGCATCACTAGTTGCCGCTAGGGCCTGATGGGTCATAGCGAATGGGTATTCAATCAGCGATTCGGCGGCGCCCAGAGAGACCGCGAGCCGGAAAAGTTTGGTTGACTCGGCGAAGGCTCTGGCGATGGCAGGGGTGGCGAGCTCCACCGATATCACCGCGCCAAAACCGGTCATCTGCTTGGCGGCTACCGCGTGACCAGGGTGGGTGGGGAGGCCGGGGTAGTGAACCTGGACGATCTCAGGAATCTCAACGAGGGACTCGGCGATGGTTTGGGCAGAGGCCGCCATCTGCTTGACACGTACCGGCAAGGTGCGTAGTCCTCGGGCGGCTAGCCAACAGTCGAATGAGCCAGGAACCGCACCGGTGGCGTTCTGCCACCAGCGAGCTTCGTCGGCCACGCTCGATGATCCACTCAATCCAGGCTGTGGCAATTCCAAACCGTCTGCGAAAATCGCGGCCCCACCGATCAGGTCGGAATGGCCACCGACAAACTTTGTGGTGGAATGCACCACCACGTCAGCGCCTAGCTCCAACGGGCGTTGGAACACTGGCGTGGCGAAGGTGTTGTCCACCACCAGATACGCCCCCGCCTCATGGGCCAACTCGGCCGCCACCGCGATGTCGGAGACCTCAAGAAGCGGGTTTGACGGGGTCTCCAACCACAGCACGCGAGCACCCGTTTCGGCTAGCCCGGCGCGGATCGTGTCAGCCTGTGTGGTGTCGATCCGTCGAGCCTGTTTTCCTTCAGCGGGCAGCACCCACGTGAAGAGACGCCCCGTGCCACCGTAACCGTCGTGGCCGTAGAGCACGGTGTCACCGGGACGGGTCAACACCCGGATGACGGCATCCTCGGCGGACATTCCCGACGGGTAAGCCACAGCCTCGCCACCGGATTCCAGATCCGATAAAGCCACTTGGTAGGCGTCGCGGGTCGGATTTCCGGAACGGGAATAGTCGTATCCGGCACGAGGAGTGTCAACTCCGTCTAACAGGAAGGTTGAGGCGAGCGTGATCGGCGGCACGATGGCCCCGGTCACGGGATCTGCGCTCTGTCCCATTTGGACAGCACGGGTGGTGAATTCGAACATGACGCGTTGGGCCCTTCAGACGAGTAGGATTGAGTGATTTAAAAATGAATTCCAGCAAAATGAATACCCCTGTTTCACGGCTCGATAGACACGCTTTCGGGTGCTGTTCTTAGCTGATCGCCGGAACGCGGGAGACTCAACGCATTCGTCAAGCAGACGGCATGCGACAGCGACATATAGTGGTCATGGAATCCGTCGAGAACACGAGGTTGAGTATAGACGCAGAAAACAAAAATATCCACATCTGGCATTGCGTTCACCCCCAAGAGGATTCTAGTTTTCGGGCGGCTTTGGCCAAGGGCCAGCACATTAAGAAGTAGGCGACCATCACCACCGAATAGACGACCAGCGGGGCTTCGGGATGATGGAAGGACTGGTTGGCCACCGAGATGATCTGACGACCGATCGTCATGGTTTCAGCCACCGAGATGAAGGAGCATAGCGAGGTTGTTTTTATCATTCTGGTGATCAGATTGATCGCCGCCGGAGTGATCCGGCGCACCGACTGTGGAATGATCACCAGTCGATACAGCTGGGCGTTCGACAGCCCCAGCGTGCGGCCAGACTCGTACTGGTGAGCGGGTATCGAACTCAGCGCCCCGCGCACGATGTCCCCGAATTCTCCAGCCCCCCACAGGGTGAAGATCACGATGGCGGTGGTGACATTAGTGATATTCCAACCCAGTTCGGCTGAGGCGAAATAGTAGAGCAGATACAACAGCACGACGATGGGGGCGATTCGGACGAATTCCAGATAGCCGCGCCCGAATCCGCGCAGCCAGCGGTTCTTCGAGGCCAGTACGAACCCGAACCCGATTCCTAGCACGATCGACAGCGCGGAAGAGATGAGGGCGATCAGCAGGGTGTAGCCGATTCCTTTCAGCAACTGTTCCCCGTTGCCCCAGTTCAACAGCCACTCAAGCGATCCCACGACGGAACCTCCGTTCTAACGCCCGCAGCCCGATCGACACTGGCAGCAGCAGCACCAGATAGGAGATCACCAACATCAGATAAGCCTCGTTTGAGGTGTAGAACATGCCGATCAGATTTTGGGTGAGGGCCATCAGATCGACCACTGCGATGATCGAGACGATCGAGGTCTCCTTGATGAGGAAGATCACGTTCGCGGTGATCGCGGGCAGCGCCACTGCCAACGCCTGGGGCAGCACAACCAGGCGCATCGTCTGGGTCTGGCTCAATCCGAGCGAGGCGGCGGCGCGATACTGACCTTCGCGCACCGCCTCCAACCCGGAACGGATCGCCTCGGCCATGTAGGCGCCGCCGAGGAAGGTCAGCCCGGCAATCGCGCAGGCGAAGCCCGAGGCTTTCACTCCGATCAGCGGCAACCCGAAGTACAAGAAATACAGCTGCACCATGCTCGGCGTGTTCCGCGCCACTTCGATATACCCCCCGGCGATTCGGTCGACCACCGGAACTTTCCAGTGACGTACCAGAGCGACCAGAGCTCCAAGAATCAGCGAGCCGAACACACCCCAGAATCCGAGTTGCACCACGACCCACAGGGCGTCGGCGTACATCGGCGTGTAGGTCGCCAACAAATCCCAGTTCATGTCTCGGGATTTCCATTCTCAACGACAATGTCGTCGGGATTCGCCGCACTGCCGTAGACCGGCTCCAATGTTTCAGCATAGTTATTGTGGAAGAAATCGCTTGGCAATGCCGCAATTTCTTCATTCAACCAGTTCAGTAATGAGGTGTTCCCTTTGCGCACTGCCGGAGCGATGAATGCGGGTTCACCAAGTTTCTCGATACCGACACTGAACCCCGGGTTCTGTAATGCCCAAGCCAGTACATTCGTCGTGTCCTGTGACAATGCTGGGGCACGGCCATCTTTCAAAGCTGCGAACGCGTCGGTTTCGGTGGTATAAACGTCGAGAGTGATCTCCGGGTGTTCAGTGGTGAAATAGGTCTGCTGAGTGGTTCCCTGGGCAACGATCAACGATTTTCCGGCCAACTGAGAGATATCAGTGATCGGAGCGGAATCAGGAGACACAACTCCGATGTAGACCTTCATGTAGGGGTCGGCGAAGTCGACCTGAGCTTTTCGTTCTTCGGTGACGGTGAAGTTCGCCAGCACCAGATCGACCTTGCCGCCGGTCAGCGCCGGAACTCTTCCTTGGGCATCCAGCCCCACATATTCCACTTTTACGCCGAGGTCTTTGCCAATCTGTTCGGCGAAGTAGACGTCATAGCCGACAAAGTTTCCGCTGGAATCTTGCGATCCGTAAGGTGGAAGATCGCGGAACACTCCGATTGTAATCGTGCCTTCTTCTCTGATCGCCTGCAACGAATCCGGTGCGGCTGACTCCTGGCTGGCGGGTTCCGCAGTGCAGCCGGCTGCGATACTCAGCGAAAGCAATGAGCCGATGATTTTTGTGATGATTTTCATTGTTTGATCTTTCTGGAAAGAGCTTTTCGATAGGAGTTCCACAGATTCGGTGGACAGCTACACATGGGAATCAGTGCCCCCTCCCACACGGTGACGGGGCGCGAATTCCAGCGAGGCCAGGAAAGTGCGAGCCCGCTCGGATTCGGGGTGGGTGAAGAAGGTTTCCGGGTCGGAGGCCTCGGCGACATGTCCGGCGTCCAACAGGATGATCTGATCGGCGACGGCCCGGGCGAAGGACAGCTCATGGGTGACCAGCACCATCGTCATTCCCTCATCGGCCAGTTCGCCGATCACATCGAGAACCTCGCGGACCATTTCGGGGTCGAGCGCGGCGGTCACCTCGTCGAAAAGCATCAGTTCGGGATGCAAAATCAGCGACCGGATGATCGCGATCCGCTGCTTTTGCCCGCCAGAGAGTTCTTTGGGGAACGCCGCAGCTTTCTCAGGCAGACCGACCCGTTCCAACAGTGCCATCGCCTCGTCGACCGCTTCGGCACGGGAGCGTTTCTGCACATGGAGCGGGGCCAGCACAATATTGTCCAGCACGTTGAGGTGGCCGAACAGCTCATAATCTTGGAAGACCATGCCGATCCGCTGCCGGGCTTTTGTCCAGTCAGTGCCAGGATCTGAAAGCACCTGGTCTCCTAATTGGATCTTTCCGCCCTGGATCGGTTCCAGCCCGTTCAGGCAGCGCAGCAGCGTGGATTTCCCGCAGCCCGAAGGTCCGACGACCACGACGACCTCGCCCCGATGCACCTCCACGTCGATTCCGTCCAGCACCAGCAGTTCACCGTAGGATTTGCGCAACCCGGTGATGCTCAGCAATGCCGACATCAGTCGATCGTCCCGCGCTCAACGACGATCTCGTCGGGATTGGCGTCCTCCCCGTACACGTCTTCGAGGGTCGCCGCATAGGCGTCGTGGAAGAAGTTGTCGGGCAGATTCGTGGTGATCTCCTCGTTCACCCAGTCGAGCAGTGTGGTGTTGCCCTTTTTCACGGCTGCGGCGACGAGGGTCGGCTCTCCGATTCCTTCGATACCGACCCTGAATCCCGGATTCTGCCGAGCCCAGGCCAACTCGTCGAGATTCGACTGGGCCAGCGCGTCGCCGCGTCCATCCTTCAACGCCGCATAGGCATCGGATTGGGTTTGATAGACGGCCTGCTCGATCTGCGGATAGTTCTTCGTGAACCAAGTCTGCTGGCTGGTGCCTCGAGTGACGATGAGGGTTTTACCCTCGAGCTGGGACACATCGGTGATCAGGGCGTCTTCCGGCGAGATCAACGCTTGAGAGGCTTTCATGTAAGGAAGCGAGAAGTCGACCTGTTGGGCTCGCTCCTCCGTGATCGCGAAGTTCGCCAGCACCAAGTCGACCTTGTCTCCGGTCAACGCCGGGACTCGGCCTTGTGCGTCCAGCCCGACATAGTCGACCTTCACGCCGAGATCTTCGCCCAGCTGGTCGCCGAAGTAGACGTCATATCCCTGGTATTCGCCGTCGGAACCCACCGAACCGAACGGAGCCAGATCACGGAACACACCAATGGTGAGTGTGCCTTTCTCCCTGATCTCATCCAACGATCCGGCGGCGCTACTGGCGATTTCGGAACCAGACGCCGCTGATTGTGAGGTTTCCGCCGGGGTTTCACCCAAGCTGCAGCTACTAAGAAGCAACGAAAGAAGCGCTACAACTGGAATCAGGAGTTGGATATTTGGGTGTGCTTTAACTTTCGACATGATGAATCGCCTTACTGTTAAGTGGTTTTGTGAATGCACAGCTTCGGCGTCGAGTGGAACTGAGTTCCTACAATGAAAAAGTGAGCGCGCCGAAACCTTTATTCGGTGGAGATGGATTCGGAGCCCCTACGGGCACAAAAATACCCGCGAAAAAAGAGGAGCTCCGTTCAGCGCATTCGACAACAGGACATGGCGACCGTGAATTCGGTCGTCGAGAAGTGTGCCCTGTCAGTACTCATAGGAAAAAGATAGCTCTTGAACACAAATGGCCCAAATTAGTCCAGATGCTGGGAACCCATCCTCACCAAAACCGAACGGTCCGGCACTACCCTCAACAACAGGTCAACTCAACCGGCCCATGCGCGCGGCATCGTCGATGGTTTTCAACCAGGATTCGATCAGGCGGCAGCGAGGGCGAGTTCGTGGTCGATGGCGTCGCGGATGATCTGACTGCGGGAGGTGTGGGTGGCCTTCGCACGGGCGTCGAGAGCTTTGATCCTGGCATCGTCGAGGCGCACCGGCACCACAGCGGCCGCTTTCTCCCCCACGCTCAACGGACGACCCGTCACCCGGGGCAGCGACCGCAGGAACTCAATATCGTAACCCGTCTCGGCCTCGGCCGCACTGGCTTCGAATTGAGCCCTCTCCGCCTCCGTGAAAGTGTCTTTCCCTGTCATCATTCCCTCCGATTCACAAGAACTCATAGTAGCTCGGCGTCAACGTGTCAGCATGGATCACAACCGCTTCACCAGATCCGATTAGCCTTCAGTCTGTCAGGATCTTGTTCATTGTATGCTAAAGTGAATCTCCCTCGATGAGTTCGGTCATCCAGGTTCCCCCATTACGACCCCCTTGAGCAAAGACAAGCACAAAACTCACATACTGAGGTATTAACGGTTCAAGGAGATCGAAGACCGACAAGGAGAACAATGAAAAAATCATTTCTCATTCGCTTCTCGGCGATTGGAATAGGCGCTCTAGCGCTAACCGCGCAGGGAATTCCAGCATTAGCGACCCCCCCTACTCGCCACTCGATTCCGACGTAAATATCAGCCCATCAATTCCTAACCCTGTAAACCCAGGTGATCAAGAGGCAATCGATATACTGGTAACCTTGGATGGAGTAGCTGATCAACAAATTCTTGACAACGTCAATGGAAGTATTCCCGAGATTGATTCCACGGGATCTGCGCTCGTCGCAGAAACATCGGTAACCGATTCTTCCCTTCCGGAAAACCCCACTGATCCCATCACTCTTGAATCAGCGTCGGGAATTGAGATTTCACTCTCACTGCCGCATTCGGAGACATCTTCTGAAGCTCTCCCCGTTTCCTCTGGAATCCTTTCCTATGATAATAATCAATTTAAGACAGTTCCAGTCGTCAAGGATGACGGCTCGGTGCAGGTGAATACTATTATCAATTCCCCAGAAGCCCCTGATCGCTACCCTTACAATGTTTCGATACCCGATGATGGGACACCTAGCATCGGAAAGAACGGCGAGGTCGTCTTCACCTCCTCGACCGGACAGTTCTTAGGCGGAATAACCCCTCCCTGGGCAAAAGACGCGAACGGGAAATCCCTTCCAACATGGTACGAGATCGAGGGATATCAAATAACTCAAGTTGTTGATCACAGCGGTTTAGATGTAGCATATCCAGTGGTCGCGGATCCCTGGCTTGGGGTCGATCTTTTCAGTTACACAGGGTATAATAGAAAGGGTGGCTACCTGGGCCAGATGACGGTCTCGGCAAAATTGTCAGCATGGGGATGGTCTTGGTATCTATCCTCAACTGGTGGAATGCTGACTATTCTAAATGACGGGTGGGACGAACTCGTTTCAAAGCGGCCTCAAGCGGCTAGCAAACCAACTCTTCGGCATCAATATGAATGTCATGTGGCATTTGGAGCTGCCGTCTGGCTAGCAGGTCAGCATTGGGACCTCGAAAAGGCAAGACCAGATAAACCAGGTTGGCTAACAAGCGCACTCGATCATAAGTGCAACTGGTGACGGTGACCCGGGTGAAGATTAAGCGTGCGATTGTCCTTAGTATTCTACTATTGTTGACAGCGGCAATAGTCTGGCTTATTGTGATCACCTGGGAAACACGCGATGAAATACCCCAGTCAGCCTTTTTGCCCGACGCCCAGGGTGACCCTTACATGATGCCTGGTGCTCACGATGCTACTGAGCAAGTATGCACCGAAGAAATACCGTGCCGCTGGGCTGTGATATCAGACACCTCAACGGTCATGATGTTCGATGACGAAGACGACGCGGAGCGTGTTACCGCCGATATTCCCGGGGCGAGACGCTCGAATTGGATCGTCGTCGATTTTTCTCCAGGATTACTAGCACCATCAAGTGAAGATAGTTTCATGCAAAGGGTTGATGGACTTAATCATTCAGACTAACAAATTGTTATTACCCTTTTGAGAGGGGGAAGCGCATCGCAGCTTCCCCCTCTCTTTGTGGGCATCGAGGACAAGCTCGCGGTCGCGATGGCATCATCATAAATGATTTTGCCGCATGACGTATAAGCTGTTAGCTCCTTGCCATCTTTACAAAGAGCTCAGGCAATACATAGCGTCTTCCGGTGCCTCAACCGCGAATCTCAGCGCAGTCCAAATCACTAAGACGGCTCGTCAATGCCCTGTCATCTTCGCCTCGAGGGCGCCATCGAGAGCCTGAAAAGCGTCCTCACCGCTATCGAGAAGCTGGCATTTCGTTTCTGATGATGTGACGGCGCCGAACCCCTCTCGACCAAGTATCGCCGGTAGACTGGTGGTCCAGTCCACAGCGTCGAAAGGAGATGATTAAATGATCTCTGATAAGGCAAAAGAGTTGATCGCTGGCGGTGAGGGGCAGACGGTCGAGTTCAAGAGCATTTCTGGTGGCCAGCTTGGTGACTCCCTCTTCGAGACGATTTCCGCCTTCTCGAACCGTTACGGCGGTCACATTCTCATCGGCGTGGCTGACGACGGCTCCGTCCTCGGCATCAACCCCAACGCTTCCGAAGATCTCCGCCGCAACTTCTCCAAACGAGTCAGCAACCCCGAAGTCATGTTACCGCCGGTGTGCCTCGGGTTGAAAGAGATCGACATCGACGGAAAACTCATCCTGAGCCTGTACGTCCCCCCGCACTAGCAGCCCGTCCGCTATAAATCGAAAACCTACGACCGTGTCGAGGACGGCGACGTTGACATCACGAACAACGCGCATCTCATGGCGATGCTCTACCATCGCAAATCTGAGCTGTACACAGAGAGGAAAGTGTTCCCGTTCGCCGATCTCTCCCAATTGAAATTGGCTGAATTGATGCCGCTGGCGCGCCAAAGAGCGATCAACAAACGTCCCGGCCACCCCTGGGGCACAATAGAAGATTGGGGCATCCTCCGCAGCGCTGGCCTCTGGGAACACGACCCGATCAGCGGCGTCGAGGGCATCAACATGGCAGGCGTCCTCCTCTTCGGCTCCGAGCGGCTGATCCTCTCGTGCGTGCCCGGCTATTTCATCGACTGCGTGCTCAGACGGGAGAACCTCGACCGTTATGACGACCGCCTCATGATCCGATCCAATCTGCTGGAAGCGTTCGACGAGATCATGGGCTTCATCGCCAAACACACCCTCGACCGCTTCTTCGTCGTCGACGGCCAACGCAGCGGCGTGCGCGACCACATCGCCTTCGAAGTCGTTTCCAACCTGCTCTCCCACCAGGAGTTCGCCAGTTCCATGCCCGCCCGGGTCACCATCGAGCGCGACCGGCTCGTCACAGAGAACTGGAACCGACCCTGCCATCCTGGCCAGATCGATCCGGGAAACTTCAACCCCGATCCGAAGAACCCGATCATCGCCTCCTTCTTCGTCAACGCCGGACTGGCCGACACCCTCGGCTCCGGCGTACGAAACCTCTACCGCTACACCCGTATCTACTCCGGGCAAGACCCAGAGCTGATCGAAGGGGACGTATTCACCACGATCATTCCGCTTTCTCCTTCAGTGCCATCAGATGGCATAGAAAATGGCATAGATGACATAGAAAATGGCATAGATGCGCCCCACGTCTTGCTCGACTCCGAGCAGACGGTTCTGGCGGCGCTGCGCGCGGACAGTTCCATGACGATCAAGAAGTTGATGATGGCGACAGGTCTCAGTCAACGTCACGTGAGCCGCATCCTCGGCAGCCTCCGTGTGCATGGTCTGCTTCGCAGAGAAGGATCCGATCGCCTCGGTAAGTGGGTAGTTCTCCAACCGGGAATGCAAGTCTCGCCTGAAAGCGCAATCGTCCATCCGGAACCATGACAACTCTGTGAGGATGCCCGCCGGCAGCTTCGCCTCGCTCTCACTTTGGAGAACACTTGCTGTTCCTATCGAGTTCTCAAGACTGAACCAAGGAATCGGCTCTCATGGGCTGCGAGCCTTCCCCCAGGCGGAAGAATAGACTCCGGTCAGCACCGTCCACGGGGAGGATCACTCGGACCATGCATCTGGAGCATTACCTCATCATCGGGGTCATCGCTGTCATCGCGATTGTGGCGTTGTCGGTCGCGGGGTCGAAGTTGGGGGTGGCGCCGCCGCTCATCCTCATCGTCGTCGGGATCGGGATCAGCCTGCTGCCCTTCGTCGATCCGATCCCGATCGACCCGCAGTGGATCCTCGTCGGCATCCTGCCGCCGATCCTCTACTCGTCGGCCATCTCGATCCCCGTCGTGGAATTCCGGCGCGACCTCGTCGCCATCGGCGGGCTCGCCGTCGTCCTCGTCGTCGCGACGGCCGTCATCCTCGGGTTCGTCTTCCACGCCTTCCTGCCCGACGTTCCGCTGGCCTTGTGCGTGGCGCTGGGCGCGATCGTTTCCCCGACGGACGCCGTCGCGACGACGATCATCAAGAAGATCGGCGCCCCGCCGCGCGTCGTCACGATGCTTGACGGCGAATCCCTCCTCAACGACGCCAGCGCGCTCGTCTTGCTGCGTTCGGCCATCGCCGCCGTCGGGGTGGGCGTCTCCTTCCTCGACATCACTCTTGACTTCCTCTACGCCGCCGTGGCCGCCGCCGTCATCGGGGCGATCGTCGGGTGGGTCTCGATGCGGGTGCGCACCCATGTGCATGAGTCGGGCGCGTCGACGGCGATCAGCCTCATCACGCCCTTCGTCGCCTATGTGCCGAGCGAGGAGATCGGGGCGTCCGGGCTCGTCGCCTCCGTCGTCGCCGGTCTCGTCGCCAACCAGATGGCGCCCCACCGGCTCTCCGCCCAGGTCCGCCTCAACGAGGCCGCCGCCTGGCACACCGTCGCGTTCCTCCTAGAAGGGGCCGTTTTCCTCATCATGGGGATCCAGCTCGACTCGCTCCTCACCGACGCCGGCTCCGACAGTTACGGTTGGCCGCTCGCCTTCGCCCTCGGCGGGCTCGCGATCGTCGGGACGGTGCTGCTGCGCGCCGTCTTCGTCGTCCTCCTCGGCCTCGGGCTGGGCCATGCCGCCAAGCGGCGGATCAAGAACCGGCAGAGTTGGGCGACCGTCGGCGACGCCCTCGGCCTCGACATGAAGGACCCGACGACGTGGTCGCACGAGGACATCGAGGCGGTGCGGCGCGTCTCCGGCTCGGCCGGGCCGCCGCTGTGGATGCGCCCGATCCGTCGACTATCCAAGCACCACGACCGCGGGTTGAGCGACGATGAGCGCTCGGAGCGGCGCCTGGCCCGCTTCCACCGGGTGGTGCGCCGCTACATCGGCGACGTCGACTATCTCATGCGCGAACCGATCCGGCCCCAAGAGTCGGCCCTGCTCATCTGGGCCGGGCTGCGCGGCGTCGTCACCCTCGGCGCCGCCCAGACGCTGCCGATCGACGCCCCGCACCGCTCCTTCCTCATCCTCGTCGCCTTCGTCGTCGCCGCCGGATCGATGCTCCTGCAAGGCGGAACGCTGGCCTGGTTCGCCCGCCGGCTGGGATTGACGGGACGTGAGTCGACGACGGCCGAGGAGCAAGAGGCGCTCGACCACATCCTCGGGGAGGCCGCCCTCGACGCCCTGTGCGATCCGCAACTGCGCCGGGCCGACGGATCGCGCTTCGACCCCTCGCTCGTCGCGCTCGTCACCGCGCGCCTACACGCCACGCGGACAAGCGACGAGGGTCATGACGATGACGACGACAAGCGCGTGGACCATTCTGCTGGAGCGAGCAGAGAGACGGCCTGCGACGCGATCGCCGCGACCGCGCCACAGCCGTGGGCCGACGAAACGGGAGCGCCTGTGCCTGAGGCCTCCGGTTCGCTCGACGACACCGCCACCTGGCGCAACCTGCGCGAACAAGTCGCCCGTTGGGCCGGCGGCACGGAACGCTCCGACGTCGACGACGCCGACGAGGACGCCCTCACCAGCCTCGAACGCAAGCAACAGCACCGCGAGTTGAGGCTCGTCGCCAACCACGCCATGCGCGAGGAACTGCTCGAGCTGCGCGCTGTCTCCACCTTCAGCTACGCCGCCCTGACGGAAGCGCTCGCCGTGCTCGACGCCGACGAGATCAGCCTCGAGCTACGCGGGGTCGCGATCAACTGATCACGTCATCCCTTGCGGCGCCCGCGGGAATGGAACGTCGCTAGGGGAAACCCTGTCGGCGATCCCCGTCGGTGAACCGTCATCCCTTGCCATAGGCGCTGACCGCGACCGATCTCCCGGGATCGCGCGCGTCTGATCAGTAGCCGAGCAGGTCGGCCGCGACGGTGGAATCCCCACCCCAGGCGAGCATCTGGACGGCGACGACGAGGCCGGCGGCGGCGACCAGCCAGACCCAGGTCTTGCGATACCACGGAATGATGGCGCGCCGCGCCTGATGCTGGATGAAGAGGGATTCCCAAAACGCGCCGAGCAGGTCGCGTCGGTTCGACACCAACGCGGCGCCGCCGGCCGAAACGCTCAAGGCGTTGGAGGAGGGAACCGACGCCACCGAAGCGGGCGCGGCGGGGGTGGCAGCGGCTGGTTTCGCCGAGGGAAACCCGGCGATCTGAGACGGCGCCACACGTTCAGCGGTCGTGGAATAGGCGTGCGTCGGCGCGGCAGCGGCGGCCAGCGGCGACGAACCCGGCTCTGCCCGCTGGGGCACGTCGGCGGAGCGCTGCGGCCCCGTCGTCATCGTCGTCACCGGGGCCTGGAGAATGTCGGCGTTGGTCATCGTCGTCGATGTCCCATCGTCGGAAGTGGGCCTGACTGGAGCCTCGGATGGTGATGCCACGGCCAGCGGAGAGCGTGCGAAAGTAATGGTCATAGAGAATTCCCCCCGGAATTAGTTGTCCCCTTGTCAGCGCTCCCTGCCGACACTCCTCACATTGATCCGTCGCGAGGGGCGAGGCGATGGTGAGACGTGACGCGAATCGCTCCCCGTCTTTCCGGCCCCCGTGACCGGACATCCTCACCAAGAGAACACTCGCTAGAAACCTACCCCAATGCTTACTACGCGTGTCAAGGGTTCGACGGACGCATCTTGTGAGGCTTTCGGACAGTGACCGTCCGGCTTCGTGACGTGAGATCGCAAGTTCGCTTGACGGCCGATTCTGCTCCGCGCGACACCGGATCCGTCGCATCGACTCTCCTGTGCGAAACCGAGAAAACTGTCTCGAAGTGAGAAAAACTGACAGATTTTGACACTTCCCCATTGACAAGATGAACGGTGAGTGAAAGGTTTGCAATATCGGGTTCACGGGAAAGAGAAGGACTCGATCCCGGGAGACGTTCGGAGGGGAACGTCACCTGGGAGGGATTCACAAGATGGCCGGGCGATGGTCTACGGGAATGATCATGCGGCCCCCCATACCCGGCCCAGGAAGGGGAAACAATCATGAATACCTATACAACGAGCGAGATAGCCAAGATCGTGGGAGTCACCTCGCGCACCATCCACTACTGGGCGAACTTCGGCCATGAGGACGAAGACGAGGACATGCGTCGAGAGAGGAAGATCCAGCGGGATCCACAGAAACGTCGCAACAGCAAGATGAAGCCGGTCAAGGGCTTTCGCCGCCCACTTCTCCCCAAGGTGACGCGCCAGGAATCCTTCGGCGGGCGGACGAAAGGCCAGCGCGTCTTCACCGACGACGACCTCGCGCGATTCCACCTGGTCAAGCTGTTGCAAGACGGCAACCTGCCGCTGGAGCGGATCGCGGAGATCCTGAGCGATCCGAGCCAGGTCGACCTCAAACAGATCCTCGACGAGTCCCTCGACGACCTCCAAGAGAAACGGGCCGAACTGGAAGACAAAGAGAGGCGCCTACGGAGCCTCGGCCAGAAGAACTCACTCTTCCATGACATCACGTGGGCGCCGGAGCCACCCGAGGCCCCCACCGACGCGGAGAACGACGATCAAGATCGACCGCTCGATCCGCGAGTGGACGCCGGGTAATACCTGTCCCATCTTGCCGAAGCTCGGGTGAGGTGGACTCTGACACCTCACCCGAGCTTGGCCACCCGCGTCCCGATCGCATCTGTCGACGTCGATATCCGCCTCATCGTCATGTGGCGGCAATGCGTTTCCACCGTGATCTACTCGTCAAGGACGGACATAACCACATGTTATATGCATAATGCAGTCAGTGCTGCTATTCTGACTGCATGGTGACGATGACGATTCGCAACATTCCCGACGAGACGCGCAATGAGCTCGCGGCCAGGGCGGCCCGCACGGGCAGGTCGATGCAAGAGTTCCTGAGACTCTCCCTCATCGACTTGGCGGCGCGCCCCAACCAAGCCGAGATCGTCGCCGACATCAGAAGGCACGCCGCATCGTTGCCATCAGTCAGCCACGAGGAAGTCCTCGAGGCGATCGCGGCGGATCGTCGCTGACGATGCCGACCTCCTCGGGCACGATCGTCGTCGACTGCTCGGCCGTCGTGGAACTCCTCGTCGCCGACGACCCACGCGGGGCCGAGATCGCCGCTCTCATCAACGACGCCCCGCTCGCCGCCCCAACCGTCCTCCCTTACGAGGTCGCCAACGTGCTCCGCCGCTTCCGCAACGCACAGACATTCACGACGAGACAAGTCGAATCCACCTGGGAACAGTTCAGCCGGTTGCCGATCGACCTGTGGCCGTTCGACATCCTCGCCGGAAGAGTCCACCAACTCGGCGGATCCCTCTCCTCTTATGACGCCTCCTACATCGCCCTCGCAGAACTGCTCCACATCCCCCTCCTCACCTGCGACGCGAAACTCGCCTCGAGCGCCCCGACGAGCTGTCAGATCATCGTGCCGATACCCCACTGATTCTGCGGCATGTCCAGTCCCGCTTTCTATGCCATGATCACTGCCATTTTCTATGCCATCTGATGGCATAGAACGAGCAAGGGGATCGGCGCCGTTGCGAGATCAACATCCAAGTCGTCACCTCACAAGCCTGGGCCGAGCCGACCAGCGTCTTCCTCCACTGTCCTTCTCGACCCATCACGCGATGGCATCGAGATGAGGGAGGTCTCGCCCCTGCGCGGACTTATCACCCAGGAGGAACGAGACGCCGCGCTACGAGGAGCGACCCGATGAATCAGGAACAGCTGTGGCACGCGATTTGAACCACATGCCTCATCGACGCGGCCGGGCAGGCGATCGAGTGGGTCGCGAGCCAACGTTCCGCCAAGAATCCATAGGACAGACGCGTCATTTTCGTGTGGGAGTTTCCATCAAGCCTAGATCATCCCGATAACTGGGAGATATAATTCGGCTATGCGGACGCCACCATCGACCCTCACTCCCTTCCTGCGCTCGGACGCACAAGGGGCGCTCTTGGCTGAACTCTTCCTCGACCCCGAGCACGAGTCCACGATCAGCGATCTCGCTCGGGCAGCCGATGTGTCGCAATCAGTCGCACACCGGGAGGCGACCAGACTCATCGAGGACGGCGTCGTCGCGGACCGGATTGTGGGCCGCAACCGAATGGTTCACGCGAACACCGATCATCCGCTCTACCCCTTGATGCGCGATCTCGTGGCCGCGACTTACGGGCCTATTCCCGTCCTCCGTTCACTTCTCAACGGAATCCCCGGCATCCACGAAGCGTACGTGTACGGATCCTGGGCCGAACGCCGGTCGGGACGGCCGGGCCACTTCCCCCATGACGTCGATGTGCTCGTCGTCGGCGATGTCGACCGTGCTGACACCGTCGAAGCCGGGATCACCGCCCGTCAGATCACCGGTTGTGAGATCAACATCCACGTCGTCACCCCTCAAGCCTGGGCTGAGCCGACCAGCGTTTTCCTTCAGCATGTGCGTTCTCAACCGCTCATATCGTTGACCGACCAGGAGATTCACCCATGAGTCCTTCACAACGACGCCACCGTCAGCCCAAAACACCCGATGACGACTCGCCGCAAACGGAGATCCCTGTATGGGATCCGAACCGTTCTGGGATCGATTACCTCGTCGAACAGAACCGGCTCTCCCGAGTTCCAACAAATCAAGAACACGCCCAACGACTCCTATCCCAGGCGGAGACGAACGTCCTCAGCGCCCGCACCATTCATGGGACAGGAACCAATCCGGCGGGGGCTTTCACCCTCTGCTACGACGCTTCCCGTATGGCTTTGACCGCCGTGCTGGCCGCTCAAGGCTTGCGACCCATGGAGGGGAGAGGCAGCCATCTTGTCATCGAGGACGCTCTACGCCCTCAGTTCCCGCAGAACAAACAGACCATCAACCGATTCACATGGCTACGCGAGACGCGACATACCGTCGAGTATCCCGATTTCGACAGTCCCAGCGTCACCGATGATGATGTCACCTTGGCATTGGAGTACACGGACGAGATCATCAGTCTCGCCCATCGCTTCCTGCTTCAGCACACCCGGTCGTGATCGCAGACGCACCGTCAAAAGTCAGCCTGCCTCATCATCACTTTCAATCATCCCGTTAACTGGGAGATATATCCCGGCTAACGGGATGATTGGCGGGAAGTTCGCCCTTTCGCGCAACCTCTAAGATGTGCCGGAGGGGGCGACGCCGCGACGTCGTCTGATGGATGAATCTTGGTTTCCGTTCCGGCGTTGGAGCGCGGAGCCCCGTACGTCAAGGAAAGGACCACTGTGCCCGGAAAGAATCTGACCCGTCTCGAGGCTGAGGAGCGCTCGGCGCTCATCTCCGTCGATTGTTATGACGTTGTGCTCGATTTGACTGGCACTGGTCCGACGTTCCGTTCGGAGACGACGGTGCAGTTCTCGTGTCGCACGCCGGGGGCCGAGACGTTCATCGACCTCATCGCTGGGAAGGTCTCGACCATCACCCTCAACGAGGTCGACCTTGATCCGGCGGTCTTCTTCGAGGACTCCCGCATTCGGCTGCCGGAGCTGAAAGCCGAGAACACGCTCGTCGTCTCGGCGGATTGTGATTATTCCCACACCGGTGAGGGGTTGCACCGGTTCACCGACCCGGTCGACGGGGAGCTCTACCTCTATTCCCAGTGCGAGGTTCCCGACGCTCGCCGTATTTTCGCCAACTTCGAACAGCCCGATCTCAAGGCGAAGTTCACGTTCACGGTGACGGCGCCGAGCCACTGGGAGGTGATCTCGAACCAGACGACGCCGACGCCGATCCCCGTCTCGGTCGACGACACCGCCATGCACAGCGTCGCGCGCTGGGACTTCCCGCCCACCCCCGTCATGTCGAGCTACCTCATCGCCATCATCGCCGGGCCCTACACCCGGTGGGACGACGTCTACACATCGACAGACGGACGTGAGGTGCCGCTCGGCTTGTTCGTGCGCCCGTCCATGGCCGAGTACCTCGACACCGAGGAATTGTTCGACATCACCAAGCGGGGCTTCGAGTTCTACGAGGGCGCCTTCGGCATCCCCTACCCCTACGAGAAATACGACCAGGCCTTCGTTCCGGAATACAACGCCGGGGCGATGGAGAACATCGGCGCCGTCACGGTGACGGAATCGTACGTGTTCCGCTCCCGCCCGACGCAGGCGCGGGTCGATCGCCGCGCCATCACGATCCTCCACGAGCAGGCCCACATGTGGTTCGGCGACCTCGTGACGATGAAGTGGTGGAACGACCTGTGGCTCAACGAGTCGTTCGCCGAATTCATGTCGCACCTCGCCGCTGCCAGCAACACGCGTTGGACGCAAGCCTGGACGACCTTCCAATCCTCGGAGAAGTCGCGCGGCTACTCACAAGATCAAATGCCCTCGACCCACCCGATCGTCGCGACGATCCGCGATTTGGCCGACGTCGAGGTCAACTTCGACCAGATCACCTACGCCAAGGGCGCCTCGGTGCTGCGCCAACTCGTCGCCTGGGTCGGGCAGGACAACTTCCTCGCCGGGGTGTCGGCTTATCTTAAGAAGCACGCTTGGGGCAACGCCACCCTCGACGATCTCCTCGTCGAATTGGAAGCCGCCTCCGGGCGCGATCTGCGGGATTGGTCGAAACTGTGGCTCGAAGAAGCCGGCGTCGTCCAGTTGACGGCCGACATCGAACGTCGCCCCGAAGGGATCATCGGTTCGGCCACGATCGAGCAGACGGTTCCGCCGGTCTACCAGTCTTTCGGCGAGATCCCACATCGTGGCGTCGAGCCGATCAGTGTCGACGTCAACCTCAAACCGCACCGCCTCGCCATCGGCGGCTACTCGCTCGGCGACGACGGAATGGAACGTGTCTGGCAAGTCGAGACGGATGTGGCCGGCGCTTCGACGCCGATCGATGAGCTGACCGGCCAGGTCACCCCCGACATCATCGTCGTCAACGACGACGATCTCACCTTCGCCAAGACTCGCCTCGACCGCTCCTCGCGGCACGCCGTGCGCGAACACCTCGGCGATGTGACGGATTCACTGGCCCGGGCGCTGTTGTGGAATTCCTTGTGGGACGCCGTCCGCGACGGCGAACGGCCGGCCCGCCATTACGCCGACCTCGTGCTCACCCACATCGACCGGGAAACCTCGCCGACCGCCGTCCAAACCCTCCTCGGCAACCTCTCAGTCGCCGTCAACTATTACGCCGATCCGAAGTTGCGCTCCGATGTCGTCGACGACGCCGCCGCCCGGCTCGTCAAACTGGCCATCGAAGCCGATCCGGGCTCGGATTCCCAGCTGCAATTCTTCAAAGCCTTCGGATCCTTGGCCGACAATCCGACCCAGTGGGGCTTCCTCGACGACATCCTCGCCGCCAGCCTCGACGGCGACGGCACAGCCGCCTTCGACGCCAGTGATTTCGTGCCCGGGTTGACCGTCGACACCGACATGCGCTGGGAGATCCTCGTCGACCTGGCCGCCGCCGGGAGACGTGGCGAGAGCGACATCGCCGCTCAACTCTCCCGCGATGAGACGACGCGCGGGGCCGAGTGGGCCGCCCAAGCCCGAGCCGCCCTTCCGACGGCGGAGGCGAAACGGGAGGCGTGGCGCTTGGCCGTTCACGACGAGACGACGACGAACGGCGCCCAGCGCGGCATCGTCGCCGGGTTCACCTTCGTCAAGGACCCCAAGCTCATCGACGACTACGCCATCGAATACTTCGCCCAGATCGAACAGGTGTGGGAATCGCGCTCGCTCGCCATGGCGACGACTGTGGTGCGCGGTCTCTATCCGTTCGACGCCATCGATCTGCCTCAGGCCGACATCCTCGGCGCGACCGACCGCTTCCTCGACCGATTGGGAGGCAAGACGCCGGCTCTGCGGCGACTCGTCATCGAATCGCGCGCCGGGCTCGTGCGGGCCCTCGCCGCCCAGGCCTGTGACCAGGCCGCGGAATGACGCCATGGCGCCGTTGACTCGGTGCGACGAGAGGCGGTCGTTCACGATGAACGGGCGCCATACGGCTGCGGAGACTCGCCGCTTCCCGTAGGAGGCAGTGCGTGAAGACAGCAGAAAGGGAGGGGGCCCCCGTAGGCTCCCTCCCTTTTCGTGTGATGCGATGTGGTTGTCGCCTCAGCCGATGAAAACATCTTTCAACAGCATGACGAAGCTGTGAGCCAAGACGCCGAGGCCTGCGGACAGCTTCGCCACAGCCAACCCCAGACCGGCCAGACCAACCGCGACAGCATTGAGAATTCCCGTAATCACAATTTTACCTCACCCGTAGTTTTGTGCTGATGTGGATTAAGGGGGCGCGGACTGCGCCCCCTTAATCTTTGCTTCACGCTGTCATCGACAGAGTCGACGACGTCAGTGTCTTCGACTCAGATGAAGACCGCGCGGAGCAGGTCAACCAGGTTGTAAGCCAGGACGCCGACGCCCGCGGACAGGTTGGCGATACCGAGGCCGAGGTTGCCGAGGCCGATAGCGAAAGCGTTGATGAGACCAGAGAGCATTGAAGTAACCTTCCCGTTGTTTTATGGTGATAACGCGCACTTTCGTGCGCATGCGGGGAGGACATCCCCCGATGTTTTGTATCTCCCCAACAAAAAGTTTAGGACACTCGGACGAAGAATGCAAATCGAGGGCGATGTGCTCGACTTATCGTTGAATTTACGCGGGGAAAGGGGTTTCCCGAAGGCCCATGGAGAGGACACGAGGGAGGGGGAGAAGGCGGGGAAGAAGGGGCACATCGACGGAATCCAACTGCATCAGGCCACTCCGATGAGAGCGACAGGGGAGTGAACCAGAGGAGGAGACGGGGGAGAGGACAGAGAAGGAGACAAGGGGACAGGGGGAGGGCCCAGAAGAAGGGAAGAGGGTGAGCGGACTTGGGGTGAGGTCTGGCGCCAGCGACGGATCGCACTACCCCGCTCGAGGATAGGAGGTAGCCGGAGAAGAGAGGGGGGAGAG
>JAISHO010000007.1 GCA_031262485.1 Propionibacteriaceae bacterium
ACCTGAAAAACTGGAAAATACTCCACACCGACTACCGCCGACCACACCGAACGTATCCCCAAACAATTACCGCAGTCATATCACTCCACTTTTACAAACTCTCATTATGAATAAGCCTCTATCAATGGAATCAACGAGAAACGTATTTGACTCTTATGCTGGAAAGAATTGGATAGCGGGAAGGTAGATATTCTGGGAAAATATAGAAATGAACGCAGATAAACTATTAAGATGATGAAAATTTTCAAAGGAGATAATAATGGTTTCATCAAGGAAATTGGCGATGTTGGCAGGGTCGGTCTTGCTTGCCGTCGGATTCTCTTTTTCGGGTATGCCCTCAGCTCAAGCAGCGTCACGGAATGGTGTATGTGATAATGGAGAATTTTGCTATTCTTACAACAGCGGGTTCAAAGGATCAGTGTCTGATTTTACGGGATCACTGGCCAATTATGGTACAACTCAGCCCTCTTGTTATGATTTTAAAGGAGCGGGAGCCGGAAAAGGCCGCTGTATAAAAAACGATGCTGCATCGGTATGGAATAGAACTGGCCAGACCGTTCGCGTGTATTATAATTCAAATTATGGCGGTTCCTATCAAGACTTTGCTCCCGGAGTTCAGGGAAATTTGAATTCAACGTTGAAGAATAATAATGCCTCCCATAAATTGATCGGTTCAAGTTCGTCTGGATCGGGATCGTCGAGTTCTGGTTCTACGAATAACTGCCTTTCGTCGGTTCTCTATGGAACAAATAGCTCACGACTAACCTGTGGATTCGATGGTTACACAACAACTTCAGGCAGGCATGAGGGGATTGACATGGCTCGATCTGTCGGAGCGCCAATCTATTCTTTGACAAATGGAGAAGTAATCAGTGTCAGGGAAGGAAAAACAGGCAGTGGTGGATTGTCGACAATTGCAATATATGCCGCAAGAGAGAATAAGACAGTTATTTATCTTCATGCAGATCCAAATATTTCTGTCGGTCAAACGGTAACTAAGGGAACGCGTATAGGTTATGAATCTTGGCGTGGTGTAAGTGGGTCATCTGGAGCTCATACCCATGTTGAGGTACGTAATGGACGTCAGACCTATGCGGCTAAGAGCGTTGGTGACTATACGCTCCAGAATTCTAATCCAACATCGTGGTGGACTGGATTAGGATATAGAATTTGTTGACAATTGTGGAAAAGGTTGTGGGCAGGGCTTGATTGTGATACGCGCGAAAACAAGGAAGCGCTAAATTCAGCCCAAATAGACCCAAAGTTGTACAACTAAACTCCGATATCTAGCATGTTGTTGAGATTGCGAGTATTAATTACTTAATGCTGTCTCTCCTCCAGTATCGGATGTGGCGACCCCGAAAACCCTTCGGGTTCGGTGGTGGTGAGGTCGGTCATGTGACCGTCTGGCCCACGCGAGTGGGCGCCTATGGATTACGGAACTCTGACCTCGTCGGAGCGGTTTCCCCTAGCCGTGACGACGAGGTCAGAGCCGTGTCTCCACCAGTGGTGTGTCCGCGGTTGTCTGATGTCGAGAAGTGGAGTGAGCTGGCGGCTAGTATCAATGTGCTTGCTCTTGGCACAGGGGTCCACGTCGACCGCATCGGGAGTTCTGAGAGCGAGCATGTGTCCTCCTTCTCGCCCCTCGGAAGGGAGCTCCTGCCATGAACACGTACTCGACCAGTGAGATGGCGAGACTCGTCGGAGTCACGCCACGGACGATCCAGTATTGGGCGAACTACGGCCACGAGGACGAAGACGAGGACATCCGCAAGGAGAAGGAGATCCAACGGGATCCTGAGAAGCAGCGGTACAGCAAGAAGAGGGCCGTCAAGGGGGTTCGCAAGCAACTTCTCCCGAAAGTGACGCGCCGAGAATCGTTCGATGGGCGAACTAAAGGGAAACGGATTTTTACCGATGACGATCTGGTCCGGTGCCGGCTGATCAAGAACCTCCAAGATAGCGGGCTCGGGCTTGAGAAAATCGCTGTGATTCTCAGTGATCCGAGCCATGTTGATCTTGAAGTGATCGTAAAAGATTCTCTTAGGGACATTCACGAGCAGCTATCCGAGTTGGAAGAGAAAGCGAGAAATCTTAGAACGATCGAGGAGGAGAATTCTTTTTTAGGGAATTTCGTCGATCGAATGGCTCATTTGCGCGAGATTGGAACTCCCCAGGAAGCCATTGATGCCGCTTTGAGGTTGCTCGTGATTTCTGCGCAAAACGTCTCTCCCCATTATCGGAGGATCGTCGAGCAGCTGGACGAGCTGTCTGATCGTCCTGTGGCGAAGGAAAACGAGCGACTCTGCCTAGAACTTTCCGAAGATGCGTCCGATGCTGAGATCGAAGAGCTGGGTCGAAGAATTGGCCGTGATAATATCGCCCTCTATCAATCTCACCGGGAGTTGTATAGCCAATATTTAGACAGTCCTCCGGGAAATTTGATTAGGCAACTGTTTAGGAATACGCTGAATGAACCACAGCGGCGTGTGGGTGATCTGGCTCGAGGGATCCTTGACGATTACCGGCGAAATCAGTCCCAATGAAGGGGTCCGTGTACTGTAAAACGACGATAGTGCTCGTCAGAGTCTGACTGATAGTCTGTAGTTTTGTGGGAAGTTGGTGAGTCGACGTGGAGGCGACACTACATCTAAATCAGGTTTCAGGTCTTGTCCATGACGTTACGTCATAGAAGACCATTCAGTTATGTCTCTCCTCCTTCGGGGCGTCGCATCTCAACGGACCGGCGCCCAAAATGTGCGTACCCTGTCACGTTCTGTCGATAGACATGCCATGTCCTTGGCGAAGGATGCCGCCGCCTTGGTGGTTGGGGTGGTGGTTCTTCTCACCTCTGCCGGAGGACTATTCACCCTCCTGAGCGATCGGAATCCGACCGGTGCCGCACCTGAAAGCGTCGTAAAGCAAGCTGATCTTCCCAAGAAATTTGATCTTCGTGACGAAGGGTGGGTGACCCCGCCACGTTATCAAGAGATGTTCAATACTTGTACGGTGTTCGCTGCGGCTGCCTCCATGGAATCGGCACTGTTGCGTAAGGGGCTCCGATCCTCCCCTGACCTCTCGGAATGGCATCTCTACAACGCGGTTTACAACGAAGAGTCGATGGCGGAGCAGACGGACCCCATGATGGAGGGCACGACATTTATGGATGTCGCTCAGGCTCTATCAAAATGGTATGGAGCTGCAGACGAGGTCCCGTTCCCTTACGGGGAAGCGCCCGCTGAGCTGTGGATAGAAGCTATCAAGATTAGTTCTTATCGACTCGAGGGAGCCGTCTTTTTTCAAAGTCCCCATGACGATGAGAGTCGTGAGGATCTGAAAAGGGAGATCATAGCCCGCGGGGCGCTCGCGACCACGATAAGCGGTGATAGTTGCCGGGTCGGTGGTGACACCTGTAACACCTTGGGCCTTGGGGAGAGTAGGCATGCTATTGCGATCATTGGTTGGGATGATAACTACGATCGCAGCAAATTCACCCCGGCATCTCAGAACGACGGTGCTTGGATCATCAAGAATTCCGATTGGAATCCTGATGGCAGTGGCGGATTTCGATATCTTTCCTATGAAGATGTCAGTATAGAAGAAGCGTGGGCGTTCGATGTCGACCTTGCGGGTGACGGCTTCGGGAAGGCATATTTTTATGACACCACAGAGATAATGCCATATAGCAGCGCTTACGGATCAGTGGAGAACGGAGAGAAAGCGAGGATAACGCTGGCGAATCAATTTGAGGCAGATGATGACACGGTAACTATTCTTGATTCGGTGTCGTTCGTAACTGGTGATCCTCACTTGAGCTATGAAGTTGATATCTACCTCACTGAAGACAGCGACGACGGTGAGCTTATGTTAACTGAAAGAGTGCCGGTGGGGTCGAATGGTGCGATGTCGATCTCGGGGGAGTTATCCCATCCTGGCCTTCACGTTATCGATCTTCATGGTAATCCCTCTATCCCTCCAGATCATCGGTTCGCCGTTGTGATCACCTTGACATCTCAGGACGATGGGCGAGCGATCGATATTTACCGAGAACACAAGAAATCCTCTGAGGATAACTTTAAGATTAATTCCGGAGAGTCGTTCATTTACGATGACGACTGGGAAGATATTGCTAATTATAATAGTGACTACTGGGGAAATCTCCCCATTAAGGTGTACACATCATGAGTACTGATAAAATCATTTCTGCTGCGGCTGATATTATGCTCGGAAAAAATAAAGATGGCTCCCTAGATTCTTATGTCATTGGGCAAGACGGCGTTTTCTATAGCAGATCCCAGGTCAAGGGTGGAAAATGGGGAACATGGGCCCCTGGATCGGACGCCGGATTATTTGCTCCTGGCTCGTCAGTGACATCCGTCCTCGATGGGAACGGCAAACTCATTAATTTTGCCGTAGCCACTAATGGACATGTTTATAGTCGGGAGCAGCAAAATCCTGGCGGAGACTGGACGTCGTGGAGCGACCAAGGATCCTCTCAAATATTTGAGCCTGGATCCGTAGTCAACCCTTTTGCTGATTCCACTCACCGTATTGACCTGTACGTCATCGATGCGAAGGGGACCCTCCACACTCGTTCTCGAACGGTCGGATCCACGTGGAGCGACTGGTCGGCCGATAGCGACGAGGGGAAATTTGTTCCTGGTTGTCGCGTGTCGTCCATGGAGACGCCGACGCGAGTTCTCAATGCTGCTATCGGAGTCGATGGCTGTCTCTACGTGCGTCAGAGGCTTGACGACGGTCTCGGGTGGGGTGTCTGGGAAGCGCGAAGCGACTCCCGGTTCCCAGCAGGAGCCGCGATCTCAATGATCGCGGATGCACCGGGAACCCTCTGGATCCAGATCGTTGGTAAAGATGGAGTGATGTGGTTTTCCTCTATGGATGCTCAGGGAGAATGGAGTGAATGGCTAGCGACCAGTGATGAAAAACAGTTCATTCCGGGCTCTCCGGTGACCTTGACTTCTCAAGGGAATCGAATCTATGGGACGGCCGTGAATGCTAAGGGTCGAGTCGTAGCAGCAGATGGCACGAATCCGGAAACATGGACCGCTTCGTCATGGAAGGAAGTCGGAAATATTGTCACGGCGCCTGGGACGATGGTCTCAGCGGCTTCAGACTTATCTGGAAAATTGTTCATGACGGTCGTCGACGCGGCAGAAAAGATCAGAAGTCTCCTTGGGTTTGATGATTCGCAATGGAGCAAGGATGACCCGTCAGCGCCAACGATGCCACGTCCCTCTCAAGAGAAGCGCCCTGGCGTCACAACATGGGCTTGGTAATTGGTGCGATATAGATTCCGGTCTTTGGACTTCGATGATGAGAGATAGCGCCGAGTCTTTGCCGATGTCAGCTATGAATTATTCTTGTTCATTTGGCTAGTGGGCAGATTTTTCTTTTCATAACGGGAGATACTATGCAGAATAATTGGTTCACCAAACAATTCTGGGCAGCGACTGTGGAGCGTGCTATCAAAACCTTCGCTCAGTCGATGGCCGCGTTACTCACGACGAGTGCGGTCGGCCTCTTCGAGATCGACTGGCTGAACTTTCTCTCCATCTCGGCGGTTGCGACGATCGCATCCGTGCTGACATCGGTGGTGTCCGGCAGTATGACGGGAGGGGAGACATCAGTCACTCGCGCTGAACTCATCGCCACCCCAGCAGTCGTCACAGCGCTCAAAGAGACTGACGAGAACAAGACGGATGAGAAGGTACCTGAGACCGCGGAACCTGAGTCTGAAGTGGAGACAACGGTTACTGTCTGAGAGATGATCTGGGGGTGGTGTCCTGCGAATGGCCGCCACCCACCAGATCTTTTCGCCATTATTTCGTGTCGTTGGTTGCGCGTGACGTTACGTCATAGCCGGGAATAGGGATATCCACCCGTCTCTCTCACGAGAAAGTCCCCCGGATGATGACCTCTCCCTCTCGTCGTATTCGTTTCGCCTTCTCGCTGGTCGCGTTCGCCACCACCACGGCACTGTTTCTCGCTGGATCGATCGCCGGTGCGCCATCGGCGAACGCGGATGAGCCGCCCCCAGGTTCCAGCAGCGTCGACGCCGCCCTTCCCCCCGTTGGGATGACTGGAGCCGAAACTGGAGCCGGCTCCCTCACCGGCCAGCTCGACCTCACCGGTCTCGATCCCCTCGCCGCTCAGCGGTTGAGCAGCATGGAGAACGACATCGACCTGCGCTACATGCAGCCGGTCAATCAGCTGCGCACCATGGCCGCCTCCACCGATACCGGCATCGTCGAGCCGGGAACGTATGTGCCGCATCAATTCGACGTAGCTGTCGTCACCTACGTCGATGACGCCAGCCAGATCCCAGCCGAGGGCACCTGGCCCGAATGGATCGACGAATCGACCATCACCGACTGGCTCTCCGCAGCCGAACAGTGGTGGTCGCATAACAGCGGCCTCGATTTCGATTTCATCACGGGGTTACGGTTCAAACCGGTCTACGTCGTGCAGAAGGAGACGGACGCTGTCGGTATCGACGCATGTGTCGAATCAACGGGAACCGCTCTCGACGGAGCCATGGAAATCCTAGGGATGGAACGGCCCGAAGGAATGGTTCATTACCAGACTAATCCCGCCGATTTGTTGATGATTCATGAACCTGGGAACTTGTGTGGCGGATTGGTTTCTGGGATGGCACTCTCGGTCGCTCAAAGGCCGAACGTGTTCTCCGGCGGCGTTTTCAACCTCTATCCCGATGAGGGAACGTATGGGACACCGGCGACTGATCCGATATGGGCCGGCATCCTCGCCCATGAGTTCGGCCATACGCTCGGTCTGGGTCATAGCAACATGATGAACTGCTACGGGGCGACTCCGCTGGGCGATGACACGATCGGACTCGATTACAGCGTCACTCAAGGGTCTGAGATCTGCACGGAGAATGGTTATGGAGACACTTGGACGATCATGGGCCTGTCGTCGGCCCAACCAGCGGATGCCTACTCGCTGAGCGCCGACCAGCGCTGGCGGCTCGGACTCGTGGCTGATGGGGTCGGGATCGACGTGCTCGATGAGCCGACGGATGAGACGGTGACGATTCATCGCGGCGAGGCTGCGGAAACTTCGAATACTCGCGCCGTCATCATTCCTGAGACGACGACAGATGCGACGATCCCTTCGTCGTCATATCATGTGGCGGTCGAGTACCGTTCGGCTGGCCCGGCCTTTTTCGGGGGCGAGGCTCCCGCCGGCGTGTATGCGACCCTCGTCAAGAACGTCGACGCTTCCGAGACCATGCTTCTCGATGATGAGATCTCTCCTTTCAGGCCGAAGGAATCGGTGCTGATCCAACCGTTAGGCGCTTCGGAACGCCTACGCGAGAACGGCGTCATTCCCCTTGTGAACGGCGATCATTTCACCACCCCGGACGGGCGGGTCTCTCTTGAGATCGTCGACGTGTCGGAGGAGTCGGCCGCGATCAAGGTACGTGTGTTGGGGGATCGCGGCGTCCCCGGGCAAGTGTGGATCGAACGCGATGAGACGCGGCCGGATCTTCTCCACGCGCGGATCGCCACCGGCAACGAAGGGGCGACGGCGACGTATCAGTGGTATCGCGACGGCGGCATCATCGAAGGAGCGACAGCCGCGTCGATCGACGCCTCACACGCTGAGGGTTCGATATATCGGGTCGAAGCTGTCCTCAGCCAACCGGGACGGACGGACACGATTCGTAGCAGCATGGGAATCCTCGTTGGTGGCGAACAACTGACGATGACGACACCACCCGTCCCCGCCGACGGGGTGTCGACGCACACGATCTCCTATTCAATGCTGGAGAATGACGGGCCGGCCGTTGGAAATCTCCCAGAGGAGATCCCCGTCATCGTCACACTCACCACCGCGACGGAACCTGTGGCGACTCAGCAAGCCATTACGATTCTCACACGCGTCTCCGACCATCGCTACGAGGGTTCTTTCCCCTCGACGGTGCCGGGGAGGCACACGGCGTCTGTCCGCATCGCCCAGAACCTTTCAGCGGTTTCGGCATATTCGAGCGCGTATCTCGGGGCGGATCCGGTGATTCTTGGAGAAGCCGTCATCGACTTCCTTCCCGTCGCCGGTTCGAACGTCTCCATCGCCTACCCCACATTCATGCGGGGGATCGCGACAACCGATAACTCAACCACGAGCAACGACCTTCAGTCGCAGACCGCGACGATCGTCGTCTCCGCTAGAGACAGCGCTGGCAACCCTGTCGCTGGGGCGCCTGTCGAGATTGCCGCCTCAGCGCCGCTGGAATTCAATGGTTTCCCGGCGGTGACGCCCCTAGAACAGAACCAGGAATCATCCGCTGGTGTTTCCAGTAGCGACGATGGCGTCACCGCGACTTCGGTGACGGACAGCGACGGACGGGCGCTGATCGTCGTCTCCTGGGGCGGGCCTCGATTCGAACAGGGAACATGCCAAGAAATTCCCCTGATGGCGACCGTCGCAGGGGAAACGGTGGAAGCGCCTCCTGTCAACGTTTGTGATCCGCAAAACGTTGTCGAGCCCACACTCAATGCCACCGGGTGGGCCAGCCCGTCCACTGGCGTCCCGGCAGACGGTCACAGTGCCTACGAGATCCGCTTCCGCGTCTTTGACGACGAGGGGAACCTGATCACCGATCGGGCTGATTCCTATGCAGTCGTCTGCGAGACTGGTTATGCCACCTGCGATGCCCCGAAGTGGGACCCGACGACCGAATGGTATGTCTCCTACGCTCGTTCCACGACCGGAATGCCGTTGATGCTCGACAACCTGGGGCTATATCTGTTCAATGATTACGTGACGGTCGTCGATCGAACGACGGGCGGATATGCCCGCATCGGATCGGTTTCCTTCACTGCGGGAGCGGATTACGGCTATCCCGCACCTGAGATCTTCGTCAGTGACGAGGGCCCCTTCGCCAGCGAGTCCGGCGGCTGCTCGGTCGACACCGATTCGACAGCGGTTATCACCGTTGCCTTTCCTCGGGACAACGATGTCACAGGGCCTGGCCACATGCTTGACGTGCCGCTCTATGCCACCGCTGATCCGGAGCTGACCATCGAAGAGGGTCCCTTCATGGGGCTCAACCATTACGACGAAGCCGCGACCATCCAGGTCTCTTCCTCCAGTGCCGGTACGTTCAACGTCTACCTTCACGTCGTCGATCAACTAGGCAGGATGGCTGCTCAATCCGACCCGATCGTCATCCCCGTCACCTTCTATGACGCTCCTCTGAGTGTCGAGAAATCTTTGGTTGCGGTGAGTGACGGCGCGCGTCTCTCTGATGGCGCTGACGCTCATACGGTGACGGTGTCGTTGATAAGCCAATGCGGGGCCCCGATCACGGGGGCAGCGGAGAAAATCAGCCTTTTCCTCACGGTTGGCCCACCACCAAGCCAGTCAGAGAGCGACACCCGTTCCGAGAGCGCCGTCCCGCCGCGGGATGAGAACGATATCGACGCTCCATCATCCGGTGAGGCGGCCGAGGAATCGACAACGGATCCGTCTCGACTCGAGAGCAAGAACGGCGGATCGCGGGACGTTCCCATGGGGATCTCCATCTCTCAGATCACCGAGCAGTCCCCGGGTGTTTACACGGCCACGGTCACGTCGACGGGAGCCGGTTCTCCCTACACCGTGAGGGCGTTCTACGAGAACCAACTGATAGGAGCCCCCCAGGAGATCGTGTTCGCCGCCGATCCCGCCTACGAGCCGCCGGTCGAACCGGCCCCGGAGCCGGAGCCCGTCTACGTCGATCCCGACGTCGACGGGAACGGTGATGGGACGAATGACGATTGGTCCGAGGACGACCCGTCGCAGGACCCCTCCGGCGATCCTGGGAAGATCGGGTCGAAGGAATCCACCGGCGCATCCGGCCGTCTCCCGTCGACCGGCCCCGGCGAGGCGTTGACCTTGGCCGCGCTGCTGGCCTTGTTCTTCGCGACGATCGGGCTGATCACCATCCACATCGCGCATCGCAAGAACGTTTCCTGAAAATGGTTGTCGTCCGTCGCCCGGTCCGGGGCGGTACTGAGCATGCGGAGAGAGACGCTCCCCGTCCTCCTGGGAGCGACGCATGCCGACGGGCTGAGCGACGGACGACACCGACGAAGACGAGGGCGCGCCTCGGGGTCGCCGCATGGGCGGCGAGCTGGGAACCGAGGCGCGCTCCAAAACCGGGGGTGGGGCTATGGAGAGACGGCCCCACCCCTCTTCGCGCCGTTATCCGTGTCCCGATGAGGAAAGCGATGACGCTCATGCGCGAAAGGCCGACCTTCTCCCGCTCGATCTGAAAGAAGACGAGAACGCTCTCCTCATGGCTCCGCTGAGCGACGATAAGCGTGCGCTCTAGGGAAAGCGACGAAGGAAGTTCACAACTCCTGAGCGTCCAGCGCGTTGCAGGACTCCACGGTTCCGCCGTTGTAGCCCGTTTGGAACCAGCGCATCCGCTGGTCGCTGGTGCCGTGGGTGAACCCTTCGGGGTTGACCTGCCCGGTGGCTTGTTCTTGGATGTGGTCGTCGCCGACGGCGGAGGCGGCGGAGAGGGCGTCGCGCAGCTGGTCGTCGGTGATGGGGTTGAGGAAGGTCGTCCCGGTGTCGGGGTCCACAGTGGTGGCGGCGTTGCCGGCCCACATGCCGGCGAGGCAGTCGGCCATGAGTTCGACGCGCACCGAATCCGAGTCGGCGCCCTGATCGTTGGCGGCGCGGCTCAACACTCCGAGTTGGTTCTCGATGTGGTGGCCGAGTTCATGGGCGACGACGTATTCCTCGGCCAATGGCCCGCCGGAGGAGCCGTAATCGCGCTCCAACGTGTCAAAGAATGAGACGTCGATGTAGATCGTCTGATCGGCCGGGCAATAGAACGGGCCCGTCGCCGCCGAGGCCGTCCCACACGGAGAGGAGGTGGCGCCGTCATAGCTGACGACGGGCGGCTGCACATACGCCACACCGGATTGTTGCGGCAGGGCGGTTTGCCAGTAGGCGTCGAGGGATTGGACGGTGGCGTTGAGCCGACATTCGCGATCGGTGTTGGCTTGGTCGGCGGTGCAGCTCTCCACATAGGCGGCTTGGCCGTCCCCGACGTCTCCGCCGCTCGAGCCGCCACCGGTCAACCCGGAGACGAAGTTGGCGGCGTCCGACCCGCCGAGGAGATAAGCCACCGCGACGATGAGCAGCGCGCCTGCGCCGCCGCCGACCGCGACCTTGGCGCCGCCGCCCTTGCGGACGCGCCCGCCCTCGAATTTTCCGCCTGTGCTGAACGTCACCGCTCATCCCTCCCACACGCTCGCGCCCCGAACAGGACGAACACGCCGAACCCGCTCCGCACGCTAACGAGCGGAACCCGCGCCCACGAAGAGGACGCCGTTGGTATCAAGTCTAGATCGCCTCAGGTCCAGATCCCCCATAGGAACGGGAGAGGAGCAGCTCAAGGCGCTTCACCATCGGCCTGACGCCCGCGATAGCTCGACGGCGATCACAGGGTTGCCCGTAACGATCAGCGCTCTTTATATTGCACCAAGACGGACCGCAGCTGGAACTGCACCGAGATGACCTCGATCTTCGGGTCGGAGACGAACTTGTTGACCATCTTCTCGAGCTTGGCCTCGTTCGGGTGGGCGAAAATCTTGACCTTCACAGCATCTTTCCCTTCTGCGATCATCTCGCCTGCGATCTTCCCCAGGCCTGAGGGCGCCGCCTCCGATTGGACCGACGCGGAATCATCCTTGGACCGACGTGAGAACAAACCCATCGTGATCCCTCCCTTCTCTGCCTCGATCCTAACCGTCGCTCGCCGCGCCGTCTCCTTGATCCTCCTTGCGCGGACGCCCCGCGCTGCGGATCGGGGCCGCGTCACGGGGCAGTCGCCCGGCGCGCTTGAGCGCGTCGCGCAAGAGGACTTCGATCTGGGCGTTGACGGAGCGTAAATCGTCACTCGCCCATTGAGCGATGGCCGCGTGGACGGCTGGGTCGAGCCGCAGCGGCACCGCTTTGCGTTCGCGGGCGGTCACGGCATCAGCTGTAGAGCGTGCCGGTGTTGATGACGGGGGAGGCTTGGGAGGATCCGCAGAGCACGACGAGGAGGTTGGAGACCATGGCGGCGCGCCGTTCGTCGTCGAGGACGATCGTGCTGTCGGATTCGAGGTCGGACAACGCGGCCCGAGCCATCGAGACGGCGCCTTCGACGATCTTCTCGCGGGCGACGATGATCGCTTCGGCCTGCTGGCGTTGCAGCATGGCGTGGGCGATCTCCGGGGCGTAGGCGAGGCTCGTGATCCGCGTCTCGAGCACCTCGAGGCCGGCCACCTGGATGCGCCGGTCGACCTCCTCGGCCAACTCGTCGGCGACCATCTCGGTCGAGCCGCGCAGCGTCTCCTCGCCCGGATCGGCGTTGTCGTACGGGTGGCTCGAGGCGATGTGGCGCAGGGCCGACTCCGACTGCATGGTGACGAACTTGTCGTATTCCTCGACGGAGAAGACCGCCTTAGCGGTGTCGGCGACCTGCCAGACGATGACGGCGCCGATGGTGATGGGGTTGCCGTCGGCGTCGTTGACCTTGAGCTCCTGGGTCTCCATGTTGCGCACCTTGATCGAGACCTTCTTCGCGTTCGAGAAGGGGACGATCATGCGGATGCCGTTGGTGCGGATCGTGCCGGTGTAGCGGCCGAAGAATTGCACGACGCGGGTGTCGCCCGGGCTGACGATGACGATCGCCGCCAACAGGATCGTCGCGATGACGATGAGGAGGCTGCCGGCGATGATGAGGACGGCGAGGAGAGCCCCTTGAGCGCCCTGAACACCGGCGACGACGTAGAGGACGACGCCCACCACCGTGAAGATGAGCATGCCGAACAACGCCGGCCAGCCCGACATCGACCACGCTTCGTGCTCGGAGATGGTGACCCTGGATTCAGCTCGCATCGCCTTGGCGTCAGAGGGTGATGCGGGTGCGGTGGTGCTCATGACCGTCCTCTCGGAAAAGTGATATCAGAATAATATCAATGATCCTGGACGGAACACAAGGGACGACGCCGTCACACCAGCGATTTAATGCGGGAGGACGGGAGAACGAACGAGCGAGGGGAGGAGAACGACGTCGCCGCTTACCGAGCGACCGCGTCGATCCAGGCGTTCGCCAACGCGGCGGCGCCCTGGGCGCCCGGGTGGACGCCATCTTCGGCCACAGCCCAGGGGCCGATCTCGGCGGCCAATTGATCGAGGGCCGTGTTCGTGTCGACGAGGAGGGCGCCGTATTCCCCGGCCAACCGCTTGACGATGTCGATGCGGGCGTCGAGATCGGGCAACCAGGAAGTTTGCTTCTCGTCGATCGGGGTGAGCACCGGGGTCATGAGGACGACGCGGGCGCCGATCTGATCGCGGATCGCCGACAAGACTGTCCGATACTGGGCTTCGAACTGCTCGAGCGAGACGGGGTTGCCCCAATCGGTCGTCGCCATCGTGTCGTTGACGCCGATGAGGATCGTCACGATCGTCGGCTCAAGGGCGAGGCAGTCGCGGTCGAAGCGATAGACGAGGTTGACGATGCCGTCACCGTTGATCCCCCGGTTCATCACGGTGATCCCGGACAAGGCCGGATCGGTGGCCAACGTGGCGGCGATGTCGGCGACATACCCGTAGCCGAGGTCGGTGGGATTCGCCGTGTCGCGGCCGGCTTGGGTGACGGAGTCGCCATAGAAGAGGAGACGGTCGGAGGCCGTCAGTTGCGGGAAGAGACGCGGCGGGGTGGTCTCTGCCACCGGGGAATCAGTGGTCTGTTCGCTGGAGGAGGACGGTGCGGGTTCCGTCGTGACCCCGGCGACGGAGGGTTTCCCCGTGGTTCCACCGGACGAGGCGCTGGGAGCAGTGGCGCCCTCAGCGGTGTGAGCGGATCGCGTGTTTCCCGGCGAGGGCTTCGCCGATGGATCGTTCTGCCTTCCGGCTGACGAGTCGGCTGTCGGCACGTTCGTCGAGACGATCGCCGGCATGGCCGCCCCCGAGGGGAAGGTCGATCGTGACGAGGAGGGAGACGACGGCGCGGTGCTCGGCGGCGTCGTGAGATACGAGGGCGCCGCGATCGTGGAGAGGATCGTGCCCCCGCCAGTGTGGGCCTGTTCGCCGGTGAAGAGGAAGAGCAACGAGGATGCGATGAACGCGACGATCGAGAGGAGCAAGGCGCTGACGGCGCCGACGGAGACCGGCCGGGCCCCCGGTGAAGAAAAAATTTCGATGTCACGGTGCGGCGGCTGTTCCCCCACTGAGTCCCCCTGGTTCTTCGTCGTCAGATCGATGCGTTTCATTGCGCCCTTGATGAGAGAGAGTCGTTCGCAAGCACGTCCATGCCGATTTCACGGGGCGCCCGGGGAGAGGAGAGCCCCGACAAAGAGGGGCCATGAGAAGAATACGGCAGAAGACGGCCTATCGCCGAACCGACAAGCGAAACTGGCAAGAAAAAATAGAGAACGTCTCAACGGGGTGGTCGGGAAGGGGAGAGACCTGGAGATAACGGTCAGACGATGACCGTCACTCGATGACGTGGAGAAGGCCCCGACCGGAAGCGGTGACGCCACCCGCCCAGAGGGTCAGGGGACCCACCATGAAAAAGAGCCAGTCTCGGCGCCGTCACGCGTCCTCGCGCGGCGGGAATTCGATCGATCGATCCCATGTCACC
This sequence comes from Propionibacteriaceae bacterium, assembly GCA_031262485.1. Lineage (GTDB taxonomy): Bacteria > Actinomycetota > Actinomycetes > Propionibacteriales > Propionibacteriaceae > WQYJ01. Next base: position 14,675 of record JAISHO010000007.1, read on the forward strand.
CCGCGCTTGACGACCTTGGCGGGGAACCCAGCCAAGACGACGCCGCTCTCGTCGCACGACTTCGTCACGAGCGCCCCGAACCCGATGATCGAGTCGGAGGCGATGTGAACTCCCTTGAGAACGGTCACTTTGCCGCCGAGCCACACGTGGTCGCCGAAGCTGACGTCCTCGGGATGATTGATGACCTTCCGGGTCTCCGCGTCAAGCATGAGATGTTGATCGGAGGTGCGGATGTCGATGTCGTAGGACATCATGCAATCTTCCCCGATCGTCAAACGGCTGTGCGGGCCGATGACGAGGTTTGCTTTGAGGATCGTCGTGTGCTGGCCGATCTCGACAGCCCCGCCCTCGCCTTCGAGAAGAATGAGGATCCACTCCTCGAAATCGACGTTCTCCCCGATCGTGATCGAGCAGTTGTCGCCGTGGATGATGAAGGAGCCGTTGCGCACATGGGTCCCCGAGCCGATCCGGATCGTGTTATTGCTGCCGCGGATCTCGAAGGTGATGATGTCGAGGCGCACGCTGTCGTCATAGATGATGACGTTGTTGTCCCCGTGGATGGCGCGGTGGATCGGCGGCTCGCCGCGTCCGTTGAGCCTCGCTTCGGTGAACTTCGTCAGTTCGTCGAGTCGTTTGACCTCGTCGCGCAGGGGATCGATGTTCTCGTACCAGAAGGGGAAGAGGCGGCGTTTGAGGGGGGCGATTGTGCTCTTCAGGGGGGCGAGTTTGTCCGTATAGGAAGAAAGTTTGTGCGCGAAATCGCTTGGCTGCATCGTCCGCACTCCTCTGTCGGCCCGCTAGGGAGAAATCGCCCGCACCCCGATCCCTGCGGACGGACATCACAGTACTTGACGATGCCAAGAGAAACGGGAATATCCCCGCCATTCGGGAAGACAACGCGTCATTTTCTAGATTTCCCGGGGAGCGGGGGAAGCCAGGCCGTGAGAGATCGTCACGACCGGGACGACAGGTCAGCCAAACGCGAAGCCAGGCGACGAGGACGCTCCACAAACGGCAATGGTGTGGACGGGGATGAGGAGCTGTGAGAGCAGGGGCTCAGGGGACGACGGTGAGGAAGATGAAGGCGAAACAGATGATGAGGTGGAGGGCGCCGTGGAGAGATTTAGCGCGTCCGGGCACGACTGTGAGCACGGAGACGACCGCCGAGGTCGCGAACAGCACGAGGTGGACGGGTTGGAGCCCCAGCACGAGGTGCTCCTCGAGCCAGATCGAGGCGATCGCCATGGCGGGGATGGTGAGCCCGATCGAGGCCATGGCGGAGCCGTAGCCGAGGTTGAGGGAGATCTGGGTGCGATCGCGCAGTGCCGCTTTGACGGCGGAGATCGACTCGGGCAGGAGGATGACGAGGGCGATGACGACGCCGATGACCGCCTTGGGGAGATGGAAATGGTCGACGACCGATTCGATGGCCGGGGTTTCGATCTTGGCCAACCCGACGACGGCGACGAGCGAGGCGAGGAGGAGGACGAGGCTGATGACGGTGGTCTGCACCGACGGCTTGGCGGCGTGGGCGGTGTCGCGCGGCCGTTGCCGAGTGGGCCGCCGCGCCGGTTCGGCCCGGCGCACCCAGCGCGCGGCCGTGAGAGGGCTGTCGCCGGCGACGACGCTCGAGGAGGCCTCGTAGGAGTCGAGCAAGGCGTCGTCGATGCGATCAAGCAAAGTGTCCTCTTGCTCACGCTGGGCCTTGCGGGCCTTCGGCTTCGGCGGAGCGGGCGGCAAGAAGAAGTCACGGTGACGGACCGTCTGGGTGAAGATGAACATGCCGTAAACGGCGAGGGAGGCGACGGCGGCGAAGACGAGCTGGGAGGAGGAGAATTCGCCCTCTTCGGCCGAACTGGTGAACGACGGGATGACGAGGGTGAGCCCCGTCAAGAGGATGACAGATCCGAGGGCGGAGCCGGCGCCTTCGGAGTTGAAACGGGCGAGGTGGAATTTCGAGGCCGAGACGAACAGCGATAAGCCGACGATGCCGTTCATCGTGATCATGACGGCGGCGAAGACGGAATCACGGGCCAATTCAGAATTATCGCCCGAGCCCGTCGTCATGAGCATGAGAATGAGGCCGACTTCGATGATGGTGACGGCGATGGCGAGGATGAGCGAGCCGAAGGGCTCACCGACCCGGTGGGCGACGACCTCGGCGTGTTGGACGGCGGCCAAGACACTGGCGACGAGGAGGATGGCGAGCAATCCCAGCACGAAGCCCGGCAGGTCGTGCCGCCCCCACACGAAGAAGAGGGAAGCACAGGAGATGAGCGGGATGACCTTCGTCCAGAGAGAGGAATAGATGATATTTCTCACCATCTCTCCCCCCTAGTCACATGGATATATCGCTCCCCTTGATCCTATCAACGTCAGCCAAGTTTTCTGAAGAGGGTGGTGTGGAATTGTCAACTATTTCCACGGGGTTTTCTGCTGTGTTCACACTAGTGTCATCGTCGTTGCCATCAGGTGTGACGCCACGATGCCCCCATGCTTTCTCCTTGGCCACATCGATGGCTTGACGGGTGCGTCGCTTGACCCAGTTCATGAGCCGCAGCGCCCACGAGAACTCCGTCGAGAGGATGAGCAGGCCGAGGATGATCGTCGCGATGCCCGGCCCGGGCACGACGCACATGATGAGCCCCGCCAGCACGACGATCCCGCCGACGATCGTGACGATGACACGATAGGTCTGAAAAAGGGGCGGATAATCTTTGATCTTGTTCCGGGTGCGGGTGGCCGTCCGGCCGGTCGAATGCGCGACAGAGCGCAGGCGGCGACTGAGTGATGACAACCAGCGTGGCATCGCCATTGAACTCCATCCTCGGCATCGTCGGTCTCCCCAAAGTAGCGCGGGGCGCCAGGCGATGTCGTCTCAGCGTCGAGACTGTCGGGTCGAATCGGGGATGTGGCTCAGGGGTGGACCGGGGTGGTCAAGACCACCGTGCGGACGTCCGGAATCTCCGGCGCCCGCACGGTGAAGCGAAGGAGGGCGGCTCAGTCAGCCTGCCCGCCGATCGATTCCTTGATCTTGTCGGTCGCCATGTCGACCTGGCTGGTGAACTTGCCACCGGTCTTCTCGTCAATGAATTCTTCGGCCTTGTCGAGGAAACCCGAGACCTGCTCCTCGTTCTGAGAAACGTAGTCCTTGCCCTTCGTGGCCAGATCGTTGAGATCGACGTTGTCCATGAGACCCATGTTGTTCTCCATTCTCCTCAGAGATCGTTGTTTGCCCGCCCCCCGACCGACGGCCCGGCGTCGGGCGATGACGCTCAGTCTAAGGGGTTTTCCCGGTCAGACGTCCAGCAGTCCGCGGATATCGTCCGCTGTCAACGAGCCGGAGAAGGCTTGATCGTCCATGATGGCGTCGAAGAGGGCGGCTTTCGATTCCTTGAGCGCCATCACCTTCTCCTCGATGGTGCGTTCGGCCACGAGCCGGGTGACGAGCACGGGGCGGGTCTGGCCGATCCGGTGGGTGCGGTCGATGGCCTGGTTCTCCGTGGCCGGGTTCCACCAGGGGTCCATGAGGAAGACGTAGTCGGCCTCGGTCAAGGTCAGGCCGAAGCCGCCGGCTTTGAGCGAGATGAGGAACAGCGGCGCGTCCCCCTCGCGGAACCCGCGGATCACCTGGTCGCGGTGGGTCGTCGCGCCGTCGAGATAAGCGTAGGCGACCTTCTCCTCGTCGCAACGCTGGGCGATGAGCTTGAGGTAGCTCGTGAACTGGCTGAAGATGAGCGCCCGATGCCCCGAGCCGAGAACGTCCTCGAGGTTCTCGAACAAGACGTCGAGCTTGCTTGAGGGAACCCCGGTGTTGCGTTCGTCGACGAGGGAGGCGTCGAGGGCGAGACGGCGCAGGAGGGTGAGCGTGCGGAAGATCTCGAACCGGTTGGCCTCGAAATCGTCGAGCAGGCCGAGCATCCGGGAGCGTTCGCGCTGCAAGACGGTGTCGTAGATGCGACGATGCTTGTCCGCCAGGTCGACGTGGACGACCTGTTCGATCCGGGGCGGCAGTTCCGGGGCGACTTGCTCCTTGGTCCGGCGCAAGAGGAGAGGACGCAGGCGGCGGCGCAAGAGCGTCAGCGACGAACGGCGCGCTTCAACGTCGTCACCGGTGATCGGTTTGACGTAGTCCTCGCGGAAATGCTTGAGCGAGGGGAAGAATCCGGGGGCGACGATGGCGAGGATCGCCCACAGCTCCGTCAGGTTGTTCTCCATCGGGGTGCCGGTGATGGCGAGCTTGAAAGGAGCGTCGAGCTTGCGGGCGACCTGGTTGACCTGGGTGGCCGGATTCTTCGCGAATTGGGCCTCGTCGAGCAGGAGCCCAGCCCAGTCCTGGTCGATGAAGTCCTCGCTGTCAAGGCGAAAGAGGGTGTAGCTCGTGACGACGACATCGGCGCCGGCGATCGCTTCCCTCATAGGGACGCCGTCGCGCTTGCGGGTGTTGGTGAGCGGGCGGATGTCGAGCTGCGGGGTGAAGCGGCGGGCTTCGTCGACCCACGTCCCCACGACCGAGGCCGGGGTCACGACGAGGAAGGGGCGACGGTCGCTGGCTAGGCGAGACGATGGATGCGCCGAATTCGACGGATCCGCCGGGTTCGTCAGGTTCTTCGTCGATGTCGTGGCCGGGCCCGACGCTGCGGAGCTGTCGTCCTCCCTAGCCGGAACGTCCTCGTGGTCGCGGACGTGTTGGATGAGAGCGAGGGCCTCTAAGGTTTTGCCGAGGCCCATGTCGTCGGCCAAAACCCCCCCGAGACGATGCTTGTGGCAGAAGGCGAGCCAATCGAGCGCCCGGCGTTGGTAATCGCGCAACGTCGCCTCGACGTGCGGGGACGGTTCGACCGGAACCGGTGTGGCGCCCGTCTCCGTCAACTGGCGCAAGGCTTCGAGGGTGGCCCGGTGCCGGGGGTCGATGACGATCTCGTCGGCGAGGTCTTCGAGATCCCACAGCAGTGAGGCTTGATAGGGGGAGACGCGGGTGCGCGAGGGGGAGTCGCTGAGGCGGCGGGCCTCCTCGATGAGGGCGCGCAGACGGGTGAACTCGGGCTGGTCGAGGCGCAGATACGTCGCGTCCGGCAGGAGGAGGAACTCCTCGTCGCGCGCCAAGGCTTGGAAGAGCGCGGCGAAAGGGATGTGGCGCCCTCCGACCTCGACGATGACCTCGAGGTCGAGCCAATCGTGGACGTCGGAATCGGCCGTCGCGGCGATCGTCAACCGGGGCGCCTCCGTCAACTCCTGCGGCGTGGGCATCTCCCCGTCGACGGCGACCCGCACCCCCTCGGTCGCCTCGAGGACGGGCAAGGCGTCATGGGCCAAGGTGACGATGTCGAACCCGCCCAACCGCGGATGGGTCCCACGGCGTGGATCCCCGAGGAACCCCCAGCGTTGGCGAAGCGGGCGGATCCGCTCGAGGATCGCCTCCTCGGCCATCGGATCGCGCGCGAGGTCGTCTTCAGCCGGTGCCGCTGGATCGGCGGTGGCGCCGGCGTAATCCCAGCTCCAGGCCAGCGAAGCCTCGGGTGTGGCGCCCGAATCCTCGCCCGCCGTCTCGTCTCTCCTAGCGGCGACGGTGAGCACGAGGACCGGGGAGATGGGCTCCGGCAAGGTGAGAGAGCCGTCCGCGTTGCCGACCGGCGCGAGTCGGCGCAAGGCGGGCAGATAATCACGGGCGAAATCGTCGGAACCCTCGGATGGAATCGTCAGAGGCAGTGAGGCGACGAGGCTGGTGAGGGCCGGGGTGACCGGTGTGGCGAGCGGGCCGAGCCAGATGCGGCACCCCTCCTCTTCGGGGATCGTCGCCGCCAGGCCGCCGCCGACGCTGGCGAGGGCATCAGCCTCCGCGGTCATCTCGTCGAAACGCGGAGACGCTGTCAGCCGCCATGCCCCCTCGGGGGTGGCCGCCACGTCGAGGGTGAGCGTCGCCTGCTCGGCCAAGCCGACCGGCAGCGGGGGATTCGTGCCGACGAGCGGCACTCCGGCCTCCTCGGCCCGGCGCAAGACGTCGAAGAGGAGCGTTCCGTCGGCGATCCCGAGATCGAGCCAGGTCGGGCGGCCGTAGATGTGGGGGTAGAACAGGCGCGTCAACGTCGTCAGCCAAGCCATGGCCCGGGGCGGGTAGTGGCGGGCGTAGATGCTGCCGCGGCTGATGTCGTCCCACGACAGATCCGACGTGATCCATGGCTTGCTGGCTCGTCCCGGTTTGACGATCCGGGCCAAGGCGAGATGGCCGAAACCGGTCGATCCGGAGCGGGTGTCGGCGGCCACGTCGATCTGGACGGCGAGCGGTTCGATGTCGGAGGCCGTCGGGGCGGGCCCGGCGCGTCGGCCGGCGCCGAGGGTCGACGTCAGGATGCGTTGCCAGGCGGGGGAGTCGGCGGTGAGGTGGTGGCGCGGTGAGATCCCGTCGGTGGAGCGTTCGGCTAGGGAATGAGCGGCCAACAAGAGGGCGGCGACGTGTTTGCAGTCGAGTCCGACCGGGCAGGAGCAGCGCGAGGCGGTCGGACGGAGCCCCTCGCCCCGGTCGGCGTAGTAAACGACGACGGTGTACGGCGTGGGCCGGTTCCCCTTGACCCGTCCCGACAGCCGGCGGGCGTCGTCATCCCAGGCGACGGAGGATTCGTCGACGTGGCCTGAGCGGGCGTAAACCTCGCCGCGAGCGAACGCGGCCGGCCCGGTCAGGTCGAAGATTTGGTCAACGGGTGTCAGCGGCAACATCATCGCCGCCCATTGTCGCAGGTCGATCCTAAGGCGTCGTCACCGGCCCATCGTCACTTCGGAAAGCTCCGTATCTTCGGGGACAGCCTCGCCGGAGGCCGCCGAACTGTCAGTGCTGGGGGTGTCCGCCCTAGCGGCGCTGATGTCGGAGGCTGGGCGGCTGGCGGGGCCAGCGGAGTCGGCGGCCGAACTCGTCGTGTCCCCCAACGACCAACCGACGATGACCCGCCTCCCCTTGGGTCGTTCGATGTGGCGAGCCAGGAGCGCCAAGGTGGCGACGATGAGCGCGGACATCGGCGCCGACAGCCAACGTGGTTGGATCGCGCTGAGGAAGGGGAGCATGACGATGGCGACGCTCAACCACAGCGCCGTCGCGCGCTCGGGGCCGCCCCACGGCAATCCCGGGGTGCGGAGGAAGCGTTGGAGGGCCCACCGCAGCACCCCGAGGAAACCGAGGAGGAGGACCACCGCCACACCGAGGCCGTACTCGGCGGCCAACTCCGTCAAGGCGAAATAGGGCGCCGAATGGCCCGTCGGATGGGCGACGTCGCCCACCCAGATGGCCCGGGTGAAGTTGCCGGGGCCGACCCCGAGGAACCACGAGTCGCGCAGCAAGGTCATCGCCGTGTCGATGAGTCCGATGCGGATCTCCCAGGTGACGGGCGCCTCAAAGCCGAAATCCTCCCAGAACAAGGGGAAGTGACGGCGCCAGGGGCTGAGCGCGACGCCGAGGGCGATGACGGCGACCCCGGCCGCGACCCAGCGCCCACGCCGGTGGAGGAGGGCCCACAAGGTGACGATGACGACGCAACAGCCGAGCGCGATGCTCTGGTGGGTGCACCACACGACCCAGCAGGCCAGTGCGCCCGTGACGGGATAGGCCCAGCGTCGGAGGCGGTCGTCGTCGAGAGAGTGGCCGAGCGGCATGAGGAGCAGTCCGAAGGTGGCCGCGGCGGCGAGATAACCCGGGCTGGGGAAAGGACCTTGGAGCGCCGGCAGATCGCGGGTCAGGCGCTGATAGAGGGTGATGACGGCGAGGCTCACGACGAGGTAGATCCATCCTCGAGCCAGGGTGAGGACCGTCTCCTCGCCGCGATAGAGCTGAACGAGCGCGAGGGCGAGCGCTCCGCCGGCGAGGACCATGAGCAATTCATCAACGGCCGGGACCAAGGGCGGACGGTTGGCGAGGAGCGCGACGGCTCCGGAGACGCCGGTCGCCGCCATCAACCCGAGGACCCCGGTGCGGGTGCGGGAGCGATCCTGGAAACGCCACCAATCCCAGATCGCCACGACGAGGAGCGTGGCCGCGAGAAGGAGGAAGAGGGGGAACCGCCCGACGAGCCAAGCGCCGAGCAATCCTAGCGTCGGAATGACCAGAACTACTCCTCGCAACCAACTCGGAGTAGGTCTTTCTTTGGCCTGGTATACAGGTTTCGTGAGAGGCCGAGCCAAGGCGCCCGGGCCTTGGGGGATTCCCTGCAGGGAAGCCGCTCGGGGGCGTGGTGGCTGGCGTTTCATGACAACGGATGTCTCTGTGTGGAGGGGTTGAGGTGAACAAGTGGTGGACGGGATATCGGAAAGACTATTTTAGTGTTTCAAATCTTGGCCTGTCACGCAAGGCTTAGGTATGAATACTTCTTTCTATTTTTTCCATGTCTCGCCAGTTTCAACCGGTCAGCATCGTGCTTACACGGAAACATCATACCCAGGGGGCTGTGTAGAAACATGTGGTCAGCGAGTATGAGATTATCCTCATGTTTGGTTTTTTCGTGATCTAATGGCTACAGTAGTTACGACGTTGGCAACTCCACTCTGTATTTACCCATTAAACGGTAATGCTGAGTTGTCAACTCAGCCCTATGGAGAAAATGGCCCTGTAGAAAGAGAAGAAGGAGAATGGCCGTGGCAGAAAAGGGAGGTGCCGTGAGCCCAGTTCGCGGCAAAGATGTGACCACTTCGGAAGTCCTCAAGTCGATCAAGAAGCACAATGACGAGAAGAAGGTCGCCCAAGACGCGACTGATCAGGCCGTCATCCAGGCTCGCGAAGAGGGCTACTCGTGGGTCCAGATCGCCGGCGCGCTCGGCATTTCGCCGCAGGGCGCCCGCCAGAAGTACCTCGCCAAGGTGCCCCGCTGACGACGAGGCGAACGGGGGAACGAGAACGTTCCTAACATTGATGGAAAAAGTCCCGGCGGTGAAGATTGAGAGCTTCACCCCGGGACTTTTCCGTGCCTCAAACAAATTCAGGGCTAAATTATTACACCGTTTCCGTTACTTTCCTTAGATGTTTGCCGAGAGGATTGTGACATATCCATCAATGATGGTTTGTTTGATCCAATGACAAACATGTTTGCTCGGGCTACGACACGCGCGAGTCATGGTGAGGATTTTGTGAGAAGACGCCACAAAATCATAGTTGGTCAAAGACGGCGTCGGGCCGCGCCTTTATCGGCCGACTGGGCGAGGAGAGCGTACACTTTCAACGCGTTCGAGACTGGTCGCACGCGATGGGCGGGAACCCATCCGGCCTCGTCCTGGGCGGCGCGACGGCGGGTCAATTCCTCGTCGTCGACGAGCACATTGATCGTGCGATCAGGGATCGAGATGGCGATGATGTCGCCGTCGCGGATGAGCCCGATCGCTCCGCCCTCGGCCGCCTCGGGGGAGATGTGGCCGATCGACAGGCCAGACGATCCGCCCGAGAAGCGCCCGTCGGTGATGAGCGCGCACTGCGGGCCCAGGCCCACCCCCTTGAGGTAGGAGGTCGGATAGAGCATCTCCTGCATGCCCGGGCCGCCCTGGGGGCCCTCATAGCGGACGACGACGACGTCGCCGGCGACGATCTTGCCGCTGAGGATCGCCTCGACCGCCTCGTCCTGGGACTCCGTCACCTTGGCCGGCCCCTGGAAGACCCACTGGCTCTCGGGCACCCCGGCCGTCTTGACGACGCATCCGTCGAGGGCGATATTGCCGGTCAACACGGCCAAGCCGCCGTCAGTGGTGTAAGGGTGCTCAGTCGAGCGGATGCAACCGTTCTCAGCGTCGAGGTCGAGACTGGCCCAGCGCTGCGTCGAGGAGAAGGGCTCGGTCGTGCGCACGCCACCGGGCGCGGCGGAGAACAGTTCGGTGGCTTCGGGGACGGCTGAACCTCCCCGCACGTCCCATCGGCCCAGCCATTGGTCGAGGTCGGGCGCATGGACGGCGTGGACGCCGCGTTCGAGCAGCCCGCCGCGGTCGAGTTCTCCGAGGATGGCCGGGATGCCGCCGGCCCGGTGGACGTTCTCCATGTAATAGGTGTGCGAGTTCGGCGCGACCTTGCAGACGCAGGGCACGCGTCGGGAGAGCGCGTCGATGTCGGGCTGGGTGAAGTCGACCCCGGCCTCGTGGGCGGCCGCCAGGAGGTGGAGGACGGTGTTCGTCGAGCCGCCCATGGCGATGTCGAGAGTCATGGCGTTGAGGAAAGCCGACCGGGTCGCGATCGAACGGGGTAGGACGGAGTCGTCGTCCTCGTCGTACCAGCGCCGGCACAGATCGACGACGAGGCGCCCGGCTTCGGTGAAGAGGCCCCGGCGGGCGGCGGCGGTGGCCAGGGTCGAGCCGTTGCCCGGCAGGGCGAGGCCGATCGCTTCGAGCAGGCAGTTCATCGAGTTGGCGGTGAACATGCCGGAGCAGGAGCCGCAGGTCGGGCAGGCGCTCCGCTCGATCCGTTCGATGGCGTCGTCGGAGACCTGCGGGTCGACCGAGGCGATCATGGCGTCGATGAGGTCGAGGCTGGTCGCCTCCTCGCCGTCCCGCACGACGGCGCGGCCGGATTCCATCGGGCCGCCGGAGACGAAGACGGTCGGCAGATTGAGGCGCAGCGCGGCGAGGAACATGCCGGGGGTGATTTTGTCGCAGTTCGAGATGCAGACGAGGGCGTCGGCCTGGTGGGCGTTGACCATGTATTCGACGGAGTCGGCGATGATCTCGCGGCTGGGCAGGGAGTAGAGCATGCCGGAATGGCCCATGGCGATGCCGTCGTCGACGGCGATGGTGTTGAACTCTCGCCCGACTCCGCCGGCCTCGGCGATCGCCCCGCTGACGAGGGCGCCCATGTCCTTGAGGTGGACGTGGCCGGGCACGAATTGGGTGTAGGAGTTGGCGACCGCGACGATCGGCTTGCCGAAATCCGACTCCGTCATCCCGGTGGCGCGCCAGAGCGCCCGGGCTCCGGCCATGACACGCCCGTCGGTCGTCGTACGGGAACGCAAAGTTGGCATAGTGTCTTCCTTTGTGGGCCTTCGCGAATCCCCCCAGCCTAGGACGTTCTCCCTAATCCCGCTCTTGATTCCGCTTCAGATCGACCGTTTCGGGCACGACCCTGCCGGGGGCGGTTCCGCGTTTGCGCTAGAGGACGAGGATGGGAGTAGAGTTGATCGCGTCACTGGGGCGTGGAGAGCCCGCTCCGAGCCGTCGATCTCAACAAAGAGTGTTGTAGGTCAAACGGCTCGTAGAGATTTTTCTCACTTCTTCGTAATGTTCCGCATCGGCTGCTGTCTTGGGGTCAGCGGCAGGTCTCTGCCGTCAGGTGGCTTTCGTGTGAGGGGCTACGGGGCCGCTCGAAGTCATCGTAAGAAAGGGGTTAACATCTTATGACTCATCCGTCCGCCAGCGGGGATCGTAGATCCTCGCTCACGACGCCGAGGAGAGGGGTGCGTGCGAGCCGGTGGTGGCCTGTCACGATTCTCGCCTCCTTCGCTCTGGCGTTATCCAGTGTCGCTGGTCTCAGCGGCATTGTGAGCCCGGCGCCGGCGGCTGCTGATGGTCCGGTCGTTTCCGGCCAGCTCGGCAGTCACGCGACACCGGGGTGGAGACAGTACGCCGATCCGACGTACAACGTCTTCTTCTATTCCGAAGAGGATCTGGGCATCACCCTCGCTTCCGGATGGGAGTCTCTCTACCCGTCCGGCGCCGCCAAGGTCGATGGTTCCGGCTTCTACTTCTTCGCGCTCAACCGTTCCACCGGCCAGGCCGCCGTCCTCACGTACGACGCCTCCGGCCAGATCGTCAGCACGGACATCATCAACGGATTCAGCAACGACGGCGCGCAGCCGTTGCGCAAGCTGACCGGTCTGGCGACGCTCGGCAGCAATTCGTCCGAGGCGGCGAGCACGTGGCTGTACTTCACCCACGACACCGCCAACGCCAACGGCGTCTGGTCGATCACGCTGCAGAACACGACCCAGCAGGTCGAGCAGCGCGGTTCCCAGCTGGTTCAGGGCTTCACCTTCTCCAGCCGTGACGTTCGCGCCGACGCCGTCTCCGCCAACGTCTACGCCGACGTCCTCAACTCGAACGGCATCGTCGTCGGTTCCGTGGTCGCCGCCCGCACCGCCACCGGCATCGATCCGGCGTCGATCCAGGTCACGCCCGCGACCACGTCGCAGGCCAACCTGCTCGACGTCATCACGATGCAGTCGATGGCTCAGGCGATGGCTCGCCTCGAGGCCGACAAGCAAGCCGTTCTCTCGGCTGACGGCGGCCAGAAGTTCATCCTCGTCTCCGATTACGACGATCTGACGGACACGCTCTCCGAGACGGCCGCCTACGTTCCCGGTTCCTACCGGTGCGGCTCCGGCCCGATCAACGCTCGTGACACCTCGACGTTTGGCTGCCCAGCCCCTGGCCAATACCGCGAGATGACTTACATGAAGCGTTTTTTCGTGTCCAATGGCATGACGCTGGATCTCCCGCTCTCGCTGCCGAACCCGGCTCTGACGGTCGCGGGCGACACCACGTACGCTTCCGCCGGCACGATCGCCGCGGGCTCCTCGCTCGACGCCCTCATCGGCACCTATAACGTCTCTGATTTCGATCGCGATGGCGATGTCGATCTCAACGACATGGGCGCCGAAGGCTGGACGATCACCCTTCACGCCGCCGTTTACGAAGGCGCGTGGTATATCGCCCCGTCGTACGTCCTGGCCCCGCCGTCCCCGGCGACGACGACTGAGCTCGCCGTCAACGGCGGCCTCTCGCCCCAGGTCCTCGTCTCCATGCCGAAGCGCACGAGCCCCTTCGTGAGCACGACGACGCAGACGACCCGCAACACCACCCGGGCTTACGGCTACGGGTTCTCGCTGTCCTGCTGCGGCTTCGGCTACGGCGGCTACGGCTGCGGCTCCGACGTCCCGTCGACCTCCACCACGGTGGCCGGCGCCGTCAAGGACTGGCTGCCCTCGTCGATCGGTCGCCCCAAGGCGGATCCGAACGCGTCGGCCGACGCCCTCTTCCAGGTCAAGATCCGCGCTCATGAGAACGTGGTCTACGTTGACAACGACGGCAACCCGATTTCTGGGGACGCCGGGAGCTATCTGACCGATCAGCTCAAGGAGATCGACGGCCTGCTCGGCGACGACTTCACCGTCACCATCACCGATGGTGGCAACTCCGTCGTCGTCCGCTGGACGGACGAGAACGGCAACCCGCAGGAGAAGGTCATCGACGCTCCTGACGGCTACACCTTCACCAATGTCGGTCAAGACGACGGCGTCGCCATCCTGACGGATCCGTCCGGCACGACGACGATCGTTCTGACGCCGGAGAACCCGCCGACGCCGCCGACCGAGCCGCCGACTTCGCCGACCCCGTCGCAGCCGGTCCCGCCGACTGAGCCGACTCCGTCGCAGAACACGCCGGCCCCGGATCAGCCGACCCACGAGGACTTCGTCTACGTCGACCGCGATGGCAACACGGTTGTCGTCGAGGGCCCGACGATCGAGGACGGCGCCTTCGGCACGCCCGGCACGCCCGGCATCCCCGGTTACGTCGGTGACGACTTCACCGTCGTCATCAACGACGGCGGCGACTCCGCCACCGTGACCTACCCGGATCCCAACAACCCGGGCCAGAACATCACGGTCGTCATCCCGGCTCCGCCGGGCTACGAGTTCGTCGATGTCACGACGGACCCGTCGCCGAACAACCCGAACGACGGCTACTTCACCGACCCGTCGTCCGACACGGTCTTCGTCCTCCAGCCGGAGACGCCGACCAACCCGCCGGCTTCGCCGACGCCGACCCCGTCCAACCCGACGAGCCCGCCGTCCCAGCCCACGGAGCCGACGCCGAGCGAGACGCCGACGAACCCGCCGGCTTCGCCGACTCCGTCGCCGACCCCGAGCAATCCGGCTTCGCCGACCCCGACTCCGTCGCCGACGCCGTCGCAACCGGCCCAGGAGATCACCGACGAGTTGGTGGCCTACCGCATGGCCGACGGCTCGCAGGTTCCGGCCGACGTCGCCAACGCGCTGTTCACCCAGACCCCGCGTCTCGGCGACGGCACGCTCGGCTTCACCGGCATCGAGGGCGAGAACTTCACCGTCACCCTCAATGACAACGACGACGACGAGACGAACGGCGCCCCGTCGGTGACGATCACGTGGACGGACGCCAACGGCGTTCCGCAGTCCCGCGAGATCCAGGCTCCGGCTGGCTACCACTTCGTCAACCCGGTCGACGACGGCTCCATCGAAGGCTTCATCTTCGAGCGCCCGGCCGACCGCACGACGATCTTCCTCGCCAAGGACAACGTCCCGCAGCAGCCGACGGCGGAGTTCATCCGTTACGTCAACGCCAAGACGGGCGAGGAGATGAACCCGGCCGATTACACCGGTTCGCTCTCCGAGACCCCGAACCTCGGCGACATCCTCTGGGGTATCGCTGGCTACGAGGGCAACGACTTCACCTTCACCGTCTCGCCCGACGGCAAGGAACTGACCGTCTCGTGGGTCGGTCCTCTGTCTGAGGCCGATCAGGCGATAGAGCAGCGCACCGTCACCGTCCCGGCTCCCGATGGCTATGTCTTCGGCGCCCCGGACAGCGGCGAGTCCGGCCCGGTCTTCACGGTCCCGGCTGGCACGACGGTCATCCCGCTCATCCCGGACGCGACCCAAGAGAACTTCGCTTACGAAGGTCCCGAGGGCCCGATGAACCCGGCCGATTTCCCGGCCACGGTCAACGGCACCCCGATCGAGGGTGGTTTGGAGCAGATCTTCGGCGAGATCGGTGACAACTTCACCGTCACCGTCAGCCCTGACGGCAAGTCCGCCGTGGTCAGCTACCCGGATCCTGAGACGGGCCAGACGACGACCATCGTCGTCACCCCGCCGGATGGCTACACCTTCACGCCGACGGTCGATCGCGGTCCTGACGGCCAGTCCGTCTTCCTGCGTCCGGCCGACACGACGACCTTCACGGTGACGAAGGACCTCCCGCCGCTCCCGCAGCGTGCGAACGAGGAGATCCTCTTCCAGCTCGAGACCGGTGAGTGGCTGAACCCGGCCCTCTTCCCCGGCTCGCTCGACCAGACGCCGCGTCTCGGCAATGATCTCTGGGGCATCTCCGGCCTCAAGGATCAGCCCTTCACGGCCACGGTCTCCGAGGACGGCACCTACGCCACTCTGACCTGGAACCAGCCGGTCATCGACGCCGAGGGCAACCCCGTGCGCAACCCGGATGGCACCTGGCAGACCGAAGAGCGCTCCGTGACGATCCCGGCTCCCGAGGGTTACCTCTACAGCCCGGTCATCGATGACAACAACGATGGCACGATCTTCGAGATCCCGCGTGACCGCACGATCTTCACGCTCATCAAGCAGGAGCCGCCGGCCCAGCCGACGCACGAGGACTTCACCTATGTCGACACCGATGGCAACCCGGTTGTCGTCGAGGGCCCGACGGTGGAGAATCCTGACTTCGCCACGCCTGGCACGCCCGGCATCCCCGGTTACGTCGGTGACGACTTCACCGTTGTCATCAACGACGGTGGCGATTCCGCCACGGTGACCTACCCGGATCCGGACAACCCCGGTGAGAACGTCACGGTCGTCATTCCGGCTCCGCCGGGCTACGACTTCGTCGAGGTCAACACCGATCCGTCGCCGAACAACCCGAACGATGGTTACTTCACTGATCCGTCGTCTGAGACGCAGTTCGTTCTCCAGCCCGAGCCGCCGGCTCAGGTCTCCACGGAGGAGAACTTCGCCTACGAGGGTCCTGACGGCCCGATGAACCCGGCCGACTTCCCGGCCACGGTCGACGGTCGTCCCGTCGACGGCGGCCTGACGGTCATCCCCGGTTACGTCGGTGACAACTTCACCGTCACCTTCGGCGACGACCCGACGACGGTTCTCGTGACCTACCCGGATCCGAACGCTCCTGGCCAGACCATCACGGTCGAGGTCAAGGCGCCGGACGGCTACCAGTTCACGACGATCGACCGCGGCCCGGACGGCCAGTCCGAGTTCCTGCTCCCGCCGGACACGACGACCTTGACGGTCGAGCCGATCACCCCGCCGGTGCAGGTCACCGACGAGAAGATCGTCTACGTCGGTCCGAACGGCCAGCAGATGGATCCGTCGGACTTCCTCAACAGCCTCGGTGTCACCCCGCGTGACGCTGACGGTGGAGCTTGGGGTCTGTCCGGTCTCGAGGATCAGCCCTTCACCGTGACGCTCTCCGAGGATGGTTCCTCGCTCGTCATCACCTGGACCCCGGCCGATTCCACCGAGCAGCGCTCGGTGACGGTCCCGGCTCCGGCGGGCTACCTCTTCGACACGGTCACCTACGGCGAAGATGGCAACAACCTCTTCATCGTCCCGGGTGACACGACGACGATCACGCTGAAGAACGCTCCGGCTCAGGAAGTCGTCGTCTACCGCGTCGACTCGATGGACGGCCAGATCCTCAATCCGGCTGACTTCCTCGACAGCCTCGGTCTGACGCCGCAGGACGCCGCCAATGGCGCCTACGGCATGGCCGGCTTCCTCAACCAGCCGTTCACCGTCGAGGTGGCGGACGACGGCGCTTCCGTGACGATCCGTTGGACGGATTCCAATGGCGCGTCCCGTATGCAGACGATCCCCGCTCCTGAGGGCTACGCCTTCATGACGGTCGTCAACTTCGGCCCGGACGGTCGCGCCGTCATGGTCGACAAGTACGGCACGAACACCGCCAACGGCACGACGACGATCCTCCTCACGAAGAAGGCGACTCCGGCTCAGGAGTACATCGCCTACGTCGATGAGGCGGGCAATGTCATCAACCCGGCCAACTTCAACGGCCTCGTTGGTGCGACCCCGGCCCTCGTGTCCAACCCGGGCGCGAACTACGGTCAGGTTGACGTCAGCGACTTCGGTCTCAACGGCGTCGAGGGCGCGAACTTCGTCGTCACGCTTGATCCGGAGGGCAAGACAGTCGCCTTCCAGTGGACGACCTCCGCTGGGCAGACGCTGAGCCGCACCATCACGGCCCCGGCTGGCTACAAGTTCACCAAGGTTCAGAGCAAGACCGATGAGGCCTTCACGTTCGCCGTTCCGACGGACACGACCCTCATCACGCTCGTTCCGGACAAGCAGCCGCCGCTCAAGGTCGCGATGCGCAAGACCTCCGACCCGGTCACGACCTCGCAGGTCGAGGCCAACCAGGAGATCACCTACACCGTCACCTTCACGAACAATGAGGGCTCGCAGGTCGTGCGAGCGGAGATCTGGGACAACCTCCTCCGCAGCGACTGGACGTACCCGGCTGGCCACTACGGTGTCCTCGAGTACGCCGACCTCATTGAGTCGTCGATCACGACGGCGTCCGGCTCGGCCATCTTCACTCACGAAGAGGGTTCGAACGACCCGATCATCCTGTGGACGACCGGTGCGGTCGCCCCGGGCCAGTCGGTGACGGTCTCCTACACGGTCAAGGTTCACGCCGATGTTCCCGGCAATGTCGCTCTCGACAACCGGATCTGGGGCAACGCCTACCGTGTGGCTCAGACGCAGAGCGCCGAGCTGCCGATGCTTCGTGCGGGCTCCGCTCCGGCCGAGGAAACCTTCGCGGCGATCGATTGCGACGCGCGGGATTCCGAGTGCGTGACGACCCACTATGTCGATGAGACGCCGATCGAGGAAGAGGTCGAGTACCCCTCCTTCGTCGTCGACCCGACCCCGACCGCTCCGGCGGCTGAGGAACCGGCTGAGGCCGCTCCTGCTGCCACCGGTGGTTGGTTCAGCAGCTGGCTCACCAGCCTTGGCTCTAGCTTGTCCAAGGTCATCCGGTGATCAGTTGAAGGAAACTAACTCCTAGCCTCTGCGCCCCCCTGAAGGCGGGCTAGGAATTCCCCCCGAAGCGGCGGCTGTGTGAGAGTGATCTCACTCAGCCGCCGTCCTTTTCTCCCCCGTCATGATGGTGATGTCAGACCTCGCCTCTAGAATCCACCCATGAGTTCAGCTGAGGATTTCCGCTCGATCCACCGCCATGGGTTTCTCCGCGTCGCCGCCTGCGTCACCCCGGTGCGGGTGGCTGATCCTGCGGCCAACGTCGCCCACGTCGTCGATGCGGCCCGCCAGGCTGACGTGGAGGGGGTCGACGTCGCTGTCTTCCCCGAACTGTGCTTGAGCGGCTACGCCATCGACGACCTCGTCCTCCAAGACACCCTCCTCGAGTCGGTCGACGCTGCCGTCGGCGAACTCCTCGCCCTTTCACAGAGCCTTCGCACGGTTCTTGTCGTCGGCGCCCCTCTCGCCTGGCGCAACCGCGTCTATAACGCCGCCGTCGTCATCCATCGCGGCGAACTCGTCGGCGTCGTGCCGAAGAGCCACATGCCGACCTACCGCGAGTTCTACGAGCGTCGCTGGTTCGCGCCCGGCGACGACGTCGCCGACACGATCACCCTCGCCGGCCAGGCCGCCCCCTTCGCGCCCGGTCTCATCGTCGAGATCGCCGACGTGCCCCACGCCGCCTTCGCCGTCGACATCTGCGAGGACATGTGGGTGCCGATCCCGCCCACCGCCCGGGCCGCCCTGGCCGGTGCGACCGTCCTGCTCAACCTCTCGGGTAGTCCCATCACCGTCGGCCGGGCCGACGACCGTCGACTCCTCGCCCAGTCGGCCTCGCTGCGCTGCCTCGCCGCCTACGTGTACGCCGCCGCCGGCGCGGGGGAGTCGAGCACCGATCTCAGCTGGGACGGCCAGACGATGATCTTCGAACTGGGCCGCTCCCTAGCCGAGGGGCCCCGTTTCGCCGACGACGCCCAGATCACCGTCGCCGACATCGACGTCCAGAAGATTTGGCAGGAGCGCCTCCGCGTCGGCACCTTCGACGACAATCGACGCGCCGACGAGGATCGCCACACCAACTACGACCGTCTCAACTCCTTCTCCGTCGATGTCACCCTCGACCCCCCCACCGCGGCGGGCGAGACCACCGGCACCCAGCCGGCCCACCGTGCCCTGCGTCGCCCCGTCGACCGGTTCCCCTTCGTGCCCGACGACCCGGCCCGCTTGGCCCAGGATTGCTACGAGGCCTACACGATCCAAGTCTCCGGGCTCATCCAGCGGATGCGTTCCATCGGGAGCCCCAAACTCGTCATCGGCGTCTCCGGCGGCCTCGATTCCACCCATGCGCTCATCGTCGCCGCCCGCGCCATGGACGCGCTGAAACGCCCCCGCTCCGACATCCTCGCCTTCACTCTGCCCGGCTTCGCCACCTCGACCATGACGAAGAGCTCGGCCCTCGCCCTCATGGAGGCGGTCGGCGCGACGGCGGAGACGATCGACATCACCCCGGCGGCCCGGCGCATGCTGACCGACCTCGGCCACCCCTTCGCCGACGGCGAGCCGGTCTACGACGTCACCTTCGAGAACGTCCAAGCCGGCCTGCGCACCGATTATCTCTTCCGCGCCGCCAACCAGCGCGGCGGCATCGTCGTCGGCACCGGCGACCTCTCTGAACTGGCGCTCGGCTGGTGCACCTACGGGGTGGGCGATCAGATGAGCCATTACGCCGTCAACACGGGCGTGCCGAAGACGCTCATCCAACACCTCATCCGCTGGGTCGTCTCCGAGCGCCTCTTCGACGACGGCGTCAACGAGGTGCTCCTGCGCGTCCTCGACCAGGAGATCTCCCCTGAGCTCGTGCCCCCGGCCGACGGCAAAACGATGCAATCGACGGAGTCGATCATCGGCCCCTACGCCCTGCACGACTTCTTCCTCCACGAGACGCTGCGCCACGGCTCGCGTCCCTCGAAGACGGCCTTCCTGGCCTGGAGCGCTTGGCACGACCAGAACGCCGGCGCCTGGCCGCCCGGATGGCCCGAAGGCAAACGCGTCTCCTACGACCTGGCGACGATCAAGCACTGGTTGGAGTCTTTCCTGCGCCGCTATTTCGCCAACCAGTTCAAACGTTCCGCCTTGCCGAACGGTCCCAAGGTGAGCGCCGGGGGAACGCTCTCGCCGCGGGGCGATTGGCGGATGCCGTCGGACGCCTCACCGGCCGCCTGGCTGACCGAATTGAAGGAGAATGTGCCGGATGAACTCGAGCTCGACGGTGAATTCTGAGAAATTCTCAGGTACGATTCTTCACTTCTGCGTCTGATGGTGTAGTCAGGTAGCGTGAGGGAGCCGGGGGGTTCCCCGTCAATGAGAAGGAGCACCATGGAAGAGCGCGGATCTGCGTTCCGGGTCGACCTCAGGGGGGTCGTCGACCTGTTGGCCCGGCACTTGTACTCGGGCCCGAATGTCTATGTCCGCGAACTGTTGCAGAACGGCGTAGACGCCATCACCGCCCGCCAACAGATCGATCCTGGCGCCCCGGGCAGCATCAGGATCCGCGCCTGGCAGGACAACGGGTTGGAGATCGTCGACACCGGCGTCGGGTTGACGACGGAGGAGGCGCGCGAGTTCCTCGCCACGGTCGGCCGCTCTGCTAAGCGCGACATCGACCTCAACGTCGGCCGGGCCGAATTCCTCGGCCAGTTCGGCATCGGGCTCTTGTCGGCTTTCATGGTGGCGGACAGCATCGAGCTGGTCGCTCGTTCGGCCCGTGATCTGTCGGCACCCACCGTCACGTGGACGGGTCATGACGACGGCCGCTACGACTTGACGGAGGCTCCGCGCGATCCGGCGGATCCGCCCGGATCGATCGTGCGCATCCTGCCCCGGCGCGGGATGGAGCACTGGTTGGCGGTCGAGACGGTCGTCGCCTTGGCCAGCGAGTTCGGCCAGTTCCTCCCCGTCGACATCGAGATCGAGGTGCCGCTCAACAACGGCGAGATGGCCTGGCGCCGGGTCTCCGAGGAAGATCTTCCCTGGGCCAAGGAGTATCCCCACACGCTGGCCCGCCGCGAGGGGCTGGCCCAGTTCTGTGAGAAGACGATGGGCTTCACGCCGATGGCGACGATCGACCTGTCGGTGCCGATCGCCGGTTTGACGGGTGTCGCTTTCGTCTTGCCGCACACGACCCCGCCCGGATCGGGCGGCTACCACCGCGTCTACCTCAAGAAGATGCTCTTGGGCAGCCGGGTGACGGGGCTGGTGCCGGAGTGGGCCTTCTTCGTCCGCTGCGCCGTCGACGCCACCGGTCTCGCTCCGACGGCTTCGCGCGAGCAGCTCTACGCCGATGACACTTTGCTCGCCACCCAGGAGGCCTTGGCCGCGACGATCCGCCAGTGGGTCGTCGACACGCTGACCGACCAGTCGACCGGGCAGAAAGAGTTCGTCCACACCCACCATCTGGCCTTGCGCAGCCTCGCCCTCACCGACGACATCGTCCTCGATCTGTCGGCCGAGGTGCTGCCGTTCGAGACGACCGACGGCATCCACACCTTGCGCGAGGTCATGGATCAAGCCGACGAGGTCGTCTACACCTCCAGCCTCGAGGAGTATCGCCGGGTCGCCCCGGTGGCCCGCGCCCAGGGGCTCCTCGTCGTCAACGCCGGATACGTCTACGATTCGGATTTCTTGGCCAAGCTGGCCGAGCGTCCGGGCTGGACGATCCGGGCTTTGACGACGGCGGACATCTCCCAGGTCCTCGCTTTCGTCGAGCCCTCGCGGGAGTTGGAGACGTTGTCGAATCTGTCGATCGCCGCCGACATCCTCGACGAGATGGAGATCGACCCGGTGCTGCGCCGCTTCGAGCCCGAGGGGCTGCCGGCGATGATCCTCGACGATTCCGACACCTCCTTCCAGCGTGAGGCGGCTGAGGCGATGGAGGAGGCCGACGACGTCTGGTCGGAGGTTCTCGCCGAGCTGACGGACACCTCCGAATCGCGGCGCAAGCTCGTCTTCAACGACGCCAACCGCACGGTGCGCCGTCTCATGGAGCTCGACCCGTCGGGCCCCTTCTTCAAGGCCGGTGTGCAGACGATGTATGTCAGCGCCGTCCTCGTCTCCGGGGAACCGTTGCGCCCTCCGGAGGCCGCGCTCATGAATGACTCGTTGGAGACGTTCCTCAGCCTCGGCCTCGGCGGCGATGCTGCGGGCCCGGAGGATGGCCCTGACGCGAAGGGGTTCGGCGATGGCTCGATCCATCCCTGAGGCGACGATCGCCGTCGGGCGGATCCGTTCGATGCCGCTCGGCCAGGCCCGCAACGAGGCCGCCGAGCGGGAGGTCCGTGTCATCGAGACGGAGGGCCCCGACGAGGTCCGGGCCTATGCCCTGGAGAGCCTCGTCGAAGCGCTCAGTTGGACGGGCCAGGCTGAGAAGTCGGTGGCGGCCTTCGTCCGGTTGCTGCGCTGGTGGGACGCCCACCCGGAGCACTTCGACGAAGCCGATCAAGACATCATGTTCTGGGAGTTCGGCTGGATCGTCTCCGACTTGGCCCGCCTGGTGACGGTGCCGCGTTCGCGAGTCGAGGCGACGTTCGCCGATATGGAGCGACGGTTCGCGGAGGCCGACCGGGGCATGGAGCGGGTTTGGGCCCACAAGCTCGACTGGGCGTTGTTGCGCGGCGGAGACGACGTCGACGACATTTTCCGTTCCTGGCTGACGCAGCCGATCGACGAAGCCGATTCCTGCGACGCCTGCCACGGCGAGCGTCACGCCGACTATCTGCTCTGGAAGGGGCTGCGCGGCGAAGCGATCGCCATCTTGGAGCAGGGGGTCGAGTCGGGGGTGTCGTGCACGCGCGAACCCGCTTCGATGATGTGCGAGCTCGTCATCGCCTATCTCAACGAGGGGCGCGCTGACGAGGCCGAGCGGATGCTCCCGAAGGCTCAAGCCGAGTTGAAGCGGGCGACCTCGCTCAATCTCGCCGTCTCGCACGCGCTCGTCGTCGAAGCTTTGGCTCGCGGCCACCAACTCGGCCCGGCTTTCGCGGTGGCCACCGAGCAATTGAGCGACGACAGCCGGTGGACGACGTACACCAAACTCGTCGTGGCGCGTCATCTCATCGCCGCGCTCTCCGCCCTCGAGCGGGCCGGGTTGGGCGAGTCGATCGTGCCCTTCCCCCAAGCGGAGGAACGGACGGTGTCGCGCTATCTGCGTCATCTCCTCGACGAATACGAGCCGCTTTCGTTGGCCTTCGACCACCGCCATGGCAACGACGAACAGGCTCAACGCCTGACCCGAGCTTTGGCGACCGAACCGACGGAACGTCCCTTCACTCTTCCGGGCGACGCTCGGGAGCGCCAGTCTGTCTCCCGTACGCCGGCGGCCGTTTTCACCGTCTCCGGCGGGTCGAATCCCACCTTGTCGCCGGTCGATTCGGTCAAGGTGTTGGAGCCGCCGGCCAGCGCCGAGGTGCTCGCCGCCGCCGATGTCGCCCGGCATGAGAACACGGCCCGTTCCGCGCTCGACGACATGCGGATCGCCGCCGATGAGGCCTTCCAGGACGGCGATCACACGACGGCCGCCCGGCTCTACCGCCATGCCGCGGCCGTCGCCCAAGCCGATTCACGGTTGCGTGATTCGGGCTGGTGTTGGGCTGAGGCGGCTCGTAACGCCCAGGAGCTGGGGGAGTCTTCCGTTGCCGCTCATGATTACCGTGAGGCGTTGACGCGGTTGCGCGCCGCCGGGGTCACGCTTGAGGAGATCGCCCCGGTCTTCACCGCTTGGGCGCCCCATGTCGGGCCGTCCGATTACGCCCTGTTCATCGAGTCGGCGACGACGCCGTATCCCTCACCGGCCGATCCGGCTTTCGGCGAACGGCGGGAGGCGATCATCACCGCGATGCTCGGTCCTTCGATGGTCGGCACCCCGGTGCTGCGCCGCTACCTGCTGGCGTGGTCGGATCTCAACGACGCCGTCGCCCGGGTGCTCGCCACCCATGGCGGAGCCGAGCAGATGACGGAGGCGATGACTCTGGCCGAGACGTGCGCCGAACGCTACGAGATCCTCGGTCGCACCGACGACGCCGCCCATTCCTGGTGGCTGGCCGCGGCGCTGTCCGATCAGATCGACCGGGCCGAGAAGGAGACGCGGACTGATTTCGACAAGGCGCTGACGGGTTTCCGCTCCAGTGGTCGTCGCAACATCATGCTTCAGGCTCAAGTCGCCCGCGCTTACGCCCGTTACCTCATCGAACGCGGCCACAACGACGAGGCGATCGGGGTGCTCAAGGATTTGGCGGGGGAGTCGGGGCGGTTCTTCGTCACCCGTTCCAAGCCCCCCGAGGCGTCCAGCTTCCCGATCCTGGAGCCGTGATGGAGAGGAAGAGTTGATGGGTTATTTCACGCGGCCGGACGGTTCGCTCAAGACGAGCGACCTCGCCCCCCTGACGACGTCGCGGGTCACCGCCTGCCTCGATTCCCACGAGTGGCACTACGAGGTCAACGAACGCGGCGACATCGGCGGCTGGTGGGACGGCTACTGGTTCATCTTCGCCTTCCGCGGCCAAGATAAAGCGACCTTCTTCCCCCACGCGGTGTGGCGCCGTGGCGTTCCCGCCTCGAAGATCCAAACGGTCCGCCGCTACGCCAACGAATGGAACAACGACCACCTCTGGCCCCGCGTCTGCGTCGTCAAGGATGATAAATCTGTCATGGCGTTGGCCGATTTCGCTGTCGATTATTCCTTCGGCCTGACCGACGAGCAGTTGGATCTCCATATCCGTTGTGCCATCGACACCATGGTTTCGGCCTTCCAATGGTTGGACGGCAAGTTCCCGGAGTACGCCAGCAACGAGATCTGACGAACGCCGCCCCCGGGCCGATGTCGAAGGTGGAGAACCAGGATTCAGGGGCCAGAGACGAGAGTGACGTTGCCCAACGCTGTCGTCAGCGCGTTATGGGGGGCGTCCAGCAGAGAAAATTCACTTATATCATCACAGAGTAGATGTGTTTTGATAGCAATTTCGGGCATAGATAAACGATCGTTCATGAGCGAGAATGGGTCGTCCTCGGCGCGAAGATCCGTCCTGATCCGGGGAGCTGCTGATTGACGGCAGAAAAATGTAGGTATCACAAGTGTAAATAAACTAACACGAAAGAATTCAACACATAAGCTGCCAAAAATTATTTCTTCTATCATGGAGAAACTAGCACGGTATATTTACACTTTGTTCACGACTGACCTTGCATTTTGAGGATGCTGTGTTGAGTGTTAGTGTCTCCTAAGGTGGTCATGAGAGAGCAGAGAAAAGAAACTGCCTCTAGATCGCTAAAGAAATTTTGAGCCCATCCCCCTAGGCTCGGGTTGTCATCCTCCTTTCGCGACGATGGTGTGAAGGGTGTGGTGAGCGCCCCGGCTTGGTCGATGTCGCCCAAACCATGATGAGGCAGTGGTGTGTCTCCCCGTGGCAAAGCCATGTTCACTCCTGTCTATTAACGTTGTTGTTAGTTCTCGCGTGCCCCCGGCGCGAGAGGGGAGATGTGTCTGCTGTGTCCTCGGATGTCCTTTCACTCCACCGTGCGAACTATGCCTATCTCAGCGCACCGGAGGGGTCGCCACCTTTGGTTCAGCCTGTGCTCGAGTCTCGTGTCAGTGTGTTCGCCAAGCGCGCGCTCGACATCGTCGCCTCGGCCGTCGCTCTCGTGCTGCTCGCGCCGGTCATGCTGGTCATCGCTCTCATCGTCAAGGTGAGCGAGCCGGACGCTCAGGTCATTTTCAAGCAGGAACGCGTCGGAACACGCGGAAAGCTCTTCACGATGTACAAGTTCCGCTCGATGTGGCAAGACGCTGACGCGCACGCCGACGCGCTCATCGCCGCCAACGGTGGGCAGAAGACATTGTTCAAATTGATTGATGATCCCCGGATCACGCCGGTCGGGAGGATCCTGCGGAAGTACTCCCTCGATGAGATCCCTCAGTTCCTCAATGTGTTCTTCGGGCAGATGTCGCTCGTCGGCCCTCGACCGGCCTTGCCGCGCGAAGTCCGTGTCTACAGCGCGCGTCAATGGCGTCGCCTCGAGGCGAAACCCGGTCTGACGGGGAGTTGGCAAATCAGT
Organism: Propionibacteriaceae bacterium; assembly: GCA_031262485.1. Classification (GTDB taxonomy): domain Bacteria; phylum Actinomycetota; class Actinomycetes; order Propionibacteriales; family Propionibacteriaceae; genus WQYJ01. The sequence continues at coordinate 40,585 of JAISHO010000007.1, forward strand.
GGGCGATCCTCCCTCGAGCATGATCAGGCGATGGAGATCGATCTCGACTACATCGATCATCACAGTTTCCTGGGGGACATCAAGATCCTCATGAAGACCCCCAGTGTCGTCCTCCAAGCGAAGGGCGCCGCCTGACCGGATTTGGCGAATCGCCCCCAACGTCGACCACGCCGTCGGTCCCGCTCTCCACATCAACCAACGTGGGGCAACGGAGAAGTCTCGTCACCTCTCTCTTATGAAATCTCCGTTGCCCCTCTCCATCTTTGTATTCCTCATGTCCTTCAACCTTCGCCAGGAGGCTCTCCCATGGACCACACCATTGAACACATTCCGGATCTCGATGTCCTCGTCACGCCCGCCACGGCTGACGATGTCCTGAACGCGATCAGAGCCCAAGTCGGCTCCGGTCGGCGCTTCCTCATCGCGGCCCACAATCTCCACTCAAGTTTCCTGTATCACAGCGATGATGAATTTCGTCGTCTCTACGACGAGGAGGCCGACCTCATCGTCATCGACGGGCAACCCGTCCGCTGGCTCCTCAACCGTGTCGGAGGAGCGCTGTCGGAAGAGTACCGCATCGGGTCGGTCGATTGGCTGACCAAGATCAGTCCGGAGTTGGGGCTGGGCCGCATCGCCATCGTCGGCGGCGGAGAAGAAGCCAACTCCATCACCACTCAGCGGATCGCCGACGCCACCGGTGCGGTGGTGCGGGGCTTCCCCTGCGATCCGCTGACCCCTGAACGCGAGGACCAAGTGATTGCTAGTTTGGGAGAGCTGGCTCCTCACTTGGTCCTCGTTGGCCTCGGCATGCCCCTCCAGGAACGGTTCTATCTCCGTAACCGGGATCGGCTCCCCGTCGGGGTTCACGCGCTCGTCGGTGGGGCCATCGACCAGTTGGCGGGCGTCCAGAAAAGAGCTCCGGGGTTCCTCGGACGGATGGGGCTCGAGTGGCTGTGGCGCTTGGCGCTCAGCCCGAGCCGGTTGGGACACCGTTACCTCATCGAGCCCGCCCAACTGGCGACGTTACGCCTGCGACAGCGTCAAGCGCGGGAGAACGCGCTCTACGCGTCGATGCCGCTCCATCGCTGAACCGATGGTGGGGCCTGGGATGATCGTGTGGCCACGATCACATCGTGTCGCAGCCGTGTCTTCCGCCACTCGGACGGAATGGTGGCTACGCGGCTTCATCGTCGCTTGCTGGGGCTACAGCTTCATTCCTGCCGCCGCCAGTTTGGTGACGGTCGGCCCGGGGGTGGCGGCGGGCACCGAGACACTGCGTTACATCGTCCAAACCGGGCTGTATTGGGCGTTGAGCGATCTCTTTCTCCTGACCGCAGCGATCTGCGGAGTCATGCTCATCGCCCGCGGCTGTCGGAACCGCACGATCGTCGTCGGAATTGAGCCCTTCCTCCCGCTCCTCTTCGTCGGGGGGGTCATCGCCGTCTCGCTCATCCGCGGAGGAATCATCGGCCAGCCGGTCTTCCTCGCCCTCCTCGTCGCCTTCGTCTGCCTCTTCTGCCGCCTCAGCGATGCCGTCTGGAACACCTGCGGGTGGCTCACGGTCGCGACCGCCGTGCTCTCCCTCGTTCTCGGGCTCCAAGGCTCGGGGATGGCCTCACTGTGGGAATACGGCAACGAGAAGACGCTCATCGGATCCTCCGCTCTGGCCGGTCCCTTCCAGCACCCCAACTCGCTCGGTGTCATTCTCGCCGTCGGGTTGCCCTGCGTCGTGACGATCGAACGGCCGCGACTGCGCGCCGCCGGTTTGGCGATCAGCGCCTTCGCCCTCGTCTGGTCGGGATCGAGAACGAGCATGTTCGCCTGTCTCGTCGGCCTCGTCGTCGCCGCCCTCTGTCTCACTCCGCAGTTTCGCCGCTGGTTGCCGGCCATCATCATGGGCCTCCTCGCCGGGACGGCTTCCTTGCCCTTCCTCGGTTTGAACGACAGCGCCTTCACCGGGCGGGGATACATCTGGCGGGTCACCCTCGAGGCGATGAGTGGACAGTGGATTCACGGGCCCTTCGGCAACTGGATGCTCGGCGTCGGCGAGTATGTCTTCCTTCAGCAGGGGATCATCTCACGGCTCATCAACTTCATTCCGGTGACGGGCCATAGCTTCCTTTTCACCATCATGGTCCAGTACGGCCTCGTCGTCGCCGCGGTCGTCGTCGCCATGGTCTTCGTCTGGTCGCAACGCCTGGCTCCGGGTACTTTTCGAACGACAGCCGCGACGGTCACCACCGCCTGGTTCATTCTCACCTTCGTCCTCGTCGGCTCCGTCGAAAGCATCCCTCTCGAGCAGGTCGGCACTCTCGGATGGCTCATCCCCCTGTGCTTCCTCCTCACGACGACCCCGGCCGGGCCGACGTCCTCCGCGCAGCATCGCCCCACAGCCACCCAAGCACCGGTTCTTGTTGAGGCCCCTGAGCCTGTCGTAAAAAAGCCATTCTTGGTGCCACTCGATCTCTTCCGGGGCGCCACAGCCGACTACGACCACACCGTTCTCGTCTCGTCCCATCGTGTCAGCCGTAGTGAGACCCGCATCATCGTCCCGCCCTTGCCGGAGGGGGAAACCTACGACGAGCACTCCGCCCACCCGTGGACGCCGGTGGCCGAGGAGACGAGGCGGCGCGGACTCCCTTCCCACACGGGCGAATCCCACGACAACGCCTTCGCCCGCTCGGTTGGGATGCACGCGGGGCTCAACTATCTCAGTGTCATCGAGCGAGAACCGCTCGTCTTCGAGATCGCCGATTGGGGTCTCGGACGCGACTTCGACGACACCTTCCCTTTGACCGCCGAGGAACTCGACCGCATGGAAGGCGGTCGTGCCCTCCCAGCCTGACCTCGGGCTCCACCCCCCCGTCTCATCGAGAGAACCCCATTGAGAAAGAGAGAGTTCATGTCATCGCCGTCAGACCCTCGTGTCGTCGTCATCCTCAGTTCGATCCGCTGGGGTTTCACCTGGCAGCGTCACCAAGCGATCGCCCGGGCCGCCGCCCAAGCCGGCTGGACGGTCATCTTCCGCGAGAGCCATCCCCGTCGTCCTGGCCAAATCGCCCTCTGGGTCCAACGCAAGATTCGCGGCAAGCTGGGCCTCAAAGTCGACAACCATGAGACGTCCCCGCACGCCATCCCCGAGGGAGCCCACGTCATCTCCGCCGAGGAGGCGCCGACGGTGCGCTCGTTCTGCCGCCGCGTCGACCGGATCACCGGGGGTCGGCCCGTCGATCTCGTCGTGGCCTATCTCCCCTCCGGCCAATCGTGGCGGATCATCGAACGGCTCGGCGCCCCCGCCCTGTCCTACGACGACGTCCTCGACTGGGCCGAGGTGCCGGCCGATTGGTTCCCCCCGCCCCACTACGACCTCTACCAGGAGCGTTTCCTCGCCCCCAAGCCCGGGCGGATCTCCCGTTTGACGAGCGATTCCGCCGTTCTGCTCGACATCTGGCGCGAACGCGGCCACGACGGGGTGCTCATCCCTCCGGCGGCCGACGACGAGTACCTCGACGTCGATTGGGGGGCCGACGCCATCGTGCCGAGGCGGATCGGCTATTTCGGCGCGGTGCTCCACACCATGGTCGACGTCGACCTGCTCGTCAAGCTGGCCGAGCGTTACGAAGTGGTCGTCGCCGGCCCGGCCGACGAGGTGGCCTACGGGAAGCTGCGCAAAGCCGGGGCGAGCATCATCGGCCCCTTCGAGTTGCCGGAGCTGGTGGAGAATCTCAGGACCTGGTCTGCCATCCTTTTGCCTTATCAGACGAATCGGGCCAACACCCTCGTCCCGGCGAAGATCTGGAACGCGATCGCCACCGGGCGTCCCGTCTACACCTCCGGGCTCATGCTCGGCGAGGAGCTCGTTCCTTTCACCCGCGACATGACGGAGTTGTTCGAGGACGGATACGAGATCCCGGCGCCGCAACCGCGCGACAACGTGCCGGTCTGGGGGGATCGCTGGGCCACGCTCATCGGCGCCTTTGGCGATTCGCTCGCCGGCGCGGCCGATGAGACAGTTCCGGCGACCGCTCTCGCTGACGAGCCACCAGTCGACCACAGCGAAGACACCTTGCCGAGGGGAGCGTTGTGGACGACCGTGCCACGATCGGCGGCCAGCCCGGTCACTGCGGACATCCTCGACGCCGTCTCCCCGGTGTCGAACACGGCTGGCGCCGCTGTCTCCGAGACGACGGGAGGGCGGTGACGATGGTCGTCGACCAACCGGCCCGAGAACCGTCCCGCCGCCCTGAGCCTGAGGCGCTCTTGGTGTCGGTCGTGGTGCCGGTGCACGACGCCCTTGAGGGGCTGGATCGTTGTGTTGAGAGTCTGCTCGGCCAAACTCACCGTCGTCTCGAGATCATCCTCGTCGACGACGGCAGCACGGACGGGTCCAGTGGATTGTGCGATTGGTACGCCGAGCGGGACGAGCGGATCATCGCTCTGCACCAATCGAACGCTGGTCCGTCGCGGGCCCGCAACGTCGGGCTCTCCCGGATGACCGGCGATTATGTCACCTTCGTCGATTCAGATGACCTGGTGTCGCCGCACTACGTCGAACGGTTGCTCGGCGAAGCGCTCGACTCCGAGGCGGATTGCGTCGCTGGCGGGTACTCGCATGTCTCGTCAGGCGGAGACGAACCGCCGGTGGCGAAAATTCCGACCTTTTCCTTCCCCGAGGCGGGTGGGATCGGTCCGGTCCGCCGCCTCCTCGTCGACGCCGATCTCCTCGGGGTCGTCGCCGTCAAGCTGTATCGCGCCGCGTTCATTCGCCGTTATCGCTTGTTCTTCCCTGAAGACATTTGGGCTGGGGAGGATATGTGTTTCAACCTGACGGCGTTCGGCTTGGCCGCCCGGGTGGGGTGGGTCGGCGAATCGCTCTATAGCTATATCCAGCGCCCGGGCAGCCTCGTCAACCAACCGCTCGGGCCGCGCACGACCGGATCCCGTCTCGCCTGTGTGCGGCGAGTCAGCGATTACGTGACGATCAACTATCCCCAACTCGACCGTGAGCTGACGTATTACCGAACCAACGCTTTGCTCAGCCTCATCAACGGCATGGTCGACGAAGGCGTCGAGCCGGTCTCGCTGTGGCATGACGTCGCCGATGAGTTGGCCCGCGGGCGCGAGGCCGCCCTGGCTAACCCCACCATCGACACGAAAGCGAAACGACGGCTGCGCATTCTCCGCTTCGGGCGCGCGCCCTATCTCCTCTCAACCCACCTTTACCGCCTCATGACCCGAGCTCCCCGCCGATCCGAGGACAACTCACGATCAGACGCTCCACGATCGGGCGGCCCGGCGTCGCCCGCCGAGATCCCCGTGTCGTCCGCGAAAGTCTCCGCCCGCCCCGTCGCGGTGAGCGGAGTCATCGTCCCCCTGGCTGCGCAGGCCGTATCCCCCCGGCGAACCAGTGGGTTCGTCGTCACGACAGGAGAGTCATGAGAGTTCTCATCACCGGCGGCGCCGGATACATCGGCAGCCACACCGCGGTCGAATTGCTGAGCGAGGGTCACGAAGTCATCATCTTCGACAACTACTCGAACAGCAGCACGACGGTGCCTGAACGCATCGCCCGGATCACCGGCGGACCTTTGACCTGTTTCCGCGGTGATCTTCTGCGCCCCTCCGACCTCGACCTCGTCATCCGCGACCAGGGCATCGACGCCGTCATCCACTGCGCCGGCTTCAAAGCGGTGGCCGAGTCGGTCGAGGACCCGCTCATGTATTACCGCAACAATCTCACCGGGCTCATCAATCTCCTCGACGCGATGGCGGAGCATGATGTGCGCAACCTCGTCTTCAGTAGTTCAGCGACGGTGTACCACGCCAGCGGAGAATCGCCGTATCAAGAAGACAGCCTTGTCGGAGCCAACAATCCTTATGGGCGAACGAAGGAGATGTCGGAGCGGGTGCTGGCCGATCTCGTCGCTTCGGATCCCACCTGGGCGGTGACGATCTTGCGCTATTTCAATCCGATCGGCGCTCATCCCAGTGGCTTGATCGGCGACGATCCGGAGGGGATCCCCGCCAATCTTCTGCCCTACGTCGCCCGGGTCGCGGCTGGCGAATTGCCCGCGGTCCAGATTTATGGCGACGACTACGACACCCCAGACGGCACCGGAATCCGTGATTACATCCACATCATGGATCTCGCACGCGGTCATGTGCTCGCGCTCCTGGAGAACCGTGAACCGGGGATGCGCGTCTACAACCTCGGCACCGGGCGGGGCACCTCGGTCAAGGAACTGATCGCCGCCTTCGAAGCGGCCAACGGATGCGTCGTCCCCAGCGTCGTCACGGCGCGGCGTCCCGGCGATCTACCCGTCGTCTACGCCGATCCGACCCTGGCCCGTCAGGAGCTGGGTTTCACCCCCCGCTATTCGCTCGAGGAGATGTGCGCTCACGCCTGGGCATGGCAGCGCCTCCGACAAGGCTAGGGGATCAAGGGGCGCAGGCCTCGCGGATCAGAGATCGCACGGTCGAACCGTCGTAGCGGATGGCTCCGGTGGCGCAGATCGTCGACGTGGTCTCTCGGCGAGTCTCACTCGTCGCATCCCCCGTCCGCGGGGCCTGTCCCACGCTCCGGCGCCGTTCGCCGATGTCGTTGATCGGTGTCGCCCGCTCAAATCGAGGATCGGCGCGTCTTCGCTGGGACGTAAGCGCGTTGCCCGAGGAAGGCCCAACTGATCCAGCTGATCCGCCCCAAGGTCACCTCGAAGACGACGGGCAGCGCGATGCCGCAGATCAGCCCGGTCACGAAGACAGCCACCTCGTTCTCGACGCCAAGCGCGCTCAGCGCCACCCGTGATCCGGCCACGCCGAAGACGTGGAGGAGATAGATCGCGAAGGAGAAGTAGCCCAGCCGCGCCAGCGGGGCCCAGGTCAGGCGTTGACGGAAGCAGATGAGGGCGGCGATGCCGCTGAGCCCGAGCAGCGTCCCTAAGATCCCCGATTGGAGGGCGGTCAGGTCGACGTCGAGGAAGATGTCGGCGAAGCGGGCCAGGAACAGCACGATCGCGGTGGCGAGGAAGACCCAGCCGGCCCGCCCGGTCCCTCCATCGAACCAGCACAGCGCCCGACCGACGAGGAAGAAGGGTCGATCGCCCTCTCGGCGGCTCCGGTGTCGGCACAGCGCCCGCCCGACGAGGAAGAAGGGGAGCAACTCGACCGCCCGGTCGAGGGAGAAGACGTAGAACGGGAAGCCATAGACGGTCACCGTCAGGCTGAGCAGGCCCGTCCCGGCGATCCAGAGCGCCGAGGTCACCGGCCGGTCGTCGAGTCCGAGCAGGTCGATGAGGGCGACGACGATGAGGATGACGAAGACGGCTTGGAGGAACCAGAAATGCGCCGTCTCGACGACATAGACGGTCCACCACCGTGACAAGGGCGCGTTCGAGTTCGCTCCGGGCAGGAGCGCCTGGGTCACCATGAAGACGGTTCCGACGGTGACGAGGGGCACGAGCAGACGGCGGACCTTCCCGAGGAGGAAGCGGGGGAAGGCCTCCTTCGAGGAGACCGGTCGAAGCGCGTAGACGAATCCGGACAGCGCGGTGAACAGTGGCATCCGCAGGTCGGCGAAGAGGGTGTAGAGATGGCGCCAGAGCGAGTCGTCGGCCACCGTCATGCCGTTGTCAGCAGTGCTGCCGACGACGTGGCCCGCCACCATGGCGATGACGGCGATGCCGCGCAGCGTGTCGATCGACTGGTCGCGTCGGGGGGTCCGAATCGTGGGGGTTGGCAATGAAGTGACGGTGCGTTTGACGGTGGTCGTCAGGTCGACAGTTTCGCCCGGGGGGACGAGTCGTCTTGTCGGATCCGACGATGATGACGGTGGCGGCGAGGTGACCAAGGTGGAGAGAGAGGGCATGACGCCGCGCCGGCCGGTGGAGGAGGTCATTCAATGAAGCTTTCGTGCGATGAGGGATGTCAGTGAGAGAGGCGTCGACGACGGGGGAGATGGCGACGGCGACGAAGGCGACAAGGAAGGTTAAGTCGAGGACGTGCTCGGCGGCGGTCGAGAGGACGCACGGGGCGATGACGAGGGCGGTGAGGCGCCAGCGGCGCTCCCCTTTGAGGCGATCAGTCGTTGAAGCGAGGTCATCCCTTCGTCGACCCTCCCGGGCTGGTGTAAGCCCGCTGCCCGAGGAAGGCCCAACTGATCCAGCCGATCCGTCCGAAGGTCACCTCGAACAGCACCGGCAGGGCGAGGCCGCAGATCAGCCCGACGACGAAGACGATGATGTCGGATTCGACGCCGAGCAGGCTGAGGCCCAGGCGGGATCCGGCCACACCGAAGACGTGGAGCAGGTAGATCGCGAAGGAGAAATATCCGATACGGGCCAGAGGCGCCCACGCCAACCGTCGGCGGAAGACGATGAGGGCGGCGACGCCGCTGAGCCCGAACAGCGTCGCGAGAATCCTGGTGGGAAGAATGGTCACGTCAAGTTCGAGGAAAATATCGGCCGAGCGGGCCGCGAGGAGGACGAGGGATGTCGCGAGGATCCACCAGCCGGTTCGGCCGATGCCGTTGCCGTAACGGCTCAAAGCCCTCCCGAGGAGGAAGAAGGGGAGTAATTCGAGGGCCCGGTCGATGGAGAAGAAGTAGAACGGGAAGTGTCCCGTCGTCACCACGAGGCTGACGAGGCTGGTTCCAGCGATCCACAGCGCCGCGGTCGCCGGGCGCTTGTCGAGACCGAACAGGTCGATGAGAGCGACAGCGATGAGAATGAGGAAAATCGCTTGCAGGAACCAGAAATGGGCGGTTCCAACGACGTAGACCGTCCACCAGCGCGAAAGCGGAACATCGGAATTCGTCCCGGGGATGATCGCCTGGGTGATGGTGAAGATCGTGCCGACAGTGACGAGGGGCACAAGGAGGCGACGAACTTTTCCAACGACGAAACGCGGGAACTCATCCGCTTTCGTCAAAGGGCGGAGCGCGTAGACGAACCCTGACAAGGCGATGAATAGTGGCATTTTCAGGTCGTCGGAGAGGAGGGTGAGACGTCTCCAGAGCGAGTCGTCGGGCACCGTCATGCCGTGGTCCGCAGTGCTGCCGATGACATGGCCGGCCACCATGGCGATGATGGCGACGCCGCGCAAGGTGTCGATCGACTGGTCGCGTCGACGCCGACCGGGAGCGCTCACCGAACCGGCGGGAGGCGCGGTGGGGCCTTCCCCGACCTGTCGGGCCGGTGAGTCGGCGCTCCGAGGGGGAAGCGCGGTGGCGCTGATCGGCGGGGAGGATGAGGTGCGCAGGTCGGGGGGAGATGACATCAGATGAGCTTTCGTGCGACGGGCAGATGGGCGAGGAGGGCGGCGACGGCATAGGAGACGACGACGGTGACGAGGGCGACGAGGGGCACGGCGAGCAGAGGGAGGAAGGCGGTCGCGGAGAACCCGATGAGGCTGAGCGCCGTCAAGACGAGGGCGTGGACGAGGTAGACGCCGAAGCTGAGTTCGCTCAAGCGGCCCCAACGTCGATCCCAGCGCGGGGAAGGGACCCGCCCGGAGAGTCCGTCTTTGAAAGCCACGAAGACGGAGGCGGAGATGACGGCGATGCCCGGAGACAGGGGAGCGTAGAGCATGCCGTCGTGGCCGAAACTCTGAGAGAGCACGGTCGCGCCGGCGAGGATCGCGACGGCGCTCACGAGGGCGGCGCCGTGGAGGAGACGGCGGGCCCCCCGGCTCAGGTCGTAGCGGGAGAAATAGTGACCTGCGAGGAAATATCCGGCGTATCCCGTCACTTCGTCGAGGGGGAAGAAGAGCGTGCGCTCCACACCGCCGGCGCCCAGCGTCAAGAAATGATCGACGAGACGGACGACGGTTCCGCTAAGGCAGAGCAGGAGGGCGTATTCGAGGACACGGCGGCTCGCTCCGGCGACGAAGCGGGCGAGGATCGGGGTGATCAGATAGAGCCCGATGATCATGTAGAGGAACCACAGGTGGTACCAGGCGGGTTGGAGGAGGAAGCGGGCGGGCAGCCCGAGCAGTTCGTCGCCGACCTCGGCCGGGGTGCTGCCGGGGATGCCGAGGGCGATGTCGAGGAGGTTGTAGAGCAACCCCCAGGCGATGAGGGCGGCGAGGATGCGCCCGGCCCGTTTCCGCACCCCGGCCCATTCCTGGGTGAAGTCGTCCGGCAGCGGACGGGCGAGGAGGAACATTCCACTGACCATGACGAAGATGGGCACCGCCCACCGTGTCGCCACCTCGGCGACGTTCGTCACCTGCCAATCGAAGGAGCCGACCGGCAGGTCGGCCCAGGCTCCGTCGGCGGTGTGGAGGAGGACGACGGCGACGGTGGCGCACACCCGCAACGCGTCGGCGTAGAACAGGCGGCCGCGGGGTTGGGATCCACCGGTTGTCGGTCCGTCTGTGATCGTGCCCGGCGCGGAGGTGTCGCTTGACGGGGAGCCCGGAAGGGCGACCGGCGGTGGGGCGATGTCGGGGGGCTGTGGCACGGGGAACCTCCTAGTCGTACGCGTCAGCGGGGAGATCGGCTGAAGAAGCGGGGGGCGAGACGGGTCGTCACGAGAGCGAGGATTCCCGCTAGCCGGCGGCGGCAGGAGGGCACGAGGAGGCAGAGGAGGGCGCCGGCGATCCAGAGGAGGGCGTCTGCGGCCAGTGCGGCGGTGGAGCCGAGCCCGAGGCTTCGTTCGGCCAGCGTCGAGAGCACGGGAGCGGCCACGGCGAGGACGATGAAGTACCAGGTGTTCTCCAAGCTGGTGCGCACCGCCGCGCGAAGGGAGACGCCGACGCGGGGGAGGGCGTAGAAGAGGTAGGAGAGGAACATGAGGAGTTGGAGGGTGGCCATAGCCGCGGCGACGGCGACGACGCTGACGCGGGCGCAGACGATGACGGCGGCGACGATGAGAAGCCGGGGGACGAGTTCGGAGCGCAGGAGGACGCCACCGTTGCCGGAGGCGGTGAGGATCCAATAGTTGAAATATCCCGAGATCTGCACGAGGGCCCCGAGGGAGAGGATCGTGATGATGACGCCCACGCCCGTCCACTGCGGGCCGAGGATGATCCGCCCGGCCAACTCGCCATTGGCCGCGACGGCGCTCATGAAAGCGGCGCAGACGAAGGCGATGGGCGCGTGCACGGCCTTGGCGGCGGCGAAACGGGCAGCCGGGTCGTCGCCGGCTTGGGCGATCCGGGGCAGGGCGAGGCGGGTGAGCGGCACGGCCGTCTGCTGGATCGGCTGCGACGATATCTGGTTGGCGCGGCCGTAAAAACCGACCATGGCGGCGGGTTGATACCAGCCGAGCGCGAGCGAGTCGATGTTCCAGTTGAGGGCGCCGACAAGGTGGGTGACGAACAACATGGCGCCGAAGGAGACGATCGAGCGGGTGCCCACGCCCCGGCGGGGAAGGCCGGGGATCCACCGTTCATGGGCGACGATGATGATGAGCGCGACGAAGGCGGTGACGAGTTGTTGGGCGGCCAGGGCGATGGCGCCGGCGTCGGTGGTGAGCACGAGGGCGACGGCGACGGCGAAACCACACAGAGATCCGGCGGCGTCGGCCACGGAGATCCGCCCGAAGAGGCCCATCCGGCTGGCGTTGACCTGATACTGCGCCCGGATGCCGTTGAGGAGGAAGACCGGCGAGATGAGATGGCACAAGGCCCGCAGTTCGGGGTAGCCGAACAGTGTCGCGATCCAAGGTGCCGCTAGGTTGAAGAGGATGGAGAACGCGGCGCCGAGCCCGGTGTTGATCCAGAAGAGATTCGAGCGCTGCTCGGTGGTGATGACACTGCGCTGAAGACAGGCCGTCGACAAGCCGAGATCCCCGACGATCGAGGCGAGGAGCACGATCCCCATGGCGATGGCGATGAGACCGAAATCTTCTGGCGCTACGAGGCGTGACAACGTTGCCACGGAGATGATTTGGACGATATAGCGCGACCACTGCCCAGCCAAGATGACAGCAGCGGCGCGGGCCCCGAAACGGGCTTGATGGGGGGTGTTTCCTGTCATAAAAGGACACTCGAAGCCGAGGGCAGGCCGTCGGCTCTCCTCCATGACACAACCACACCCTCAAATTACCACTTCGGTGTGAAGATTTGAATTCGACGTGGTGAGGGCGCCTCCCCACGGATGGGAAGGCGCCCTCACGGTGATGCCCCCGAGCGGCGAAACCGCTCGTTCGTTTACTTCTTTTTCACGTTACCTTTGGCTTTGCCGTTACCGTTGTTGTTTCCCTTTCCCTGATTGCCCGAAGCGGCCGGTTCATTGGTCGGGGAGGTGACCTCGGCCGACGGGTCCGTCACAGGTTCGGTTGGGGTTGATGAGGGAGAACCTGCATCGGGGGGATAGGGAATGTAAGGGTGCTCGGGGGTGGACTGGAGCCAAGCTTGGAGGTAATCCCAGTTGGCGTCGTGGATCGTCTCGAAGTGAACCGCCCACGGCGTGCCATGAATCTTCCTGTGAGTAGTGGGGGCCCAAGTGGTTCTTGGGCCCCCACCGGGGATGCCGTGATCGCGGCATCATGTGGTGGTGACTCCTGCCGCCGGACGGGCGTGGAGGAGAGCGGTCGGCTCGGCGGGCCGGGCCGGTTCCACCCAACGGCGGAGTCACCTCAAGTCGGTGATCAGATGATCACGTCGTCGGTCGCCGGAGCGTCCTCGGGGAGGAGCGTGGCGGGGCCGATCGGCTGCTCGACGTTGTGACGGTCGAACGGGCAGTGCTCAAAGCCGAGTTCCTCGCTGGCGAAGCGGAAGTCGGCGTCGTAGTAATAGCCCGGAAGAGCGTCGGTCAGCATGGCCGCGACGGCGTTGGCGTACTCGCCCTTGCCCTTGACCTTGATATCGCCAGTGACGACCTCGAGGAGGGTGGCATCGCCTTCAATGGTCACACCGTTGAACCAATCAGCGGCGACGAGTTCGTTGAAGGAGCCGTCCGGGCTGTAGCCGGTGCGGGCCCACACGTCAGACGTCGCGTGGAGGTCGATGTTCTTCCAGAAACCGGGCGAGCACCAGGCAGGATCCTCGGGCTCTTCCACCGGAGCGCATCCGTGGGAGACGTTGAGCTGCGGGTTTTTATCGCTCGTCGATTCGGCGTCATAGGTGACGTACACCTGGCCGAGGAGTTCATCGAGCGAGTAGTAGTCGCTGTAGAAGCCCCACGAGCCCTGGCCGCTCGCAGCCGGGTCCATCTCAACGGTGCCCCAAGGCCCCGTGATCGTCATCGCGACTTCAGTGTTAGCCGTGAACTTCCAGTAGAGGTAGGGGCCATCCGGAGCATTCTTGTCTTCGTTCTCGGTGCCCTCGCACTGCATTTTCTCGACGACATAACCAAGGCCATCCCCGTTATCTGTCCAGCCCTTAGCCTTGTCATACGTCACGACATCGTCATTGACAGCGGAGGCCTGGGCGGCCCCGAGCGAGACTGCCAACAACGCTGATGCGAAGACTGCGCCTACTTTCGTGATTGTTCTCATGTGTGTTCCTCCCGTATAAGGGGTGGACCCCCGCCCTCTCAGCCTCCTGAGTGTCGGCCTGGAACCCAAGGGCGAGATGTGATAAACCTAACATTGATCGACTGGACTGTGTGCTTGTCGCGATAACGTGAATGACAAAGGGTAATGCTGGTTTATTACCCGAAGTGGCCGGATCGTTAGGACATACAATCCAGGAGAAGCGAACTTCGTGGCTCAATTCTCATGGGAGAAAAGGCCACATCGAGACCAATGTTCGTTGGAAAAATAAATGACTCGCCGGGCGTTCGCTGTGGTGCGCCTCCTTCGGCCCGGCACGAGGAAGGAGCGCCATGGAACCCCCGATCCTGGCCGATCTTGACGCTTGGCGAATGAGCCTTGAGCGTCGCCCGTTCACCTTCGACGCCGTCATGCGGCGCGAGCAGGGTGACGATTTTGTCGATGAGCTCGCCAAACTGAGACCGAACACCACAATCCCGGCCGCCTTGGCCGAACCAGCCAAAGAAGCATGGCTTCATTATAACTCCACGGGTGGGATGCCGGAAGCGGTCAACACCTGGGAGGACGAGCGCGACAACGAGCTCGTCCGGCAGGTGCAACGCTCGATCTGGGATTCCTATGAACGAGATCTGACCCACTATGCGCCGATGCAGTGGATGAAAATGGAGAAGATCCTCCTGTCGGTGCCCCACCAACTCGTCGAGAAGAACCAGAAGTTCACCTATAACCGGGTCAAAGACGGGTGGCGGGCCGGCGATCTGCGGGCCCCGATCAACACTCTCGTGCGTTCCGGCGTCGTCGTCAAAGTGCCTCGCGTCGAGAACCCCACCCCACCCTTGGCCGAGGTCTCCAACCGGCGCAATTTCAAGCTGTACACCCCCGACGTCGGCTTGCTGCGCGGGCTGGCCAGCTTCACCTTCCCTCTCTCGAGTGATTGGTTCCCCCGTGACGACCCCCGTCTCGACGCCATCGTTCAGACGTATGTCCTCTCCCACCTGCTGTCCTTCGGGATGACGCCGTACTTCTGGCATTCGGGGAACACCGCCATCATCGAATTCCTCGTCGAGTTCCAGGGCCACGCCATCCCCATCAAGGTGGAGTCAGCCGACCGCTCGGCCAGCAAGTGCCTGTCGGCGTATTGCGAGAACACGTGTCCGCAACTGGCGGTGCGGATGACGCCTAACGGGCCGTTCGATATCACGAAGAAGTTCGGCACGAGAATCCTCACGATGCCGCTCTACTTGGCCTGGAATCTGCCCGCTTATCTGGAAGAGGCAGTTGAGGACAACCACTGAGGGGGCCGTGTCTTAGACTGACCCCATGATTGATCCTAAGTTGTTGCGGACGGACGCCGACCGCCTCCGCCATGCCCAGGAGATGCGGGGCGAATCGCCGGATCTCATCGACCGGCTCATCGCCGCCGACGAGGATCGCCGTGCCGCCATCGGGACGTTCGAGCGGGTGCGCGCCCGGCAGAAAGAAGTCGGCAAGGAGGTCGCCAAAGCCTCGGCTGAGGAGCGCCCCGCCAAGCTGGCCGAGGCGAAGAAACTGGCCGAGGAGGTCAAGGAGCTCGAAGCCGGATCCTCGCTGGCCGAGAGCCGATTCGACGAGATGATGGCCGAATTGGCCAACCCGGTCTTCGACGACGTCCCACCCGGCGGCGAGGAAGACTTCGTCGTCAAGGAGACGATCGGGCGGCCGCGCGATTTCGCCGCCGAGGGGTTCACCCCGCGCGACCACGTCGAACTCGGTGAGATGCTCGGCGCCGTCGACATCGAACGCGGCGCCAAGGTCTCCGGCTCCCGCTTCTACTTCCTCACCGGGCCGGGCGCTCTATTGGAGTTGGCGCTCACCCAATACGCCATCGCCAAGGCGCTCGAGTGGGGCTTTCGGCCCATGCTCGTGCCCGCCCTCGTCAAGCCTTCGGCCATGGAGGGCACCGGCTTCCTCGGGCAGGCCGCCCAGGACGTCTATCACCTGCCGGCCGACGACCTCTACCTCGTCGGCACCTCCGAGGTCGGCTTGGCCGCCTACCACAGCGACGAGATCCTCGACGGCGCGACGTTGCCCTACCACTACGTCGGCTACAGCCCCTGCTTCAGGCGTGAAGCCGGCTCTTACGGCAAGGACACCCGCGGCATCTTCCGCGTCCACTGGTTCGACAAAGTGGAGATGTTCGTCTACTGCGCCCCGGAGGAGTCCGAAGCCGAACACGCCAAGCTCCTCGCTTTCGAGAAGGAGTTCATCGAATCCCTCGAGATCCCCTTCCAGGTCCTCGAAGTGGCCGCCGGCGACCTCGGCCTCTCCGCCGCCCGCAAATACGATTGTTACGGCTGGGTGCCCTCCCAGGAGCGCTACCGCGAGATCACGTCGACGTCGAACTGCACCGAGTTCCAAGCTCGCCGCCTCGGCATCCGGATGCGCCGCGAGGACGGCACGGTCGGCCCCGTCGCCACGCTCAACGGCACCCTGTGCGCCATGCCGCGCATGATCATCATGCTGCTCGAGAACCACCAGAATCCGGATGGGTCCGTCACCGTTCCGGCGGTGCTGCGCCCCTACCTCGGTGGGATGGAGACGATCGCTCCGACGGCCTGAGAATTCAGATTCAACGACGAGGGGAGAGGCGCCAGGCGTCTCTCCCCTTCGTCATGTCGGGCACGAGAGCGAGGGGACGGACGGAGTCGCTGCGATCTTAGGCGACCGGGCTTCGCTGGAGCTGGGGTGATGGGGGGTCATGGGGACGCGAACCGGCTCAATTCCGGTTTCTTCGAGACGAGGGCTCTGAGACGGGGAGCGGCCCCGGTCCAGCGTGGAGGCGCTGGGCCGGGGCCGCACATGGTGGGGTGTGATGGGCGCTGTCACTGCTCGATCATGGCGCCGATCGTCTGTTCGTTGTTCTGACGGTCGAACGGGCAAGCGACGAACGACTGATCTTCGTTGCCCTTCAACTGTTCGGCGTAGTAGTAGCCGGGCAGGGCGTCGCTCAGCATCGCCGCGACGGCGTTGGCCGCGTCACCCTTGTACTTGTTCGGCTTCTGCATCACCTGGAGGATCGTCGGATCGTCATCGAAGGTGACGCCCTTGAACCACTCCGCGGATACGACCTCGTTGAAGCGGGCGTCCGGGCTGATCCCGGTGCGCGCCCAGACCTCAGAGGTCTTGTGGAGGTCGTACTGCTTCCAGAACCCAGGCGAGCACCAAGCCGGGCTGTCGCCCGAATCGATCGGCGGGCCGATGATCGGATCGTCCGGGTTGACCGGGTCGACGGGCTCAGGTTCGGGCTGAGGCTCGGGTTCGGGCTGTGGCTCGGGTTCGGGCTGTGGCTCGGGTTCGGGCTGTGGCTCGGGTTCGGGCTGTGGCTCGGGTTCGGGCTGTGGCTCGGGTTCGGGCTGTGGCTCGGGTT
>JAISHO010000003.1 GCA_031262485.1 Propionibacteriaceae bacterium
TGCGATTTCCCGACGGGGAGATCTGCTTCCCCGGCGCCCGACAGGCCATCAAGCTGAGACGCACCCGCATCCGCATCGACGGAACGAAAACCTGGGAAGAGGTGTTTGTCATCACGAATCATCCCGCCGCCACCGCCCAACAACTCGCCCGATGGATCCGAGGACATTGGCGCATCGAATCGATCCACTGGCTCCGCGACAACCACTGGAATGAGGACGCCTCCCTGATCCGCACGCGGAACCTGCCACGGATCATGGCCACGATACGCAACATCATCATTTCGTTCCTGCACCTGCGCGGCATCGCCGACATCGCCCGAAATCTCCGCATCAACGCAGCAAAACCCCAAGCCACAGCGAACCTCATCGGACTTTGAGTAACCCGTGGGTCGGCCTTGGAGAAAACTGAAATCTACAATCTCCACGTAGGTGAAACCGGGTGAGAAGACGAGTTCAGAGATGAATTGCGTCTACATCAATCACTCGTGGTCGTGAAGATTACAGTGTTTCCTGCCGAAAAGAGATGATCAATGGCACCATAATCCCAGATCACCTGAGACCAGGCGTCAACAACATCCTGCGAGGAACCTTCAAGTCCTTCTTGCCCTCTATCAGGCTCGGGCCAATCGACCGATCGTACTGATACCGTCGAGAGTCTTGACTCTTTCAAGATCGTTACGACTTCATCAGTTGTACTCCAATAATGGGCGGTTAAGAAGATAGGAAGAGTGGCAGAGCTGTCGGGCAGGCATCTCATGACCACGGTGGACATGAATTTCTTCCAATCGATAACCGTCACCAAACTCGGCCAATAGTTCATCACCGCTCGCACGGCTGCAGTTCGGTTCAGCGTCTGAATAAGTATCGATCCGCTAGGCTTGGTTACTCTTTTAAGTTCGGAAAGCATCTGCATTCTAGAGGACGTATCTTGCAAGCAATAGAATGGACCATAGGCTATAGTCGTATCGAACGAGTGCTTTTTAGCTGGTAAATTCCGAGCGTCCGCAACGGTTGCTTCGAAGAGGCCCACACCCTCAGTCTTCTCCACCTCCGCCGCTCTATTCCTTGAATCGGCGACCATCTCGGGCGTGATATCAAACAGGTGGACGTTGCGGCCTTGCCTCATTAAGCTTACGCCGTAAGCGCCATTCCCACCCCCGACGTCAGCGACGTCATCGCCGCGTCGAGTAGCTTCAAATGCAAGACGCGCCATGAGCGCTCCCTCGATGCGAGCGTCCTTCTGCGGCCGCGCCCACGTGTACTCAGCCGCATTCTGGTACATGGCTCTCACTAGATCGTTCATTGCTGTTTACTCCCACAAGGGAAGCCAGTAGGTAAGTTATCGCCTGCTGGTCGTACTATGGCTATAAGGAAAGCCGCCAGCACGACCGTCCCAGATATCATATAGCCAATATAGTTAGGACGCTCTTCGGCGACTAAAAATCCAGCAATGGCTAGGAACGGGGTGGCGAAAAGTACTGCCGACATGGGTTCGGATAAAGCGACGGCAGAGACGGCGTCACTGTCATCCAGGCCGTCGTCCACATCCGGCGGTGTGAATATTGAGTTCATGGTATCGAGGTAGGTCAGTCCCATTCCAATGGAGGCAACCGTCCACCCGATGAGGACGCCCCAGTAGCCATGCCACACCAGCAGATCGAGGGCGATACTTCCGAAACCAATCGACAGTAGAACGGTTCCAGTAGAAGTTCTGCGCCGGTATACCGGTCCGTAAGAAGCTGGCCGCCGGCCACAGGCAAACCCGACGATCGCCCAAGCGAGACCTCCAACTGACACGACGAGGGCGACTTGAGTTACATCGCTGGCCAGTACAGTCTGCAGGGCGAGTGGGATGGAGAAATCGACCGCAAAATACGCACCAGTCAGCAAGAAGAACACGAGCACCGCCCTCGGGCGGCCACGCTTTAGGGTAAATGTACCTTGCGGGAGAACGCGCACTGCGCTGCCTACGAGAAGGACTGCTCCGAGGAGAAGTCCTGCCCATGCGAATTGACCTAGTATTTCGAGGCTAAGCGAGAGGAATAATGCTGCGATCGGCATTGCGACAGCAACAAAAGCAGGAGGGGTTGAGCCTGTGTTAATAACCTTATCTGACGGTGCTACATTCTTTGAAATGACAAACCTTGCAGCGAAAAGTGCTGGCAGATAAAGGATCATCGCGATACGCCAATTGAAGGCGTGGGCGACCGCCGCAGCATAGGCTGGACCTATAAAGGACGATATAATGTAGGTTCCGGAAAAAGTTGCTAAAACTAGCTGTCTCCAGCGCTTAGGTAGGTGTTGAACGACGGCGCTCATGGAAGCTGTTGCAAGAACTCCAACGGAAAGTCCCGCTAGGAAACGACCAAGCAAGAATACGCCGATGCTTGGCGACGCTGCAGAAACGATCGCACCAACAGCGTTTAGCAGCGTCATGTATGTCATCAGCGTCGGAACGCCGAACCTTGCTAGCAGCTTCGGTCCCCAAGGTAATGTCACAAATGAACTGGCCAATACGGCAGAGTACATGAGCCCGAAATATGTCACCGCCGACAGGTCCTGCGCGATTTGCGGCGCGATAATCGCATGCATGAACGACTGCATCCCTGCGATTAATTCGACGGTCAAGAGAGCTGTTGCCAGCCTGCCTGCACGTGTCCCGATCCAACTTTTAAGCCGAGCAGGATTCGGGTCTTCAAGGGCTTCATGAATAGAAGTCATCTACCATCCTTGAATATTGTCTCGCATGTCATTAGGCGTGAGGGAGGGGGGCGTAGTTGAGAGTGCTATCGTCTTCAATTTGGTCGACAAGGCCAAGTTCCTTCGCCGCATGCTGCAATGCATTATTCCCCAGGTGGGGAAACGCCGCAGGAAAGTTTGGAATTAAACCGGGAATTATAGTGCGGGTGACAATGAGTCCGGCCGAACGAACATCGTGCGAGGTGATATCGGATACGAAAATAGTATAGCCATGCATTTCCACTGGTGTTCGGTAAGCAGCCAGCGTCCTAGCCGGGAAGCTCGGAACACTATCAATCGGCATCGTTGCTGCTCCAGAAATTATAGGTCTGATGTGCTCGACGGCGGCTGGATCCAAGTACAGCTGTTGCTGAGCCATCAGGTCTGAAATGTCTCGATAATCACGGCGGTAGGAGTCCGCGTAGTTCCTATCCGCCCGCCATGGCTTTAGCAGGGTAGCGGATATTTGGTCTCGCTTGATGGCTAAAGCAACGTTACTGTCTTCCGTTAGCATGTCCCGGCTACCTTCTTGGAGGGTAAATGCTTCAGTGAGCGCCTTCAGGAAGGCGTTTCTCGGGTTTGGGCGGGCACCAAATCCTATGGTAAGCAGACCGGTGGTGGAGTCCTCCACAATTGCAGCTATAACGGGCAAGCCAAACTTGTTTGGAAGAGATATTCCAGAAATGAGTTGATCATCCCCCAACCCCTCTCTCCAAACTTCTTCGAAGGACTTGGGAAAGGTTAACCTAGGCAGTTTGATTGCGTTGTGCCACCAAACCATCGTCGAGTGGCGCTCGATGATTTCCTCGATGCCATTCGCTACCGCCATTTCGAATGTAGTTCCACCCGAAATACCGGGATAGCTCGGAATGTTGGTTAGCGGGGGGTTTTCGTGATCTGAATGATAGTTGACGAATACCATGCTCTTTGGGAGCCATACTTCGCCATCATGACTCAGAGAAAATCCAGGAACCCAACTGGTCTTCAGGTCACGCGTAAACTTGACCAATGGAAACCCTGGAGTGTTGTATTGAGCGTCGGAGTGTAGAACCACCGTAGTCGGGTCTAGCGCGGTCAAGCCACTTGATACTAAATCATCATAGCTAGCGTTGATAGTTGGTAGCGTCGAGAGAATGTTTCCGCAGTATCGCTCCACTGATTCACCGATGGCCGCCCATCTTGCAGAGTCAATATCATCGAAGGCGCTTCCCTGACATGTGACGTTATTCGGCCAGGGGAGGATTCTGTTGGTTTGTGCGACGTCGGCTTGTACCGTACGAATTCGATTTGGTGCCCCTTGATGATGCTTTATGGCGCGAGTCCGCACAATAACACCTTGATATTCGTCGATAAGTGAATCAAGGTCCCGTCGTGCGCGGTTCGGTGTATGGGTTGGCAGTGCGTGAAGAGGCCGCCACCGGATGCGAAGGTCAGGGCTAGAAACCTCGAGCGTGTTGTACCGGATGCGTGAGTAGCCTGGAAAGTCACGCTCGATCTCTGATATTGCTGTGGCGACTGCCGACGCGACCCAGGTATTCGAGGAACTAATCTCATAGTCGGAAGCCGACCAGATTCTCTTCTCAAGTTCGGGGTCGGGTGACACTGACAAACGTCGCTTCACGCGGTCCGCGAGTGTCAACTCCGCGCCATGACCAATGACAGGGCCAAACACAAGTCTCCCCGGGAGGCGAGTCACCGGTATGACAGTACCAATCTGTTCAGGAACATCGAGTTCAGCTGTAGAGCGTTGCTCGTCAGGCGCGACCTCTAGGAGGCCGATCTGGAGGCCGGTGTGGTCTTCCATCTTGCTCGCCTGAGCGAGTGTCTTCACTGCCTCGCGGATAGTATTGTCGGTTGAGGAACCAGCCTGAAGATATGTATATAAACCACGTATAGGCGGCTTACTCTCGAATGCCTCTTCGATTTCCGAGGCAAGCTTCGAGTCAGGGCTTGTCCCAATGGTCGTGGATTTTGAGGGGGGTGCGGTCCCTCGTCTGACCTGTCGGTTGTGACAGGCTCAGGCGTTAAGACCAATCAACGTTCGTTCTGAAAGGACGAGGGACCGCCATGAAGAAAAACTATCAGCCTGCACCGACACCGACACCCGCAGCGTATGGGGATGTCGTCATCCCCGCTGAAGACGTCACCCGTCTGCTTGAAGACGGATTGCTGGCGATGGCCGCCAGCGTCGGCCTCAAGGTGATGACCCAGCTGATGGACGACGACGCCACCACCCTGGCCGGCCCGAGGGGCAAACACGACCCCACCCGAACCGCGGTCAGACACGGTTATGAGAAAGGATCAGTCGTCCTGGGCGGGCGGCGCGTTCCGGTCGAGCGCCCTCGAGTCCGTGCGGTGGATGGGGCGGGCGAGTTGCCGATCGCGTCCTATGAAGCGTTCAACAAAGCTGATGTGTTGACCCGGGTGATCATGACGCGCATGCTCACCGGCGTCGCCACCCGTGATTATCACCGAAGCCTGGAGACCATCGGCCCCGTGGAGGAAACGTCGACGTCGAAGTCAACCGCGTCACGACGGTTGATCCAGGCCACCCAAGCGGAACTCGACCGGCTCATGAACCAACCCCTAACCGATCTCGTATTGCCGGTGATCATGATCGACGGCATCCACTTCGGCGGTTATCTCCTCGTCGCCGCCCTCGGCATCGACCCTGACGGCGGTAAGCACCCCCTAGCGGTGGTGGAGGGCTCCAGCGAGAACACCACCCTGGTCTCCCTCCTACTCACCGGATTGCGAGATCGAGGACTAGATACGAAGCGGGCGACGTTGTTCGTCATCGATGGCGGCAAAGCCCTCGCCGCAGGCATCCGGAAAGTCTTCGACAAACCCGTCATTCAGCGCTGTCAGGTTCATAAGATGCGCAACGTCACCGACTTGCTGCCCGAACGCATCAAACCGGTCGTCGCCTCCCGCATCCAAGCCGCCTGGGGCCTGACCGACACTCAGCAGGCTGAACGGACCCTGCGTGGTATCGCCGCAGAATTAGAGGTGAGGTATCCCTCGGCGGCGAAGTCCCTGCGCGAAGGCCTGACCGAAACCCTGACCCTGATCGACTTGAAGACCGATCCCTTGTTGGCGAGGTCGTTGAAGTCGACCAATGCGATCGAGTCGATGAATTCGATGGCCCGGGGGATGTGCGGCAACGTCAAACGCTGGCAGAGCGGAACGATGGCGCTGCGCTGGATGGCCGCCGCCATGATCGAATGTCAAACCCACTGGAGGAGGATCAAGGGCTATCAAGCACTCCCCGCACTCATGACGGCACTCGAACAAAGATTCGAACACACCACCGGGAAAAGCAGCCCAGATGTCACAGACGGCGACTATGCTCCCCTTCAGGAACCACGCCCCGAAACCTCACCGGCCACCTAACCGATGAACCTCAAAATCCACGACGAACGGGGCAAGCCCTTCGAGTCATCCTGAGCTAGAGCTCTTTTCACCTCATCGATGGGTCCACCGATCCGCACGTGGCGGTTCACCGAGTTCACAGCTACCGTCGCGGAATCTTCAGTTGAAACCAACCAGTACCAACGCCTGCTCGTCATATTTATCCTCATAAGTTAGGGATGGGCGGGCGAAAATATATCTCAGAGTTTTCGCCCGCCCTCTTTTGTTAGGCATCAAAATCCCAGACAATCGTCGGGCTCTGCGATGCGTTGTGGTTCCCGTTCGGGGCGATCATAGCGTCGACTTGCTCATTAATGATCTCAATACTGAACATGTATCTCACCTCCTCTCCAGGGTCACTCTTCTCTCGACTCGATAACCAAGTCGCTTGATGGTTTTACTCATGGAGACGGCCCGAAGAACTCCCGAGCACAGGGCGGGCCCGTCATAAGCTGCTGCGCAGGGGGATGAATGAAGATGTTCTTCATTGGCCGTTGCCAAGAATCTAGCACCCCCCCCCCCCCTCATATTGTCAACTCTATTCTTGATTCGCTGGCGTTTTTCGAAAATCGACGACCGTGTAGACAAAATTTGATGGTAGACATGAGGTCGTTTCACGGACAAACCTCACGTAGCGTCAGGTTTTGCATTATCCCTTATCAGTTGCCACTATTTCTGGGGCGCGGAACACACCTTGTCATCGCTGGTAAACCGGAGCAGACGCGACATTCCTGTCCTGCTGCATCCGATGGCGTGCTGTAGCTTCTCTTCTACCTCCACCGTGCTTTGAGTCGTCTCCGGCCGAAGAGCCTCGCAATCCACATTGCCCACGGTTGATCGAAGTAATCTGGACAGGTGCAGGAGCGCCTGAAGACCAGCTTGGCTTAAGTTATACTGTGTAGTTATCTGATAACGATAAGCGAGGCCTGATGATCCTGACGGTGGTGACGAGCGAGACTATCGCACGCGAGGAGGCGGCCCGGCGAATGAATGAGTGCCGCGAACGCTCGGGGCTGGGAGTCCGCCAGTTCGCCCGGGTGCTGGGGACATCGGCCTCGCGTCTGTCCACGTATGTGAACGGGAAAGTCTCTCCGTCGGCAGCTTTGTTGGTGCGCGCCGAAGCGATCGCTGCTGAGGGTCCGGTGCTGCGAAGGACGAGGGCGATCGACGTCGCGAAGGCGGGACGTGCGATGCGCCGGGCTGCGGATGACGGGACGAGACTGCGCATCTTCCTTGAATTCATGAGGGGTGCTGATGAGTCGGGATACTTCGCCCTCGCTTTGCTCGAGCCCGCCCCGAAAGGCACGGGGGATGTCCGTTTCGACGCGCTGCTCGCGGCTGGGGTTGAACATATCGCGGCCCGCCACTCCCGCTCGGCGCCGAAGTGGGCCACCGATCCGAGTCGTACTCTCTCCGACCCCTGGTGGGTAAGCGACCTACCCAGCGCCAAAGCCCAGGCTCTCCAGTGGACGCCGGCTTCTTTCCTGGCCCGGGGGATCTTTCTCGACCGCCGCGATCTCGAGAGCCGATGAATGATGGCGGTTCTCCAGTGCCATCCCTCAAGCTGAACTCGCCCGGATGATCGATCCACCACCCCCTACTCTGTTCCAGTGACGTTGTTTCAAGCGAGTGGGGGCCGGGAAGCTGCGACAGCCGAGGGGGATGGCGGAGCCCACAACGACCCCCAAGCGATCGAAGTGCGCGGGGCTCGCGTTCACAATCTCAAGAACATCGACGTCGATGTGCCGCTCAACGAACTCGTCGCGATCGCCGGCGTCTCCGGTTCGGGCAAGTCGTCGTTGGCCATGGGGGTTCTCTACGCCGAGGGATCGCGCCGCTACCTTGAGGCGCTCTCCACCTATACGAGACGGCGGCTGGATCAAGCGCCGCACGCAGAAGTCGACCGGGTCCGTCATGTGCCGGCCGCGTTGGCGCTGCGCCAACGGCCCGGGGTGCCAGGTGTGCGCTCGACCTTCGGCACGTCGACCGAACTGCTCAACGTCGTCCGTCTCATGTTCTCCCGGCTCGCCTCCCACCTGTGCCCGAATGGCCATCGGCAATCGCCGACGCTCGCCGTGGCGGCCGAGGAGCCGATCACCTGCCCGATCTGCGGCGCGACCTTCAATCCTCCCGGCGCCGAAGATCTCGCTTTCAACTCTGGCGGGGCCTGCCCGACCTGCCAGGGCACAGGCACAGTGCGTGAAGTCGACGACGCCACCCTCATCAAAAACGAGAACCTCAGCATCGACGAGGGGACGGTCATTCCTTGGCAGATGTTCGGTTTCAACGTGCAGCCCTTGATCGCCCGTGAATTCGGGGTGCGCACCGACGTGCCCTGGCGCGAGCTGACCGACGGGGAGCGTGAGATCGTGCTCGGCGGCCCGGAGGAGAAAAAACACATCACTGTGACGTCGAAGAAAGGCATCCACGACCTCGACTTCACTTTCCGCAACGCCCGCCTCACCGTCACCGAGGAACTCAAACACACCACCGACGAAAAGAGGTTGGCGCGGGTGAGCCGGTTCCTCACCGAACACACTTGTTCCGCTTGCCACGGCACCCGGCTCTCCCCGGCGGCCTCCGCGCCACGGATCGGCGACCTCGGGCTGGCCGACGTCACCGCCATGACCCTCGACGACCTCGTCACCTGGGCCGGACAGGTGAACGACACCCTGCCCGCTGAGATGCAGCCGATGGCCGACAGTCTCGTCGAGACTCTTCTGCGCATGGCCCGCCGTCTCCTCGACCTCGGGCTGGGTTATCTGACGCTCGACCGAGCCGGGGCGACGCTGTCGACCGGGGAGCGCCAACGCGTCCAACTCGCCCGGGCCATTCGTAACGAGACCACCGGTGTCCTCTACGTCCTCGACGAGCCCTCGATCGGGCTGCACCCCTCGAACATCGTCGGATTGCAAGGCGTCATCGCCGACCTCCTCGAGGAGGGCAATTCCGTTGTCATGGTCGATCACGACCCCCTCGTGCTGCGGGAGGCGGGGCACCTCGTCGAAATCGGCCCCGGCTCCGGCAAAGACGGCGGAACCGTCATCGCCACCGGAACGGTCGACGACCTCGGCCGCGACCCGAACTCGCGCATCGGCCCCTATCTCACCGGCCAAGCGAGCGTGTCCGCCCGCACCCCTACGCCTGCGGCCGAGACGTTCCACCACGGCACCATCCGTCTGCGCACCACGCCCATCCACACGGTGCGCGCCCTCGACGTGGCGATCCCACGCGACCGCCTCACCGTCGTCACCGGAGTCTCCGGCTCCGGCAAAACCACCCTCGTGCTCGACAGCCTCGTGCCCGCCCTCCGCGCCGAGAACGAACGCTCCCGGCCGCCGCACGTGCTCTCCGTCGAGGCGGAGGGCATTGAACGTGTCAACGTCGTCGATGCCACCCCGATCGGCATCAACGTCCGCTCCACCGTCGCGACCTACAGCGGCGTCCTCGACGACCTACGCCGCGCCTACGCGCGCCTCGACACCGCTCAATCAGCCGGCCTCAACGCCGGCGACTTCTCGTACAACACGGGATCCTTGCGCTGCCCGCGCTGCGAGGGCACCGGCGAGATCACCCTCGACGTCCAATTCCTTCCCGACGTCGACATCGAATGCCCCGACTGCGGCGGGCGACGCTACAGCCCCGCCGCTGACACACACCGCCGCCCTTCCGCCACCGGGGAAGGCTCACTCTCCCTGCCCGAAGCGTTGACCCTCACCGTCGCCGAAGCCATCCCCCACATGCGCGACCTGCGCAAGGTCCGCGCCGGACTCCACTCGCTGCGCGACGTCGGCCTCGGCTACCTCACCCTCGGCGAGGCCACCCCGACGCTGTCGGGCGGGGAAGCCCAGCGCCTCAAACTCGCCACCGAACTCGGCCGCTCCCAAACCGACACCCTCTTCGTCTTCGACGAACCCACCGTCGGGCTGCACCCCGACGACGTCCGCGTGCTCATCGGCGTCTTCCAACGCCTCCTCGACCAAGGCGGCACCGTCCTCGTCATTGAACACGACCTCGACATGATCGCCAACGCCGACCACATCATCGACATGGGCCCCGGCGGCGGCGCCGACGGCGGTCGTATCGTCGCCACGGGCACACCGGAACAGATCGCCGAATGCGGAGAAAGCGTCACCGGGCGGTATCTGGCTTCGCACATGATGGGAAAACAATGACGCCATCCAACGACTCGGCCCGTGCTTTCTTCGCGGGGACGCCGTGGGCCTTGCCGATCTACGACACCATCGAAGACGCGGTGCTCACCGAGGCTCCGGAAGCGGAGATCCGTGTTCACAAGACACAGATCACCTATTGGGATGTGCACGCGTTCGCCTTCGCGTCTCTGCCTTTCCGGCGAATGAAGGGGTGGCCGGAACGCTGCCTCGTCTTCAGCCTCGGGCTCGCTCGCTCCGCCGAGCACCCACGGGTTCTCGCTCGGGCGAACCCGTATCCGAACCGGTGGACCCTTCACGCCGTCCTCGCCGCGCCGGACGATCTTGACGACGACCTACGTGCCCTGCTTCATGAGGCCCACGATTTCGCCTTGGTGAAGTAGCACGTTGTGGTGTGTGGACTTCGTCCCCGATTCAGAGGAACGATGCGGATCTGAGGGCGCCGTCGAGAAAGACGTCGAGCGTGTCATCCATCAGCGCCTCCCGAAGACCTGATCGAGGATCGCCTGGGAGGTGTCGTCCTTCTTCGTCTCGACGAGGATGTCGACGCAGCGCAACGCGTCGATGACGAGGCCGAGCCGAGCGGTCGGAGCTCCTGCCTCGACGGAGGCGACCCACTGGCGCGTCACACCCAACATCGAGGCGAGACGCTGTTGCGTCCAGCCCTTGTCGGCCCGGCCTTTGCGGAGCGCGAGGCCGACATCGCGGGCATTGTTGAGGATCATGAGCCCTCCCCATGTCAGGTTTAGCTGACATTGATCGTGATGTTAGCTGGATCTAACTTTAGGCCGGATGTCAGCTCTAGGTAACATCTGGGAACGAAATCGATCGCTTCCGATGGATCATCGGCCTCGTTCAAGGTGGTGAGCCCGTCATTCTTCGAGGAGGAAGTCGATGACATCGGTGTGGGCGATGCCCTCGTAATCGCGGGTGGCGATCTCGTCGAGGCTGAGGATCGTCCGTGGGAAATGATCCTGGACGGCTCTGAGCGCTGCTAGTTCACGGTCGGCGGTGGCGGGGTCAGCCATCGACTGGGTCACTTGGTAGTAATGCGTCCCTGACTCGGGTTTCGTCGCCACGAAATCGACTTCGAGGGAGTTGTGCCTTCCCACGCTCACGTTGTAACCACGGCGTCGTAATTCGAAGTAGACGACGTTTTCAAGGGCGTGCCCCACATCTGAAGAGCCCATGCCGAAGAGGATGGAGCGAAAACCGAGGTCGGTGAGGTAGAACTTCTCATTCGTCCTCATGAGTTCCTTGCTTTTCAAATCGAGACGTCGGGCTCGATAGAAGAGGAAGGCGTCCTCGAGCAGGCGGAGGTAGTTGTCGACCGTCTCGGCGGAAATCCTCCGGCCCGAACTCGTCAGATAATTGGCAATCGATCGAGCGCTCATCGGGCTGCCGATATTGGCGGCGAGGTAGCGGATGATCTTCTCGAGGGCGTCGATATCGCGGATCGCATGGGTTTGGGCGATGTCCTTGACGAGGATGGTGCTGAGGACCCCGTCGAGATACTCTCGGCGCATCTGGTCGTCATCGGGTAAGCCGAACAACCCGGGCAACCCGCCGGTGCGGAGATACTCGGCGAAACGCTGGCGACGGTTGGTCTGCCCATCGGCGGGGCAGGCGGTGAGGTACTCGTCGAAGGAGAGGGGGAAGGTGTCGATGCGCACATATCGGCCGGAAAGAATTGTCGCCAACTCGGAGCCGAGGAGACGGACGTTCGAGCCGGTGATGTAGAGATCGTTGAGAGGGTCGAGACGCAGAGAGTTGACCACCCGTTCCCAACCGGGCACCAACTGCACCTCGTCGAGGAGGATGTACCGCTTCCCATCGGGGAAAGGATGCGAGGTCACGAACTCGTGGAGCTTCGCGGCGCTATCAATGGAGGCGAGCTCGAAACGTTCGAAGTTGGCAGTGAACAAGCTCTCAGGCGCCACCCCGTCCGCCAGCAACTCGTCACGGAACATGTCGAGGAGTGTTGACTTGCCGCAGCGGCGCACCCCGGCGATGACCTTGACCAAGTGCTCGGTGTCGCGATAGCGGACCAGATGTTCGAGAGCGCGAGGGCGCGGGATCATGGCTCTCCTCTCGTCGATCTGTCGATCGTATCTGATATTCACCTTCCATGAGTGAATATGTCAGATATAACTGATTTTTCGAGGAGCTTGTGGCGACGGGAGAGATGCGAAGCCCGGAATTGTGAGCCACGGAAGGGAGTCTCGACGAGTCGCTGGGGCATCCGGCCGGGGATCGGTCGAAGCGCCTATCATCGTCTCGTGACGACGATCGACGAGGCGCAACGCCGGGCGACCCACCTCATGGGGCGGCATCTGCCCGGCTGGTCCTTCGGGTTCGATCATGCCCGCAGTCGGATCGGCTGTTGTCATCACGCGGAGCGGCGCATCACCCTTTCGCGGAATCTCGTCGGTCATCTTTCGGTTGACGAGGTCGATCAGGTCGTCCTCCACGAGATCGCCCACGCGCTCGCCGGGCCCAAGGTCGGCCATGGCCCCGCCTGGCGCCGCCGGGCCCGTGCTCTTGGATACACCGGGCAGCGCACGATGCCGGTGCCTGAGGCCCGTCAGCAGGCCCGGTGGCGGGCGAGTTGCCCACGCGGGCACGAGTATCTCCGCCACCGCAGGCCCAGCCGACAGTCTTTCTGTGGCCCCTGTATGAAGCAAGGCGATTCGTTCGAACTCGATTGGCAGGATCAGCGCGCCAACGGCTGAGCGAACAGTTCAAAGCGCATCGGTGCGCTGCAGACCGCTCCCGTCGATGCGGTTTCGCCCCGCTACAGTGAGTGTATGAGCTTGTGGCAGCACGTCATTGACCGCGCCGGACGCGTCCCGTACCGGGGGAGCCATGCGATGGATTTGTCGAAGTTCATCGAGTTGGAACCCCAACTGAGAAAGATCGGCGGGGTCACCGTGATGACGCTCGTGCCTCCGGATCGCTCGCCCGATCCGGAGGAGCCGATGGAGCACGTCGTCTTCCTCCACGGCGGCAGCTATGTCATGGAAGCGGCCTTCATCCACCGTTCGATGGCTCGCTTCTTGGTCCGGCACGGGTTCAGGGTCAGCTTCGTCGACTATCCCTTGGCGCCGGAGCACCAGGCCAGCGAGACGGTCCCCGCCACCACCGCGGCTTACGAGGCTTTGACTACGATCTTCCACCGCGACACCTGGTGTCTGCTGGGCGACTCGGCCGGTGGGGGACTGGCCTTGGCGCTGGCCCAACGACTGCGCGACGAGAAGTTCGCGCCTCGCCCGGCCAGGATCGCTCTGGCCTCCCCGTGGGCCGATGTGTCCCTAGCAAACCCCGCTCTTGAAGGTCGCACCGATCTGCTCATCACTCGTGACTCGCTCCTCCTCAACGGGCGTCGCTACGCCGGCGACCTGCCCCTCGACGATCCGCTCGTCTCGCCCATCAACGGGAATCTCTCCGATCTCGGGGAGTTCTTCGTCGCCTACTCCGAAGGGGAGATGATCGCCCCGGATTGCGCCCGCCTCATCGACGGCTTGCTCCAAGCCGGCAATCGGTGCGTCGTCTACCGGACACCCGGTCCGCTCCACGATTTCATGCTCGCCCCCGGGCTGCCCCCGGCTCGGGCGGCGCGATCCGCCCTCATCGAGTTCTTGCGCGACCGCTGACCGCACCAGCAGGGGATGGGCGGCAAACAAAAGGGGTGACCAACCCGCTGCGGTGACAGAGCCTTCGGCCCATCAGGATTCCTCAAGGATGGCCTTGAGCGCTGGGAGGGCTTCCCGATCGGCGGGCAGCCAGGGGACGTCGTCAAGCTCGGATGCTGCTAGCCAGCGGGCCTCGCGGTGTTCGGTCAAGGTGATGGGGGAGGTCAGCGAACAGCGGAAGAAGGTGAATTCCAGGATCCGTCGGGTGGTTCGCACTGTCGTCGCCGCGATCGGCTCATGGATGTCGATCTCGGCGCCGAGCTCCTCGCGGATCTCACGACGTAGAGCGCCGGGGTGATCCTCGCCGGGTTCGACCTTGCCGCCGGGAAATTCCCACCAACCGTCCTCGTCGAAACCGGCCTCGTCGCCGTAGGAGCGCTGGGTCGCCAGCACGGCGCCGTCGCGGATGACGCAGGCCGCGACGACTTCGACGGGTGACGGCTCGCCCTCGGCGAATTCCTTGTTCTTCACTAGCTCAGTTTAGAGAGATGGGGGAGGCGATGAGAGGTGGAAGCACGCCCCACTTCCGCTTCCCATGGTTCCAGGGATCGTCGCCGCAGCGTTCGGAGCCGACGTTGAAAGTGCGACACGCCACTAGGATTCGTTGGTGCGCAGCATCGTCAGAATCCTTTCCATCGGGCGCAGCCTGTGGCCGTATTACCTCGGCATCACCGTGGCCTCCGTGCTCATCTCGGGCACGTCGTTGGCCACGCCGGCGATCATCGCGCGGGCCACCGATGTCGTCGTCGCGGCGCTTCAGGGGAACAGCGACGGGGCGGTGCCGAGGTTGGCTTGGCTCGCCGTCGGTTTGTTCGCCACCGGGCTCGTCGCCACCGTCGTCAGCAATGTTGGTGGGTATCTCGGCGACGTCATGGCGGTGCGGCTGCGCGCCATCCTCTCCCAACGCTACTTCGCCCATCTTCTCGCCTTGCCGCGGCGGTATTTCGACGAGGAGTTGACGGGCACGATCATCGGCCGGTTGCAGCGTTCGATCACACAGACGACGGGGTTCGCCAACAGCTTCGCCAACTCGTTCTTCTCGATGCTCATCACCGTGGCAGCCGCCCTCGTCATCGCCGCGACCTATTCGCCCTGGCTGGCCCTCCTCCTCTTCGCGATCTACCCGCTGTTCACCTGGTTGACGACGATCACCTCGAAACGTTGGCAGCGCTTGGAGACGGCGAAGAACCGCGAATATGACGAGGCCTCAGGCCGGTTCACCGAAGTCATCGGGCAGATCTCCGTCGTCAAGAGTTATCGCCAGGAGTTGCGCGAGCTGCGCCTGTTCGACCGTCACTATCGCGAGGCGAACGACCTGACGCAACGCCAATCGCGCTGGTGGCATGGGATGGACATCGCCCGGCGCGGCGCCCTCGATCTCATCTTCCTCGCCATCTACCTCATCGTCTTCATCCAAACCGCCCGGGGGGTTTTCAGCGTCGGCGACATGGTCCTCCTCGTCCAACTCGTCGCCTTGGCGCGCAACCCCGTCATGTCGATGAGCTACCTCGTCGACTCGTGGCAGCGGGCCGTCACCGGATCGAAGGACTACCTGGCCGCGCTGGTCGAGGAGACGGAGACGGATGAATTGACTGTCACTCCGGCCGGCGACCGTTCCCTCGTGAGGGCGGGCGCGAGCGGGGGAGCGGCCGGTGGGCCCGCCACTTCTACGGGCCCCGAAACTGCCGCCGAGGACGAGGATGAGTACGGGCTCGCGACGATCGTGGGGGAGTCGCCCACGGTGGAGTTGACGCCGACCTCGCCCTCGGCTCCCGCCATCGAGTTCGACCACGTCTCCTTCGGCTACGACGAGGACACCCCGGTGCTGCGCGACCTCACCTTCGCCGTCGCTCGGGGGGAACGCGTCGCCATCGTGGGGGAGTCCGGGGGCGGCAAGACGACGATGGCAAGCCTTTTGCTCGGCCTGTATCGGCCGGAGAGCGGGCGTCTCCTCCTCGACGGCCATGATGTGACGACGACCGACCTGCGGGCGGTGCGCGACCACGCCGGCGTCGTCTTCCAAGACGCCGCGCTGTTCTCCGGCACGATCCGCGAGAACATCTCCTACGGTCGGCCCACGGCCAGCCTGGCGGAGATCGAGGCGGCCGCCCGGCGGGCCAACGCCGAGGAGTTCATCACCCGTTTCGCTGACGGGTACGACTCCCAGATCGGCGAACGCGGCGTCAAACTCTCCGGCGGGCAGAAACAACGCATCGCGATCGCTCGCGCGATCCTCAAAGACGCGCCGCTGCTCATCCTCGACGAGGCGACCAGCTCGCTCGACTCGCGCTCGGAGAGGCTCGTCCAAGAGGGCCTCGACGAACTCATGGACGGGCGCACCTCCGTCATCATCGCCCACCGGCTCGCCACGATCGCCACCGTCGACCGGATCGTCACCCTCGTCGACGGGCGAGTCGACGAGATCGGAACCCCCGACGAACTCGCCACCAGCGGCGGCGTCTACGCCGAGTTGCTCGCCCTTCAGGCCTCTTCGGCCAAGCGCGATCGTAAACGGTTGCGTCAGTTCGACATCGCCGGGTGAGCGCTGATCGGACTTCACGGCCTGGCGGTGTAGGCGTGAGTGGGGCACGTGAGTGAAGCCGATGACCCGGAGAAGACGAGGGGGGAGACAGGCTGGCGTTGTCTTTCGTCGGCATTTCGGACATGTGCTCAGCCCCAGAGGTGATGCTGATCCGGATAGGAACGGACGGTCCTTCCAAGGGGCACTCCCTGAGTGGACATGACCGTGTTCGTCAGCGTGACCATTTCTCATGATCGTCTGAGCGGACGGTGTGACGCCGACTATTCTCCTGCTTATGACACTTCACCCGGAGACGTTGGCCGTTCACGCTGGCCAAGAACAAGCCGACCCCGCCACCCACGCGCTGGCCGCGCCGATTTACCAGACCGTCGCTTACGAGTTCGACGACACCGAGATGGCGGCCGACCTCTTCGCCCTCCGTCGCCCGGGCAATATCTACAGCCGCATCACCAACCCGACCGAGTTCCTCTTCGAGAACCGGATCAACGCCCTCGATGGGGGAGTGGGGGCGTTGGCCACCTCCTCCGGGGCGGCGGCCATCACCTACGCTGTCCAAAACCTGGCCGGGGCGGGCGACAACATCGTCGCCGTCTCGACGTTGTATGGGGGGACGTTCGCGCTCTTCACTCACACGCTCACCCAGTTCGGCATCGAAGCCCGGCTCATCGCCCCCGACGAGGTCGAACGGTTACCAGAACTCGTCGACGAGCGGACGAGGCTCGTGTTCGCCGAGACGATCGGCAACCCGAAGATCAACGTCGTCGACCTCGACGCCTGGTCGGATGCCGCCCACAGCCTCGGCTTGCCGCTCATCGTCGACAACACCGTGCCGACACCGTATCTGTGCCACAGCTTCGACCATGGCGTCGACATCGCCGTCTACTCGGCGACGAAATACCTCGGCGGCCACGGCACGACGCTCGGGGGGATCATCGTCGACAGCGGCCGCTTCGACTGGGAGGCCCACGCCGACCGGTTCCCCGTTATGACCCAACCGGATCACTCGTATCACGACGCCGTCTGGACGCAGGCCGCCGGCGCCGCCGCGTACATCACCCGGGCGCGCACCGTCCTCTTGCGCAACACCGGCGCGGCCCTCGCTCCGATGAACGCGTGGATTCTCAGCCAGGGCGTCGAATCTTTAGCCGTCCGCCTCGACCGTCACTGCTCCAACGCCCTGGCCGTCGCGCAGTTCCTCGAGGCCGACCCTCGGGTCGCCTGGGTCAATTACCCCGGTTTGGAGTCGAGCCCGGACCACGCTGTCGCCGACCGGATCCTGACCGGCAAAGGCTACGGCGGGCTCGTCTCCTTCGGTCTCACGGCAGGACGCGAGGGCGGATCCCGCTTCATCGACGCGCTCGACTTGTTCCGTCACGTCGCCAACATCGGCGACGCCCGGTCGCTCGCCATCCACAACGCCTCGACGACGCATTCCCAGCTCAACGCCGAGGAGCTGGCCGCCGCCGGGGTGCCGGAGGAGATGGTGCGATTGTCGATCGGGATTGAGCACATCGACGACATCATCGCCGACCTCGATCAAGCCCTCGGCCAAGCCTGATGAACTCCTTGAGGAACATGACAGACCGCGAGGGCGGGGGATCGAAACAACGAACATGAGGAAATGATCTGACGCGTCGACGTCTCATCGCAGTGATCGATCGTCGGCCGTCGGGTCGGACGATGGGGCGAGAGTGCTCAGTGTCGGGCGTATCCTTGATCCCCGATGTCTCAATCACCTGCGCCGCGCCCTGACCCCGTCGATCCCGCCGCTCCCACCGGCGACGAGGGAGGTTCCCACTCCTTGTCGGAGCCCCCCGGCCCGCCGGCGAATCTCGCGACCGACCGGCTCGGCACCCAATCGATCCCACGGTTGTTGTGGCAGTTCTGCGTGCCGGCCGTCGTCGGCATGTTCGTCCAGGCGATCTATAACATCGTCGACCGGATCTATCTCGGCCAAGGCGTCGACGAGCTCGCCATCGCCGGCGTAGGGCTCGTCATGCCCGTCATGATGATCATCCAGGCCCTCTCCATCCTCATCGGCGTGGGCGCGAACTCGCTCTTCGCCATCCGCATGGGCCAGGGCCGCACCGACGTCGTCGAGAAGATCATGGGGCACGCTTTCGTCTTGCTCTTCGTCATCCCCGGCATCGGCATCATCGCCGCGAACATCTTCTTCGAGACGATCGTGCGCGACCTCCTCGGCGCTTCTGACGACGTCTACCCCTACGCCGCGACCTATCTGCGCATCATTCTCTACGGGTCGATCTTCGCCGCGATGAGTCCCGGGTTGACCCACTTCATCCGCTCCGACGGGCACCCGCGCACCTCGATGCTCGTGCAAATCATCGGGGCCTTGTGCAACATCGTCCTCGACCCGATCTTCATCTTCGGCTTCGACATGGGGGTGGCCGGGGCGGCGTGGGCGACGATCATCAGCCAATTCGTCTCCCTCGTCTTCGTCTTGGGCTATTTCAACTCCCGTTTCACCCGACTGCGCTTCCGGCTGCGCAACATGCGCTTGGAACCCCGTCTCGTCGGTTCGATCATGGCGATCGGCGCCGCCCCCTGCGTGCTCCAGTTGGCGATGAGCCTCGTCGGCGTGTTCCAAAACCAGCAGCTCATCAAATACGGCGGCGACATGGCGCTGACGGCGATGACGATCACCTTCTCCGTCGGCGTCATCATCTTCATGCCGCTCATGGGCATCGGGCAGGGCACCCAACCGATCATCGGCTACAACTACGGCGCCCAGAAATACGATCGCGTCAAGCGCACCTTCATGCTTTCTCTGGCGGGGATGACCGCCGTCCTCGTCCTCGGCTGGCTCGCCTCCGAACTGACCCCCGGCCTGCTCGTGCGCGTCTTCTCCGACGACACCGGCGAGTTGGCCGCGCTCGCCGCCACCACCTTGCGCATCGCCAACTGCCTGTTCCCCTTGGTCGGCTTGTCGATCTTGGGCGGGCAGTTCTTCCAATCGATCGGCAAACCCGTCCAGGCCGCCATCGTCAGCCTCTCTCGGCAGGTCCTCTTGTTCCTCCCCTGCCTTTACCTCTTCCCCCTGCTGTGGCCCCAGCTGGGACGCCCCGCCGTCGAAGGGATCTTCTGGTCTTTCCCAGCCGCCGATCTGCTCGCCGCTCTCCTCACGTTCGTCTTCGTCAGCCGGGAGTTCAAGCGGCTCGGTACAGGGGTTAACGACAATCGGTTGGTCGCTTAAGGGGTTTCTGGTGAACTGATGAGGCCTCAAGGCCGCTCCGCAGGCGCGAACTCACGATGACGGGGGAGTGCCCTCAGACTTTCCTGTCGGTCTCCGCGCAGCGTGCGGTTCGGACTGGACGGGTTCGGGGTGTTTGGCCTCTCGGCGCGCTTCACTCGTCCCGTACTCTTCTTTCTAGCCGCGACAGGCCACTAGATCTCCTACCGACGATGAAGGATGACGATGCGCTCTCAACCACCGGACACTCCCGCCGCTGATACCGACGCGTCCAATGCCGCCGACGCCGCTGACAAGGGAGGATCGGCGCTGGCCGCATGGCTCGATCGCCGGCCGACCGGATCCCCCCTCGCCCCAGCGGGGTCGGTCGTCGCCGGGGCGCATTATCGCTTCACCGTGCTGACGAGCCGACTCATCCGCATGGAGTATTCACCGACCGGCCAGTTCACTGATCGGGCGACGCAGGTGGTGCTGCGCCGCGACCTGCCGACACCGGAATTCACGGTGACCGACGAGCCGGATCGCCTCGTCATTCGCACCGAACACCTGCTCCTCGACTACAACAAACGGCCCTTCGAGCCGGGAGGGTTGACGGTGCGGATGCGGCAGCGGGCTCAGGCCTCCCATCACACCCGGTGGAGCTACGGCGACCCGGATCGTATCGAGGGGCAGTGGCCGAACCAGGGGTATTACCCCAATCTCGGCGGCACGGCGCGCACCCTCGACGAGGCGGACGGATCGGTGCCCTTGGAGTCGGGCGTTCTCGGGGCGGCCGGATACGCGGTGTTGAACGACGACAGCAAAGTCGTCATGACGGACGACGGTTGGGTCGAGGCGCGCGCCCCGCAAGAGGATCTCTATTTCTTCGGTTACGGGCGCGACTACCAAGCGGCGTTGAGGGACTACTTCGCCCTCACCGGGGCGAGTCCGCTCCTGCCCCGATGGGCGCTCGGCAACTGGTGGAGCCGGTATCACCAGTACAACGACGGGCTTTACCTTGGATTATTCGAGCAGTTCGCCGAGGAAGACCTGCCCTTCTCCGTCGCCGTGCTCGACATGGATTGGCACCTGACGGAGATCGACCCCGAACTCGGTTCCGGCTGGACCGGCTACACCTGGAACAAGGATCTCTTTCCCGATCCAGCGGGTTTCCTCGCCGAACTCCACCGGTTGGGTCTCCACGTCACCCTCAACCTCCATCCGGCTGACGGGGTGCGCCGCCACGAGGCCGCTTACGCGTATCTGGCCCAAGAACTCGGCTTCGACCCGTTCTCCGGAGTGGAGATCCCCCTCGATGTCGCCTCACCGACGTTCATGAAGGCCTATTTCGAAAAAGTGTTGCATCCGCTCGAGGACGAGGGGGTGGATTTCTGGTGGGTCGATTGGCAAAGCGGCTCGTCCAGCCGAGTGCCCGGCCTCGACCCGCTGTGGATGCTCAACCATCTCCACTATCTCGACTCCGCTCGGCGCGGGGAGCGTCCGATCACCTTCTCCCGGTACGCCGGCCCCGGCTCGCACCGCTACCCGATCGGCTTCTCCGGCGACACCGTCGTCTCCTGGGAATCGCTGCGCTTCCAACCCTTCTTCACCGCCACCGCCGCCAACATCGGCTACTACTGGTGGTCGAACGACATCGGCGGGCACATGTTCGGCGTCAAGGACGACGAGTTGGCGACACGCTGGGTGCAATTCGGCGCCTTCTCCCCGATCAACCGTCTTCATTCGACGAACTCGCGCTTCAACAGCAAGGAGACCTGGCGCTTCGGCCCGGTGGCGGAGAAGACGATGGGGGAGTTCCTCCGCTTGCGCCACCAGATCGTCCCCTACCTCTACAGCGCCATGTGGACCTCCCACACCGACGGCGTCGCCCCGATGCGCCCGCTCTACCACGACTACCCGGAAGCGGCCGAGGCCTACCTGTTCCCCAACGAATACTTCTTCGGCCCGGACCTCATCGCCGCGCCCATCACCGAACGGACCGACCCGCACACCCACCTCGCCTCGACGGCGTTGTGGCTCCCAGAAGGGGAGTGGTGCGACTTCTTCACCGGTCGCCCTTACGGCGGTGACCGCCGGCTGATGTGTCACCGCACCCTCGAGCACATGCCCGTCTTCGCCCGGGCCGGAGCCATCATCCCTCTGACGACTGATCCCACGACGAACGTGGGGGAGGATCCCGACGATCTCACCTTCGTCGTCTTCCCCGGCGCCGACGGCGACACCGTCCTGTTCGAGGACTCCGGAGCGGCGGGCGTGACGATCGAGGATCGCCGTGCCACCGGCCTGCATTGGCGCTGGCACGCAGACCTCCCGGTCCCACGGGACGGGCTCGCGGCCGAGTTCGTCATCGACCCGCCGACCGGGCCGGGTGTGAAGACCCGGCGACGCATCCGTCTCGAGGTCCGCGGCGGCGACTTCATCGACGATGTGGTCGTGTTTCGGGGCGAACGGAAAGGCCAGGTCGAGGTCGACGCCCACCGGAAGAGCGATGGGAAGGAGACAATCACCGCGCTCGAGCATGGGAGCGTCATCGATCTCGGCGAACTCGACCTCAGCGAGGGGATCACCGTCCGCCTCGGGCGCGTCTTCCCCACGCGTCGCGTGTTCATGATCGAGGCGCGTCCTCTCCTCGACCAAGCAGAGATCGCCTTCCTGGCCAAAGACCAAGCCTGGCGCAGCATGCTAACCGGCCGTCCCGTCGAGATCGTCCTAGCCGAGATCGCCACCCTGCCCGGCTTCCCACCCGATCTCCTCGCCGCTCTCACGGAACTGGCGATCCCCGGCGATCGCAACGCCGACGGATCCTACAAACCTGAGAAGCGCTGAAGCTCCGGAGTCGTCATGCGTGTCATCGAGAGTGGGCGTACTTCGAAGTTCCCAGAAGACGTAGAAATCATGGACATAGATCTACTTATGTGATGGGTCTTTTGATTGTCAATAGGACGTAATCTCCATGAAGAAGACAGGTATCTTGATCTCCGCTTTCTCAATATGGTGCTAGACTCGTTGCTGATTTTATAGATACAAATCTGTGTCAGGGACAGGTTACTCACGATGAGGAAGTGGAGTGATACCAGGAACGGGCCTGGGCCGGGTTGCGGTTCACGCGCGTCGACGCGTCGTGGCGTCGAGCGGGGTGGGAGTCGCTCTGGGGACAGACTTGAAGATTCTCTGGTGGAAGCGAGGATGTTGACGAAGGATGCCCTGGAGATGGTGGCGGCATGCCGTGACGACGAGGCTCTCAATCTCATCACTCGCGCGGTCGACATCTATGAATGGACCGAAGCGTCACGTGTCGTCGCTGACCATGAAAATTTTTCTGAGGCGCTCCTTGTTCGCCTGGATCTTCTGCTAAAGAATAGACGTTTAGAGGAGGCGTTGAATTTTTCCGATCTGGCTTTAGGGTATTGTATTACATTATTTGATGAAAATCAGGTATTATATGAAATTCGCTTGGGTAAGATTTGCGGTTCGTATAGAGATCTCTTATTCCGGTTCGAACGATATGATGAGTCGGTGGAACAAGCCGAGAGGGCCGCTGATTATTATGGTCGTGTCGCGAGGAGGAGGCCCGGGGAATTTGACTCACAATACGCCTTCGCTTTGAGAAGTCTTGCTGTGGTGCTTTCCTCTGCCGAGAGGCACGAGGAAGCGGTTGAGGTGGGTGAGATGGCAACGGAGAGGTATTCTAAAATCCTTGAGGGCTTTCCAGGATTAAATGATATTCTTGGTGCCGCTGATAATTCTTTCGAGCAGGCGAAAGTTCTTTCTTGGACGGGTCGGTTCGATGAGGCAATAAAAGGTTGTTTTAAATCTATTGAATGGTATCTATCGTTGGCTTCCGACTATGGCTTGAACCTGGCTCGAGAGCTGGATTCGGTTTTGGTTGCTTTGGATAGTTTAATTCAGGATCAGGAACCCTCTGTCGAGCTTCGGCGTCGTTATGCGGACATGATAGAGGTCTATATTTCACTCACCTATGACAACCCTGAGTTGTACGCGCATAAGTTGTTGAAGTGTACGCAGTTTTTTATGAGGACATACTGGCTTCACGGCACGAACGAAGTGATTTTCACCTGCGAGCGTGTCCTGGAAATGTGCTGGGATCTTTCTGGTGCCAGGAGAACGGCGTTCGCCTCTCAACTTGCTGAAACGTTGTGCGAATATGCTTCATGGAGTCATGAGATGAGGAGAGACGACGCCCTCACGTATGCTTGTAGGTCTGTCGTGGTCCTTGAGGGGCTGGCGGAGTTCGACCGGGAATCTTATGCCACGCGGTTAGCTGACTCGTTGAATACGTGTGGTTGGATTTTATATGAGAGTGGTGATAGTGATTCACTTTCCTTTTTCCAGCGAGCAATGTCTGTGATAGAGGATTACGCCGCCGTTGATTGCGAAGCCCGTTCTGGGAAGCTTGCCTACTACTCGGCGATCTATGCTTACAAATTGCTCGATGCGGGGCGTGTTTATGACGCCATCAAGTACTCGCAACGTGCGGTCGACCTAGTCGAGGCGAGAGTGGGGTTGAATCCTGAGAATGGGGATATGGATTCAGCTTATGTTCTTGATTGTCATAGCTATGTCTTATTTGAAATGGGCCATCTTTATGACACTCTGGAGCCAATCAAGAGCGCCATTGAGGTCGCCGAAAAAGCGACGACAGGAACTACTCAGAATGCGGTGAGTATCATTGGTTATTTACGATCCTACGCTTTCTTTTTGTCGGAGATGAACTACCATGATGACGCGGTTCGGGTCGCGACCTTGATGATCGCTCACTGCGAGAAGCTTGTGCTCGAGTGGCCACATTTCTATGCCATAGATTTGGAGGATGCCCTGGATTTCTATCTGGACATCCTTGACTGCGCTGAAGACTTTGGTGGATTTCCTGACTATACCGAGGAATTTTATAAGAGAATCAATCCTGAGTCTCAGTCGATCTGCCTCCTCAAGGAGAGTGTCCAGCTCCTGAAATCGGATGATGATCGTTTTGATATAGATGATCGAATTGAGCGAATCGTCGAGCTTATGGACCACACTATGTCATCACTATGGATGCTGACCGACGAAGCTGCTCTCGAACGAACCAAGAATAACTTTCGGGATGTCGTGGATATTCTTTCCGGGAAATTCCATGAACACTTCACCCCTCCGCTCTCGTGGCCTCGTTGGGTGAGCTACCGCTACCGCACCGATTACCCCTGGTGGGTCGTGTCGCTCATGGTCGTGAGATACCGAGCGTGGCTGTTCAGGACGTGGTTGTGAGCGGTCGATGAATCCGGTGACGGACGGCTCATGGGGGAGCGTCCGCCACCGGACCTGCGGCCTCACACCATCGTCGAGGTGACGCCGAACGCGTCGAGCGTGGCCTGGAGTTCCTCGGCGGTAAGTCCCTCGGAGCGGTTACCGGAGACGGTGTTGAGGTGGTCGTAGAGCGCTCCCGTCTCGGCGTATTCGATGAGGTCGACAACCTTGAGGGGGGTGTCGTCGCTGCGGCCGAGGACGCCGTGCTTGGCCCAGACGACGAGGCGGTGCTCGCGCAATCCAGCGACGGAGGCGTCCATGAGCTCTTTCGAGCCGGGGACCATGAATTCGAGCATGCCGACGCCATCGGGCAATTGAATGATCGTCTCCGGTTCCCAACGCAGGATGCGACGGTTGAACGCGGCCGTCGTGCGGCACTCGGCGAGATGGCTGAGCACGACGATATAAGGCGGTTGGGCGTGGACGACGGAGTGCTGCGTCAATTCGGGGCGGCGGGCGATCTGGTCGTCGTGGACGGCGAGATGGGAGTTGAACTCGCTCGTCGGTTTGGCCCAGGCGCGGCGCGGGGTGGAGCGCAGCGTGCCTGTCGTGCCGCCCTCGTCGATGGTGACGGCGGCGACACAGGCGCCCTCGTCGAGGTGGACGTCGCGGAGGCGTTGCCCGGAGCCGGTGACGAGGACGGTCCATCCGGCCAGATGCGGGACTTCGGCGGGCAAGGTGTACGGCTCGGCGAGAGGGAAGACCTCTTCCAGTCCGGGCGCCTCCTTGAATGCGAAGGAAATATTGCCGGCCCCGGCTTCGCAGGCGTGGATGGCGTCGAGGCGGGCACCGGCCACGCCCATGGTGGCGAGGGCCTCAGCGACAGGAAGAGGTGTGGTCGATGTGGTCATGATGTCTCTTTCGCGATGGTGTTATTAGTGGAGATAGTGGGTTCTTGAGATTGATTCTCGGCCTAAGAGTGTCTTTCCGTAGAGAAAGGCGATCGTGCTTTTTCTCTCGCCGGGGCGTACGTGTTCAGCGGGTGGCTCGCGGCGACGATCGAGCGCAATGCGGAGACGCTCTCGCAACCGGGGGCGCCGATGGCGCGAGCGGCGATAAGAGCGTTGCCGAGCGCCGAGGCCTCGGCGGGGCCGGCGACGACGGGCAGTCCCGTCACGTCAGCGGTCCTCTGGCAGAGCAGGGAGTTGCGGGAGCCGCCGCCGACGATGTTGATCTGACGCACCACCGCACCGGTCGTGTTCTGTGCCTCGCGGATGGCGCGCTCATAGGCCCAGGCCAACGAGTCGATGACACACCGGGTGAACGCGGCCGGGTTCCGGGGAACGATCCCGCCGGACGCTTCGACGGCGGCGGCGATCCGTTCAGGCATCTGGCCATGGGTGAGGAACGCGTCGTCGTCGGCGTCGACGAGGGCTTCGTCGACGGGTAGATCGGCTGCAAGTGTCAAGAGTTCACTCAACGGTGGGGCGGGAGAGCCGCCTGAATCGTCGGCCTCGTCCTCCCAGGCGCGTTGGCATTCGGTCAACAGCCACAGCCCCATGACGTTCTTGAGGTACCGGACGGTCCCGTCGACGCCGAGCTCATTGGTGAAATTGGCCCGTCGGCTCGCTTCCGTGAGCACCGGCGCCGGCAGCTCGAGGCCGACGAGCGACCAGGTGCCCGAGGAGATGTAAGCGAACTCCCCGGTCGTGGTGGGGACGGCCGCCACCGCCGAAGCGGTGTCATGGCTGCCGACCGCCACGACGACGACGTCGTCGCCTAAACCGGTCGCCTCCGCGATCGCAGGGAGGATCGGACCGATCACCGTGCCCGGTTCGACGACCGGGGGAAAGAGCGATCGGGGCAGGCCGAGCGCTCCGATGATCTCCTCGGACCATTCCCGTCTCGTGGCGTCGAAGAGTCCGGTCGTCGAGGCGTTCGTCGCCTCCGCCGCAGCGCGGCCCGTCAACCGGAAGGAGACGAGGTCGGGCAAGAGCAGCATCGTCGTGGCATCGTCGAGCCGCCCGGTTCGCTGATCGTCGTGCAGCTGAAAGATGGTGTTGAACCGTTGGTGCTGCAAACCAGTCACCTGGTGGAGACGGTCGCGCCCGCCGACGAGGTCCCAGACCGGTTCGACCGCTTCGATCGTGCGGTCGTCGCGGTAACAGATCGGCGCGTCGATGAGCTGACCGTCCTCGTCGAGGAGCCCGTAATCGACCGCCCAGGTGTCGACGCCGATCGCCCGAATCGTCCCTCCGGCATCGGCGGCCACGCGAACAGCGCGTGCCAACCCCTCGAGGATCTCGCGCCACAGACCGGTGAAGTCCCAGCGCAACCGTCCCTGTTCGGTCAGCGTCGTCGTCGGAAACCGGTGCGCTTGGGCCAACGTCACCCGACCATCGGCCACCTCCGCCACCATGACGCGCCCGGAGGTGGCGCCGAGGTCGACGGCGGCGACGAAGGTGGGAGCCTCGCTCTCAGGAGGCGTGTGAGCGGCGCCGTCTGGATCCAGGTGGCCCCCCGTGATCGGGGAGCCACCTGTCACATCCGATGGGAACATCGCCACCCGCTCGCTCACGCGCCCCAGGAGGCTTGCACCCCGCCGACCCGCTCGGCCGCGACCTTCTCGGCGTAGCCGGAGGCGGCGAAGGCGGCCATCGG
Source organism: Propionibacteriaceae bacterium (assembly GCA_031262485.1). Lineage (GTDB taxonomy): Bacteria > Actinomycetota > Actinomycetes > Propionibacteriales > Propionibacteriaceae > WQYJ01. The sequence goes on from JAISHO010000003.1 coordinate 27,673, forward strand.
ATCGGGCGCCAACCCCTGCTCCTCGCGCAACGCCGCCAACATCGAGCGCACATCAGTGTTGTAAGCGTCCATGAGGACGGCGTTGGCGCCGAGCACGTCGCCGGCCCGTTGCGCTTGGGCCAAAGCCTCGCGATCGACGAGGAGCGCCTTGGCGGTGGCCTCTTGGACGTTCATGACGGAGCGGATCTGGCCAGGAATCTTCGCCTCGATGTTGTGGCACTGGTCGAGCATGAAGTTGACCCCGGAATCCGGGCTGAGCGCGCCGACGCGGACGATTTGATCCATGATCCTGAACAACTGGAAGGGATCGGCCGCCCCGACCATGAGATCGTCGTCAGCGTAGAAACGGGAATTGAAATCGAAAGCGCCGAGCCGGCCCCGTCGCAACAATTGCATGACGATGAATTCGATGTTCGTCCCCGGCGCGTGGTGGCCGGTGTCGAGGACGACCATGGCCCGCTCGCCCAAATCGAGGCAGTGCAGCAACGCGGTGCCCCAATCGGGCACATCGGTGGCGTAGAAAGCCGGCTCGAAAAACTTGTACTCGATGAGCAAGCGCTCGTCGTCGGCCATGGCGGCGTAGATCTCCTGGAGAGCGGCAGCGAGGCGATCCTGACGGTCGCGCAAATCGTCTTGGCCGGGATAGTTGAGGCCGTCCGGCAGCCAGAGCTTCAATTCTTTCGAACCGGTCGCCCGCATGATCTCGAAGCATTCGAGATGATGGCCGATCGCCTTCTTCCGCACCGCCGGATCCGGGTGGGTCAGGGATCCGAACTTGTAATCGTCGTCTTGGAAAAGGTTGGCGTTGATGACGCCGATGGTGACTCCGCGCTCCTTCGCATGGGCGGAGAGGTCGGCGTAATCGTCGACTTTGTCCCACGGAATGTGCAGCGAGACCCGCGGCGTGATGCCGGTGTAGCGGTGCACCTGAGCGACGTCGTCGATCTTCTCATACGGATCGCGCGGGGTGCCCGGGGTGGTGAACACCTTGAACCGGGTGCCGGAGTTTCCGAACGCCCACGAGGGCAGTTCGATCGTCTGCTGGCGCATCGCTTCGAGAGCGGCGGGAACGCCGGTGGCGGGTGATGTCATCGGTGACCTCATTTCTTATCGGTTCTTAGTGGTGGGTGTCAGCGTGGTGGTGGATGGTGAGGAGCTATCGCCCGCTCCGGTAGTTTCGGCGGTTCCGGGGCCGGCGGCCCCGCCGGCGGGATCGACGGAGATCATCGCGCTGGTCGGCAGCCCTGACGCGGCCAGTTGATCGTCCAGACTGAAGATCTCGTCGAGCACGACCATGTTCTCATCCGGATCACCGTCGGCTGCAAACAATTCCGCCATCGCTTTCTGCCAGCGGGCGTTGACGTCGGTCTGAGCCATTCGGGCCTGGGCGGCGTCGTAGCTGTCGACATCCACGACGCCGACGAGCAAGCCGGTGGGGCTGAGATAGAGCCGGTAATCCTTCCAGCCGGTGTCGCGCAAAGCCTCGAGCATCTCGGGCCAGACATGGGCGTGGGCTTCGCGGTAGGCCGCCAGATTCTCCGGCGCCACTTGGGAGGTGAAACAAATTTGCATCATCGCGCCTCTCAGTGAATCGCCGGTTCGCGAACCGGCGCGGTGACCGGCGACATCGGGGCCTCGGGCTCGAGATCATCGGCGCCGTAACGCTCGAGTTCGATCTCCTTGAGTGACTTGCCCTCCGTCTTGGGGGCCCACAGCGTTCCGATGATGAGCGCGGCGATGAGGAACACCATCATCATGGTTCCCACGAACGGCACGCCCCGGGTGGCGAGGAGCGTCGGCAGGGCGTAGGAGATGAGGCCACAAGCGATCCGGACGGCGAAGAAGAGGACGCCCTGCGCCGAGGCGCGATAGACGGTGGCGAACAGTTCGGCCGTCCAAAGAGCGTAGAAGGCCTGGGCGCCGATGCCGGAGGCGACGCCCCAGATGACGGCGAAGGAGACGAGCGCGGGGATCGTGCCAGGCGCGAATGCGAGGATGGCGCAGGAGATGACGGCCAGGGTCGCTCCGATGGCGTAAAGCGTGCGACGGGAGACGCGGTCTCCGTAGCGCATGAAACCGAAGTAGGTGGCGAGCACCGTCATGCCCCAGACGAGCACCTGGAGGAGGTTCTGCTGAGTGGCCGATTCGACCCCGGCCGTCTCGTAGATCCGCGGCATGAAGATGCCGGCCTGGCTGGCCCACAGGTTCCACAGCCCGTAGACGGCGAAGAGGAAGAGGAGCGCTTTGACGTTTTGACGCAGCGAGATGAGTTCGCGGAAGCCGCGTCGCTGGGCGCCGGCGGCGACCTGTTTGGCGTTGGATTCCTTCCAAACGTCCGATTCGGCCAGGCCACGGCGGACCCACCAGGTGATGAAGGCGATGACGAAGAGATGGGCGAAGATGATGCGGCTGCCCAGCAAGCCGAGCGGAACAAGGGCGGTCGCGAGGATGAACCCGACGAAGGGGCCGAGCGACCAGGCCAGTTGCGCGGTGCCGACATGCTTGGCGCGCCCATCGGCCGGCGCCTCCTCGGCGATATACGTCCATGCCACCGGCACCCCGGCGCCGACGGCGATGCCGGTGAGAATGATCCCGGTGAAAAGCATCCAGGTCTGCCCGGCGAAGACGACGAACAGGGTGCCGATCATGTAGAGGATGAGGTCGTAGGTGTAAATGAATTTGCGGCCGTACTTGTCGCCGAGCGGCCCGCCGATCATGGCGCCCGCAGCGGCTCCAAAGGCGTTGGCCGACAACGCCGCCGCTAGCCCGATGAGGGCGTTGCTGAGGCCGAAGTGGCTCTGCCACAACGACAACGATGTGGCCAAGGCGATGATCGAGCCCGCCTCGATGTAGTTCGACATGGCCACGGCGATCGTGGCCCGGTAGCCGGAGAGTGTTTTCCTGCTCATAGCTCGCTTCCTTGCGTGGTGTGAGAGATGCTTGAAACGATTCAAGACGTGACAACACAATAGACCGGACCAAGGAAGAGTGTCAAGGGGGATGAGAAAGATCGCGGCAGACCAAACAAAGGTCAGGCCAACCACCAGATGAAGCCAGGCAGCTCAGCCCCTTCGGGTGGCGATGCGACGAAGCGGACGAGGGCCACTAGGTGATTCACCGATGGTGGTACACTCATACTCTATGACGACGACGCTACGACGGATTCAGGTGACGGAGACTCCTGAGGTGGCTCAAGCCTTGACGATCGGTATGCGGCGGTGGCCGGAGGCTCCGCGCTCTCAGATCATCGCCCGGCTCGCCGCACTGGGAGCTAGAGAAATTCAATCGAGTGGCGGTGAGGATGGACTTCCTCTGCCGATGATCGGTCTTCTCCCTGGGGTCTACGAGCCCGGTTATCTCGACGATCTCCGAAGCGATTGGCCGGCATGATCGTCCTCGACGCGAGTGTGCTCATCGCTGTGCTCGATCCTCATGACGCTCACCATCAGCGAGCGGCGGCTTTCGTCACGGCGGAGCAGGATGAGGGAATGCTCATCCATCCGCTGACCTTAGCGGAGGTGCTCGTGGCGCCAGCTCGGGTTGGTAAAGCCGCCTTCGTGCGGCGGTCCATCATCGCCTCCGGAGTCGAGGTGTGGGATCCCGATGACGACGAGCCCGAACGATTGGCTGACCTCCGCGTCGCCACTGGCCTCAAGCTGCCCGATTGCTGCGTGTTGGATGCGGCGGAGCATTCCTCGTCTTCTCTGGCCACTTTCGACGTTCGGTTGGATGCCGTTGCAAGCCGTCGAGGTGTACGTGCGATGATGACGTGACGATGTTCTTGATTTGCCTTAGGGATGAATGATCCTGATTTACCGGCTATCAGATAGCATCATTATGATGATATAGCGCACCTATAGGGATAATGTCGCTGAATTCTGATTCCTCTGCTCCTCACTATGCTGGATGCGCGCATCCCTGCTTGAATAAAAC
>JAISHO010000044.1 GCA_031262485.1 Propionibacteriaceae bacterium
ACGCCACCGCAGCCGACGAACTCCGCCGCGCCACCACCGGCACCAACCTGCGCTAACCTAACCCCGCGACCTGAGGAACTTCGACGAGCAACTCTGGGGACTTTCGCTGAGCGCCGTCAAGAACAAGATGAGTGCAAGCTCGATGACTATGGATTGCCGCGGAATCAGCGACGAGGTGGGAGCGTTGTAACTTCACCGATCGCGTACAACGGCAGGTTGATGACCCAGGACTCTCGCTTGTAAGGCTGAAGCGACGCCCGCACAGACATCTCCGGAGCGTACTTATCCCGGAAGACGCGCAGACTTTTGGCTTGGTTCGATTGCCCGGATTTCACTTCGATTGGCACGATGTGTTGCTCTCGTTGGATGAGGAAGTCGACCTTGGCTCGGCCTTGTTGGTTGGCCCAGTAATGGAGAGGCCTACCGAGCCGGTCGTGGAGTTCCGAGGCGACGAATTGCTCGGCCAGGCTGCCTTTGAATTCGGTGTAAAGGCGGTCGCCTTGTGTTGCGACGGCTGGGGAGAGTTGAGACATGGCGCCGAGCAATCCGACGTCGAAGCCGAAGAGTTTGAACGCGGCAGCGTCTTGATAACTGGGCAACGGCAACCGAGGAGCAGTGACTTGATCTACCCGGAGCGCTAGGCCGGCCTGGACGAGCCAGTCGACGGCGGTCTCGTGGCTGCGAGCGCGGGCGCCTGGGCCGAGATTGGCATAACGGAAGCGTTTCTGCTCTTTCGCCAGTGGGGCGGGGATGGACGACCAGACAGAGCGCACCTTGGGCAGTTGCTCCGTAGGAACGTGCTTTGAGAAATCGCGGTCGAAGGATCGCAGAATCTCGTTTTGGACCTCGCGGGCGGCGGCGAAGCTCTCCTCGGCGATGAACGTCGTCACCACCTCGGGCATCCCGCCGACGACCATGTACTCGTTGAGAACCGTCAGGAAACGCTGATGGACTGCGTTGATGACATCCCAATCAGCGGTTTCGAGCAGGTTCGCCATCTCCTGGTGACCACGGGCGGTCAGATACTCGCGGAAACTGAGTGGGTTGATATCCAGAAATGAAACTTTCCCCACGGGGAAGGAGGTGCCCTCATGGATGGCCACGCCCAGCAATGAGCCGGCGCAAACGACGTGGTGTTCGTTAGCTTGCTCCTGGAAATACTTCAACGCCGTCAACGCACGGGGGCAGGCCTGGATCTCATCGAGGATGAGCAGGGTGTCGCCTGGTGAGATGGGCGAATCCAGCACCGCACGCAGAGCGATGAGGATGCGTTGAGGATCGAGGTCGCCGTCGAAGAGTGAAGCCAAAGCTTCGTTCTCCTCAAAATTCGCGTAGGCGATGGAGGAGTAGTGACGCCGCCCGAACTCCCGCAGGAGCCAGGTTTTCCCAACCTGACGTGCGCCCTGCAGAATCAACGGTTTGCGACGAGCGGACGTCTTCCACGCCGTCAAGGCAGCCATCGCTGTTCGCTCCATGACGGCAGTCTACCCAAACTCCATCCGATTTCTGGCAGCCATGCCAGAAACTGGGCCCACTTTTTGGCATAGCTGCCACAAACAGGATGCAGATCACGGTAGTTTATCGACGTGCGGACTTCAGTCTCTTGGTGGTTGCGCTCACGATGACCCGTGGCTCCTGTGACCCGCGACACGTAGCCCGATGAGAGGGTGGCCGGCTAGAGTTGCCAAATCATGATTCGGCCCGCTCGCTTTGCAGCTCGGGCCGATTTTCTTTCTCTTAGCGGAGTGCCGCGCTCAGTCAACGGCATCCGCATGGAATCAGCAGGTTTCGTAGTAGCACAACTCGGCTCGCCCTCCCCTTGACCAGGGTCAGTCGGCCACGGAGCCAGCTCCATGACGGTTGCCCGGCGATTTCCGGTTTTTCAAACGCCACCCTTCGAAGAGGTATACTCAAATGCGGCGCTCGATGAGCGTCAAGTCGCACTTGGTGCGGCGAGTCCTATGGCCGCTTCGGCGGCCATAGTTGTCTCCGGGAGAGGTTTGTTGTGATCCTGTGCTACTGCGACGAGGCAGGAAATATCAGCCCGTATGCACCTGGTGATCCTGGGAACACCCCGGTTTTCGTTGTCGCTGGCCTGACTGTCGCAGAAGACAATGCCGACTCGCCACTCATGCGGTGAATACTCGCATTCGCGAGAGTCTCATGAATTCTGGCCGTAGGCTGCTCGGCGCACCGATAACCTGAACCGGTCAAAGAGAAGGGTGATCGATGGCCCGACGCGAGTCCACGCCGGAGGCTCCGGGGAGCCGCGCGCTCATTGTGGACTTGGTGCGATCGTTAGGGCCGGTCAGCCGGGTCGAGTTGGTCGAGGCGACGGGGTTGACGCAGCCCGCTGTGTCGATGATCGTCCGGAAACTGCTTGACGACGCCGTCATCGTCGAGGTGGGGTCGGCTCCGTCGAGCGGGGGGAAACCGCGGCGGCTGCTCGACATCAACGAGCGCGCCGTCGTCGGGGTGGGCGTCCAGATGGGGTTCGAATCGGTCACGTTCGTCGCGACGAATCCGAGCGGCGGGGTGTTGGCGCGCCAGGGGCTTCCTGGGGCTCAGGACGATCCGCCTGAGGCGGTGGTGCGGCGGCTCGCCGACTCTTACCAAGCGTTTATCGCCGCGTCGGGGTTCGACGTGCGTGAGATCGTCGGGGTGACGGTCGCTGTGCCGGGCCCGCTCGCGCCTGACCGGGAAGGGATCTTGGAGGCGCCCGCCTTGCCAGGATGGACGGGGTTCGCCTTGCGCGCTGAGCTCGACTCGCTCATCGACGCCCCCGTCCTCGTGGACAATGACGCCGGCGCGGCCGCTCTCGGCGAATTCTGGAGCCGGGGGGTGTCGCGCTATTCGACGTTCGGCGCGATCTACGTCGGCACCGGCGTCGGCGCGGGCGTCGTCATCGACGGAGCCTTGTTCCGGGGCGCTAGCTCAAACGCGGGCGAACTCGGGCACGTCAGCCTCGACCCGACCGGCCCGCTCTGCGTCTGCGGCAACCGGGGGTGCCTCGAGGTCCTCGCGGGACCCCGGGCCGTCGTCTCCTCGGCGAGAAACGACCCTCGGATCGGCGACCTCGCCTTGAGTGACGATCCGCGCCACGTCCTCCTTGACTTCGAGGAGATCTCCCGCGCCGCCATCGCCGGGCATCAGGGGGCATCCGACCTTGTGACGCTCAGCGCCGACCGGTTCGCCGCCGCCGCGCTCACCTTGACCAACCTCTTCGACCTCGACCAGCTCGTCTTGACCGGTCCGGCGCTCCTCGTCTCCGGGGCGCTCTATGTGCGCCACGTGCGGGACGTGCTCCAAAGCACCGCGTTGGCCCGTCGAGCTCATCCGGTGATTGTCGACATCTCCGCCAACCCGCTCGATTCCGCCGCGATCGGCGCCGCCAGCCTCGCTTTACAGCGGTCGCTCGCCCCGGGCCATGGCCCGGCGATCACTGATACTTCTTCACGACCTCAGCACGCGAAGGGAGATCCGCACCTGGCCGGGAGACGGTGATAACGGTCGCGGTCGCCGCCCAGGTGACGGCGTCGTGTGGGTCGACACTGACTTTTGCGTTACGGTTTACTCCGTCGCCGGGGACGTCGATTCTGTTTCCTCACAGTAAGCGGGAGAACTGGCGAAGTTTCCACTCCACTTCGGTGCGCGACGGCGGATCCGCTCCCGCGCGAGAAACAGTAATAGCGGCAGCGGTCGCTGCCCAGGCGACGGCATGACGCAGTTCGTCGATATGAAGGTTCGCAAGCCGACCGCGGGATGGCGCACCAGCGATGAGACAATTGACGAGAGCATCGAGCAAGGCTCCCGAGAAAGTGTCACCGGCGCCGATAGTGTCAACGACGTCGACCGGGAGCTTAGGAATATGTATCTCGTTTTCTCCACGCAAGAGCAACACGCCCTCTGCGCCGAGGGTCACAATAACGACAAGCGGTGCCTGCACATGAGCATCTGGATTTAGCCATTCCGTTTCGAGAGGGGCGAGCATGCGGCGCGCCACCGTAAGGGCATCCTCGCCCGGAGCGTAAAACGCGAGGTCCTCCTCCGAGACTTTCACTATGTCGGCCATGCTCACCAGCCGTTTGAGACGCGGCAGCACCGCCTCGCGATCCGGGGTGATCGTCGGGCGGGCGTTGGGGTCGAAACTGATGAGGGCTCGTCCGCGGGCTTGGCGCACGATCTTCTCGACGGTGTCGGCACCGGGCTCGAGGACGGTCGCGATCGATCCGACGTGCAACACGTGCGCTGCTGCGGTGGCCGCGAGGGCGGACGTGGCGAGGTCCCAGGTGAGGTCGAAGTCGTAGGTCGCTGAGCCCGTGGCGTCCAAGCGGGCCGTCGCCGTGGACGTCCGCCCCGTGGAGGGCGGCTCATTGACGACGCGCACGCCTGATTCCTCGAGCCAGCCGAGCGCTCGACTCCCCCGTTCATCGTCGGCCACTTGCGTCACGAGGATGGGGTTTCTCCCGAGCCGACCTAGGGTGACGGCGACGTTCGCGCAACTGCCGCCCGGATGCTCCTCGTCCGGTTGGCCGGGGCGCACCACGACATCCGTCAGCGTCTCTCCGACAACCGCGATCGTCGATCGTGGGCCGCTCATGCGGCGACCTGCCGATCGCGCACCGCCCGGGTGAGCGAGCAGCCCAGGGGGACCCGGGGCAGCAGCGTCGCCTGGAACGCGTGATACAAATCCGGCTTCCCAGGCCAGACGCCCGTCGTCGGGACGTTGGCGGGGTCGAGTTGGTGATGCCAGGAGCCCCGCTCGTGATCGATGAGGGAGGTGTCGACGTGATCCCACCAGGCCAGGTAGTGGTCGCGATATGACGCGTCCCCGGTGCGCCGGTGGAGCGCGTCGGCGGCGCCGATCGCCTCGGCCGCCACCCAATGCATCCGGTCGCTCACCACAGGAGCGCCGCTGAAATCTGTCGTGTACACGAAGCCATCATGCCCGCTCGTGCGCCATCCGTCCGCCACGGCCGTGGCGAAGAGCCGCCTCGCCGCGTCGAGCGATCCGGCCGGGGCGAGGTCGGGATCGGCGACCTCGAGTTGGGTGAGCAACCGAGCCCACTCGAACCCATGGCCCGGTGTCGCGCCGAACGGCAAGAACTGGTCGTCGGGCGCGCCCATCTCAAGGTCCGCCACCCACTGGGCGTCAAAATGCTCAGGCAGACGTCCGTTGTGTTGTGTCGAGAGTTCGACGGTCAACTCGCACATCCGCGACGCCCGACGACGCCACACCATCGCTTGAGCGTCGTCCTCGGCCGCGTCGGCGACGGCGAGCATCGCCTCGACCGAGTGCATCGTGCCATTGAGGCCACGGTAGTCGTCGAGTGTGGTGAAACTCGCGTCCCAATGATCGACGACACGGCCGGCGTCGTCATCCCAGAACCGTTCGAGGAACACTTCCGTCGCATCCTCCAGGAGGTCGGCGCCCCCTTCCAACCCGGCGAGAACAGCGCTGGAGGCGGCTAACAGCACGAAGGCGTGATCGTAAACCGCCTTGCCAGCCTCGACTTCAGGGGTGCCTTCGGGCGAAAGCCCCCGATACCAACCACCGTGGGAGGCGTCCCGCAGCGGCCCGTCTCTCAAAGCGTCGAGCACCCCCTGCGCCACCGGCCTGCACCCGGGCACACCGAGCAAGGCGCCGATGGCGTACACATGGACCATGCGGCAGGTGATCCACGTGTTCGTGCCGTGGGAGGGATCGGGCGTGCCGTCGACGCCTAGATAGGCCGCCCCCAAGCCTGGCGCCACCGTGCGGCGGCCGAACCGCAGCAGATGACGCGTGTGCTCGTCGAGCCAAGAGAGGTGGACGGGATGCTCGGCGATCCATGGGTTCATCGCGCCTCCGCCTTTCTGCGCGCAGGATGGGCGATCTGGTTGAGCGAGCGTAACACCGCCGGAGCCGACAACTTGCCAACGTCAAGCTGTCCTGGCGCGGCGACGTGGAAAGTCGCGGATTCTCCAGGCAGCAGGTCGACGAGCATGTCATCGACAACAGCCTCGGGCAGGACTTTGTCCACGAGCAACGTGAGTGAACGCGTGAGGTGGGTGGCTCGCACCCGCACCTCGGCACCGTCGGAGCGCGGCGTCACCTCGACCTCAAGCCCGGGGTCGGCCACAAGGGCGCTGTCGCGCGGCTCGGTGAAGAACCACAAGCCTCGCACCTCGCCCAGGGTGGCGACGAGCAGTTCCGCCGTCGGATCGGTGGGAGTGGAGATTTCGCCGGGAACGAGCACAGTGATGGTCTCGCGCGGCCCCACCGTGACGGAAAGTGTGGTTGAGGCGAGTTCGTCACCGTCGAATCCCACCCGGCGCACGAGCATCTCACCGGACCACGGTTCGGCGGTGTCGTTGGACACGGCCACCACGAGGTCGTCCCCCCGCGGCTGAACTGTCACGAGACGGTCGGCATGGGCGTGGGCGAGGGCGTAGAGCAAGGGCTTGGGCCGTTCGTCGCCATCCACCGCCGCCCACGAGACCACTGGCCAACAGTCGTTGAGTTGCCACACGACCGAGCCCATCGTCCGGGGGGCCCACGAGCGCAGATGCTCGATCGCGGTCTGAACGGCCGTCGCTTGGTTCCACGACATCGCCCAGTGCCAATCGTCCATGTCATCGGGCATAGGCACATGCGCGACGAGGCCGTCGGTCAGCTTATTGTTGCCCTCCATCGCCTTTTGGTGCACGAGCATGCCGGGCGACTCGGGGGTCAGGGGGGCGTCGCTGATGGCTCGTGTCAACGTCGACCACGTCGGGGGGCCCTGCCAGCCGAACTCGGCCATGAAACGGGGGGCCGTCTTGCGGTAATTCGGCCAATCCTCGCGATTCCACAGCTCCCACGAGTGCATCGAACCATGGTCGGGATTGTTTTGGACGATGTCCAGGCTGCCTGACCAGGGGCTCGACGGGGTGTAGGGGCGGGTGCCGTCCACCTCGTCAAGGATCGACGGGAAGAGATCGGTGTAATACCCGAGACCCCACGATTTGCCGTCGAGGCGCTTGGCGAAACCCCACACCTCGTGGCCCCAGATGTTCTCGTTCGACCCGTTCCACAGCACGAGGCTGGGGTGGGAAGCCAAGCGGGCGACGTGCTCGCGCGCCTCGGCCTCGACCTCGGAGCGCAGCGGCTCGTCCTCGGTGTAGGCGGCGCAGGCGAAGGCGAAATCCTGCCACGTCATGACGCCGGCGGCGTCGCACAACTCATAGAAATCATCGGATTCGTAGAGGCCACCGCCCCACACGCGAAGAAGGTTGATTCCGGCGCCGACCGCTTGGCTGATCCGGCGGGCGTAACGCTCGCGATCGACCCGATGGAAGAAGACGTCGTCGGGAATCCAGTTGGCGCCCTTGACCCAGACCGGTTGGCCGTTGACCACGAAGGTGAACGAGGTGCCGAGATCGTCTGGCGTCATATCGAGACGGACGTGACGGAACCCAGTTCTGGCCGACCATGCCTCCAGCGCGGGACCGGCCGCCGCCTCCGTCGAATCGTCTGCTGGCCTGGGATCACCCGACGTGTTGTGACCGTCGATCGACGTGGGATCGTTCGGCTGGCGAACAAGCGTCACCTCGACGTCGTAGAGCGGCTGTTTGCCGTAGCCGCGCGGCCACCACAGGGCGACGTCGGGCGCCTCGACCCTCACCTCCACGCTTTCCGTCACCGAACTCACGTTGCCAGCAGTATTCGTCGAACGCCGACTCACCGAACCGGTGGAATTCGACGCGAGGGTCGAACCCGATGAGTTCGGTGAAAGCTCACCGGTCGAATCGGTCTCGGCGTGGGAACTTGATGCGAGGGCGACCGTCTCGACGAGATCGACGCCGTGCCCGCTCAAACGAACCGACACCGCGAGAGGGGTGTCGTCACCGCCCACACCCGATCGCTCGATCGTGGCGTGCACGGCGAGGATCCCCGTCGTGGGACGCTCCCCCGCCACCGGCTCTTGCGCGCTCGCCACGGCGCGCACCCCGGCCAAGCGAGCGGTGCTCCACGACTCCAACCGCACCGGGCGCCACAGGCCCACCGTGGCGGCGTCGATGCCCCAATCCCACCCGAAATTGCAGGCCACCTTGCGCATCGCATTGAAAGGATGATGGTTGACCTGGGGGCGATAGCCGAGCTCGAGGGACTGCGCGTCGGCGTAGCGGATCGGCGAGGCGAAATGCACCACCAATTCGTTGTCTCCCTCGCGGAGGATCTCAGAGACGTCGAAGCGGTAGGAACGGTGCTGGTTGGCGGTACGAGCCACCTCCGTGCCATTGAGCGTCACCGTGGCGACGGTGTCGAGCCCCTCGAAGACAAGGTCGTGACGCTCGTGCTCCCCGGCCGACCAGGCGAACGTGGTGCGGTATTCCCAATCGCACCGACCCACCCAGGCCACGAGGTTCTCGTTGTCGTCGAGGTAGGGGTCGTCGATGAGATCGGCGGCTAGGAGATCGGTGTGGACGCAGCCGGGCACCTGGGCCGGAACGACCTGCCCGGCGACGTTGGCGGCCACCGGGCCCGCGACGGCGCGCACCGTCCAGCCGGTGTGCAGATCACGACGTTCCACACCGTCGGAGGGCAAAGCGGGCCGCGGGGCGGTGATCTGAGGGAAAGTGATCATTTGGTGGCTCCTGAGACAAGTCCGTTGTAAATATGGCGCTGGAGGAACAAGAAGGCGACAAGCGTGGGCACGATGACCAAGACGGTGCCGGCGCAGATGACCTCCCACTGCGCGCCGAAGGGGCCCTCGAAGCGGAACAGCGAGGTGGAGATGACGCCGAGACTGCGCTTCGGCATATACAAATAAGGCAGATAAAACTCGTTGTAAATCGCGATGCCCTTGATGATGATGACGGTCGCGATGGCGGGCCGCAGCAGCGGGAAGATGACGCGGGCGTAGATCGTCAAGCGGTTGGCGCCGTCGAGCATGGCCGCCTCGTCGAGCGAGCGTGGGATCGCCCGGATGAACTGCAAGAAGATGTAGATCGAGATGATGTCCGTGCCCATGAACAGCACGATCCCGGCCCACAGGGTGTTGAACAGGCCCAGTCCGCTGACGACCTGGAAGGTGGCCACCTGCGTCGTGACGCCGGGAACAAGAGTGGCTAACAGGAAGGCGCCGACGACCAGTTTGCGGCCCCGGAACTCGAACCGGTCGATGGCGTAGGCCGTCATCGTGCCGATGATGATGGTGCCGGTCAGCGCGCAGACGAGGATGATCCCGGTGTTCATGAAACCCCGCACCATGCCACCCTGCATGAACGCGGTGACGAAGTTGTCGAAGTTGAACCAGTTCTCTGGCCCGTCGAGGGGACCCGTCTCGCGATACTCCTGCGTCGTCTTGAACGAGGCCATGAAGATCGTGACGAGCGGCAGGACGGCGGCGAGGCAGGCCGCGACCAACGAGGCGTATTTCAAAGTGGTGGCCAGCGGGCCCTTCATCGGGCTGAGCGCCCGGCTCAGCTTTCCGAGCACACCGTGCGGTTGGTCTCCCCGGTTGATGGGGGTGGAGAGAATAGCGACATTCTCATGCGTCACAGACACTGTGTTGGTGCTCATACGAGCTCACCTCCGTCGTCAGGAATGAGGCGGCGTTGGATCCACGAGACGAGCAGGACGATGACGAGCAGGACGACGGCCATCGCCGACGCCAAGCCCACCTTGCGGTAGGTGAAGGCCGTCTCAATCGTCTGGATCACGAAGGTCGCCGAACCGTTGGCGCCGCCCGTCATGACGAACGGCATTTCGAACACCGACAGGGCCCCGGAGATCGCCAAGATGGCGGTCAGGCCGGTGATGCGGCTGATCCCAGGGGCGATGATGAAGCGGAATTTGTCCCACGAGGACGCGCCGTCGAGGTCGGCCGCCTCATACAACTCGGCTGGAATCGACTGGATCGCCCCGAGGAAGAGCACGAAGTTCAACCCCATATAGCGCCATACCGACGTGGCCGCTAAGGAGATGTTGACGATGTCCGGATCGCCCAGCCACAGCGGCGGTTCCGTCAAACCGAACATCGCCGTGATGGCGTCGAGGGTCCCACCCGGGCGGAAGAAGTAGAGGAAGACCAACCCGATGGCCACGCCGTTGATGAGGTAGGGGAAGAAAATGACCCCTTTGAAGAAGTTACGGAAGCGTGTGTTGAAGCTCAGCACCGTCGCCAAATACAACGCGAGGATCAACTGGACGATCGCGCCGACGAGGTAATAGAGGCTGACGAGGAGCACCTGGAACATCTCCGGGCGGGTGAACACCTCGATGTAGTTCTGCAACCCCACCGGCTCTTTGACCGGGTCGAGCCCGTCCCAGGAGGTGAAGCTGTACCACACCATGTTGGCCAGCGGATAGTAGGTGAACAACACCAGCATTCCGACGGGCACGAGGAGGAAGAGCCACGGCGTGAGCCGCCAGCCTCCCTGCCCGATCCTGCCGTCGCCGCTGTCGCGTCCCCGCTTGCGGCGGGGGCGGGCCGCTCGCTCGCGCGGCGCGGCCTCGTCGCTGACGGTCGTCGTCGTCATCGCAGTCGCCTCTCTTCCTTGAGTGGATTGAATGGAGGGACAGTTCGGGCGGGGCCGCTGGCTGTGTGCCATGAACCCCGCCCGAGCCGTTCCCGATCAGCCTCCGACGACCTCGGCGCGGGCCGTGGCCCAGCGCTGGTTCAGGTCATTGAAGAAGGATTCCTTGGTGCCATCGGCCGCGCCGCGGGCGACGTCGACGAACTCACGCCGATACTTGTCACCAGCGAGATCGATCTCAGCGGTGTTGTAGATGTCAGACAACAGGCTTTCCTTGCCCTCGGGGGCGGGGGCGAGTTCGATCTCCTCGACGCCGAGATCGGCGAAGTCGGAGAGGATATCCGGGTTCTCCCCGCCGACGAGCGGCGAGAGCCCACCCTGACTGGCGGCGAAGCCGGAGTCCTCGAGGAACCAGTACAACCACGCTTCAGCGGCTTCCTTGTTCTCAGAGTGCTTGCTGATACCGATCTTGTAGTCGGAACCCACCGTGGTGCGGAATGTGCCGTCGACCTGCCACGGCATCGGCCAGAAGCCGATGTCCTCACGCGGGTTGCCGGCCGCCTCGGCGGCGTCCTGCATCTGCGTGACAGCCCACGAGCCGAGCACCATGGCGCCGACCTGGCCGGTGCCGATGAGGTTCTTCGACTCTTCCCAGTTCGTCGTCGTGGGATCGGCTTCGCTGACGCCCTCGGCCACGATGTCGAACAACAGGGAATCGATCATGTACTGCTCATTGCCGACCGTCCACGGGGCGTCTTCCTCGGTGCGCATGTTGAGCGCCTCCGGGCCGTCGATCTCGCCCTGGTTGGATTGCCAGGAGCTCAACGGCCAGCCATCGGCGTAGTTGGTGTAGTAGGGCGTGGCGTCGGGAGCGGCCGCCTTGACGGCTTTGAGCGCCTCGATGAAAGCCTCCGGGGTGGTCGGGGGCTCCGTGACGCCGGCGGAGGCGAACAGTGGCTTATTGACGACATAGCCCATCGCCGTGCCGAACGTCGTCAGGCCGTAGACGGTGCCCTCATACGCCTGATCGTGGATGAAACGCCACTTCTCACCCATCTCGTCGACCGTGCCGAGCGGCTCGAAGAAGGTCGGCAACTGATCCGGGGTGACGGTGTTGGGGATCAAGAGGACATCGCCGTAATCGGTCGAGTTGAGGCGGACGGTGACGTCGTTCTCATAGTCGGTGATGGCCTCGAACTCGACCTCGACGTCGGGATATTCCTTCTGGAACTCGGCGACGTAGTCCTGGAAGACCGTGTCGACGATATCCGTCCGGTTGGTCAGCACGGTGATTGTGCCAGAAGGCCCGCTCTGCCCGTCTTCCCCGGTGGAGGATCCGCCGTCGTCGCCTCCCGAACAGGCGCTCAAGAGCATCGCGGTGGCCGCGATCATGCTCGTAGTCGCAAGAATGCGTTTTCTCGTCATCGCAATTACTCACTCTCATCATCGTTGACGTCCGATCGCACCACACGATCGGATTTCATGCAGCGCTTAAGCTTTCATTGCTCGTAAAGCGATCAACTCTGCCGCTCAAGCGCTGACACATTGATATTAAGCGGTTAAGTAACGCCAGGTCAACACCTCTCCCGCTCACCGATACCGAATCGTTATCAAACGGCCGAAGGCCGCTGTGGGCGAGGAGCGGGGGGTGATGATCCACCGCCCGGACGAGCCGGAATGACGGCTCTCGTCCACCCCAGGTCACCGAACCCGCGCCAGACACCGGGCGAATGGGAACGGTGTGGGAAACGATTCAGACCTCCGGCCCACCGTCACACGGGGGCGGTCGTCCCCCGCGGAAGCAGCGTCGGCGTCGAATCGAGGAAACTGCCCGGCGCGGCGCCGTCGAGGACGTCGAACAGCCGGCGCGCCACATGGGCTCCGAAACTCGTCACGTCGTGGCTCATCGCCGACAGCCTCGGGTAAGCCGCCACACACAAGGGGGAATCGTCCCAAGCCAGGACCGACAAGTGCGACGGCACGGGGATGCCGATCTCGTTGGCGACGCCGAGCCCGGCCAAGGCCATGATGTCGTTGTCGTAGACGATGGCGGTGGGACGTCGTCGTTCGAGCAGGAGGCGCCGCGTCGCGCTCGCCCCTTGGTCGGTCGAATAGTCGGTGCGCCCGATCTCGCCCTCGATCCCCAAAGCCCGCGTCTCGTCCTCGAAGGCGGCGTCGCGGATGTGGGTGTGGCCGAACTCCTCGGTGCCGGCCACCCGGGCGATCCTCCGGTGACCTTGAGCGTATAAGTAGCGCACCACTTCGCGGATCGCGGAGGCGTCGTCCGTCCAGACGTTGGTCAGCCCGCCGGCCAGACCAGGGTCGCCGACGACGACGGCCGGGATCGCTCCGGGTTGGCTGAGCAGCGCGACCCGGGGATCGTCGACCCGCACATCGGTGGTGATCACCCCGTCGACGCGGCTGGAGGCCTGCCAGGCGCGGTAGGTGCGCAGTTCGGCCTCGAGATCGGGGACGACCTGAAGGAGCAAGGCGTAGGAACGCTTGACCAGCTCGGATTCGACGCCGGCGATGAATTGCATGTAGAACGATTCGACGCCGAGCGTGCTGGGGTCGCGGGCGAGGACCAGCCCGATGGTCTCGGTGCGGGCGCCGGATAACGAGCGGGCAGCCGATGAGGGCGCCCACCCCATTTCCCGGGCGATCGCCAGGACCCGTTCGCGGGTCTGCGCGGAGACGCCGGGGCGGTCGTTGAGCGCGTACGAGACCGCGCTGGTGGAGACGCCCGCTTGGCGAGCGATGTCCGCGATCGTGATGCGTGTGATGGGTGCCTCCGGCTGTGAGTGTCCCCCCGAAATCGGGCTGCCTCCCAGTATACTGAAGCGGTTGAGTTGCTGCGGCACGAAGAAGGACCTCTGGGATCACTCCCCAGAGGTCCTTCTTCGTGAGATGACCGTGCAGTCAAACACTCACATCTGAGCCACCATGATCAGGCGCGACGCCGCATCGGTCGCATGACGAGGGCGAATCCGGCGATGAGCGAGGCCGCCGCGAGGGTGGCGAGCGTCCCGCTGAGCGTGCTCCCGGTTTGTGGCAGCGAACCGGCCGCCTCCGCCGTGCCACCGGTGGCCGGGGCCGGATCGACCGTCGGATCAGTGGTCGGTGCGGCGGGCAGCGGCGGAACAGTCGGATCCGTCGTCGGCGGCGCCGTCGTCGGATCGAGGGCGGGTTGCGGCGTGGTGGGTTCCGTCGTCGGATCGGTGGTGGGATCCGTCGTCGGGTCCGTCGTCGGGTCAGGGATGGGTTCCGGGGCGACCGGCTCGACGCAGGCGGGCACGAGAACCACCGGTTCCGTCACCACCGGCGCAGGCGCCTCGGTGGCGGCCATCACCTGGATGTCGTCGACGAGAAGCTGCCCGGAGGCGAGGTCGCCGAGGTAGAGGTTGAGCTCGGTCACCGAGGAGAGATCCATCTGGCTCTCACCGGCCCAACTCGGGGCCGCGAACTGATCGAAAGGCACCTCGACGGTGTGCACACCCTCTTGGGTGATGGGCACCTGGGCCTCCCAATAGCCGCCCGCGGCGACGAACTGCACGCTCAAGCGGGCTCCCACCGGACCGTCCAACGTCAACGACAGACCGGGGCGACCCCACCACGACTGCGGTTCGATCGTATGGATGACACCGGCATACCCCGGAGAGCCGAGGTCGAAGGTGAGCAAAGCGGCGGTGGATCCGGTCACCGAATCAGGCGCCAAGCTGACGGCGATCTCGCCGCCCCCGTCGTTGCGCACGTAAGCGGCCTGAACAGCGGCGTCGTCAGCATACGTCTCGAAGTTCTCGACGATGAGCGGTTCGGTGGGCAATTCTGCCGTCGTGAAGGACCACACTGGCGACGAGGTTGCGCCCTCACCGTTGACGGCCGTGACCGACCAGTAGTAGGTGGTGTTCGGCGTCAGCTCGACGGCCGGTTGAACCGATGTGGAGGTCAGCCCCGTCTCTTCGACGACGACATCGGCCAAGGCGGCGTCGGTCGCCAAGGTCACCCGATAATAGGCGGCCTGCTCGCTGTGCCCCCAGCGGAACGTGGGCGCGGACTGCACCCCGAAGGTGCCGTCGACGGGTTCTAGTTGGGTCGGAGCGGCCGGCGCCGTGAGCCCAGTGACGTTCGGGGAGTACAAGGTGACTTCGGCGATCTGCGGAGTCCACGACTCGCCGACGTCGCTGCTCCAACGGACACGCACATAGTTGACGCCCGTGAGGTCGCGCAACCGGTAGGTCTCGTGGATCCAGTTGCCCGAACCATCGAGAATTTCGGCGGTGGTCTCAGTCCACGTGGCGCCGTCGGGCGAGGTCTCGAGCACGAGCGGCACGATCGGACCGTCCGGCCACTGGTACGCCTCAACGTCGACGCCGGAGATGTCGTCGTAGGTCCAGACAACGGATTCGCCGCCGCCGGTGGCGTCGCGTTTGACGCGGGAGGTGTCCCCACCGAACAACTCAGCATTGCCAGAGTCGAAGGACAGGCTGCCAGTGTGGGCGAAGGACAGGGAGAAATCGTCGAGCGGATCGACGAGGGCGGCCTGCGGCACGGCGACTGGGGCCATCGCCGCAGAAGCTACCTGGGTGCAATCGGGGCTGATCGCCACCACACGGTAGACGGCGCCGGCCGGAGATTCCAGATCAGCCAGCGGCGAGGCCTCCGCCGGAACCTGAGCGCCGACGTTCGACCACGACGTTCCGTCGTCGACACTGCGCTGCACCTGGTAGCCGAGCGCGCCCGCGCTGCCCCGCCAGGCGATGTGGTTGATGCCTTTGTTCTGGGTGACGTCGAGGACGACGGGGGCGGGGACGGCGATCCCGTTCGCCGTCAGACCCAGGGCCTCGGAGTAGGCCTGGATGGCGGCGACGTTGGACTGCATCCGGGCGGTGTCGCCGGGGAAATGCAGAGTGAAGCCGTCGTCGTGCGGGACCATGCCGCCGGTGTCGTTGTTGCCGAAGAGCGACCAGAAGAACATGCCGGAGACGTTCGGATCGCTCGCCAGAGGTTCCAGCAGGGAGGTTTCGGCGGCGGTCGAGGCGTACTCACCGGCGATGTAGACCTTGTCGGCGGCGGTCACGGTGGCGGCGTCGGCGGAGACCTGCTCGGCCGTCGGCGGGTAATAGTGCACGTCGACGATGTCGAGGCCGGTGGCCGCCAGAGTGTCTTGGTCGATGTCGAAACGACGCCCGGCTGCGACGAGGTGCTGGGGCGCCAGGTTCTTGATGAACGTGACCTGCTGGTCGATCCACTCCCCCGTCATGCCCTCGAGCTCATTGCCCAACTCCCAGGCCATGATGGTGGGATCATCGCCTAGGCGCAGCCCCGTCAGTGGGTTGACGTGGTTGATGACGTGGGCCACATAGTCTTGGAAAGCGGCGATGGCCTCGGGAGAGCTGTAGAAGTCGGCCGACTCCAAGCCGAGCGGGGTGGTGAAGTCGCGGTGACCGCCGTGGTAATACTCCCATTCGTCGGTCAGCGGCAGGACGAGGCGAAGCCCGAGGCTGCCGGCGTAGGCGATGGCGTAGTCGATCGTCGCGAAGGCCTCGTCGTTGTACTGCCCGAGGGTGGGCATGAGGGCCAGTGGGTTGGCGCCGTTCTGGCTGGTCGAAGCCATCATGTGCGAACGCACCGTGTTGACGCCGAGTTGCTGGGCGGTGTCTAACACGTCACGGATACGGAACTCGGTGGGGTAAGCGACGCCGCCGACGTTCTCGTCGAGACCGAGCCAGTAAATATTGGCTCCGCTGGCCAGATAGCGCTGGCCGTCGAGCAGCAATTCGTCGCCTTGACGTGTGATGAACGACGTGTTGTGGGATGCGGCCATCGGAGGATCCTCGGGTGCGGCGGGCAGGGGCGCGGCTGAGGCTACCCCCACGGGGGTCGCCATGAGCGGAAGCGCGAGGGCTGCGACGGCGAATCTGACGGCGATTCGCTTCGCGCGCCCCCGGGCGGGAAGTGGGATGGGCACGGCGCTTGACTCCTTCATACCGGTGTGGACGCCTTTGTCGGCTGGGTTGAACCCATACTTCCCTGCGCGCTTCCGTCCCGTCAAGTACTTTCATCAATTAATTATCAAAGTACGAGACGGGGGCGCGCTCCGGCACACGACGGTTCTCACCGGGCACACTGAACCGCCACCTACCGACGACGACAACGCGGCCGTGGACCCCGCCGGGCGCCACGAAGACGAGGTCGAGGCGCGACAGGCCACTACCCTCAAGCCACTCGTGACGTCGTCCCGCGCTCGACCAGGCGGGCTTGAGCCGTGCGCAGAGCACGCGGCTCGGCGCCGGCGATCGTCTCAAGGATCGCCTCGCCCACCATGCGCCCCACCGCTCGGGCGTTGTGGGCCAGCGCCGTCAGCGGCGGATCGGCCAGTTGGCAGATCGCGGAGTCCTCCCAGGAGACGAGCGCGACGCTGTGCGGCACCGGAATCTGCCTCGCCTGGAGCGCCCCGAGGCCACCCAAAGCCATGAGATCCGAATCGAACACGACGACGCTGGGTCTTTCCTCCTCGCCCGGGGCGTCCAGCGCCGTCTCGATCGCCGCGACGCCCGAGGCGCGGGAGTAATCCCCCGTCGCGCACGACGAGCGCACATCGAGCCGTTCGCATTCCTCGACGAACGCCCGCCGCCGGCGCCGCGAGTGCATGAGATCGCTGGGCCCCCCGACGTGGAGCATCGCCTCATGCCCCATCGCCGCCAGCTGGCGCACCGTCGTCTTCATGACCTCGTCGTCGTCCGTCCACACCGAGGTCAACCGAGCCGGCCCCGGCGGTCCGATGACGACGGCGGGCAACCCCAGTTCCTCGACGAGACCCAGTCGCTCGTCGTCGACCCGGAGATCCGCGAGCAGGACGGCGCCGACCTGGCCCTCCTCAGCCCACCGACGATAGGTCTCGCTCTCGTCCTCGCGCGACGACAAGACCCTCAGCAGCATCGCGTGTCCGCGAGGAAGGGTGACCCGTTCCACCCCGGCCACCAGCTCGTGGAAGTACGGTTCCGCGCCCATGATCTCGGCCGGGCGCACGAGGGCCAGCCCGATCAAGGCGCGGTCATGAGGGCGGTTCACGGCCACCACGATAGGCGTCTTCTCCTCCCCCGCCCTCATCGACAAACCGAAAATGTCACCAGTTCGTTCGGAAGGTTCAGGGGATGCCAGGCTCTTGTAGTCCGTCGCGTCTCACTCCTCCTCCGCCACTGGTTCGGGCGGAACATATCCTCGCTTGACGAAGAAACGTTCAAGAAGGTAGGTCCAGCCGAGCAGGACGACGAGCGGGAGGACGAAGACGAGGGGAAACGCCCGCCACACACCCAGAGCGGCGAGGATCAATCCGACAAGCAACACGAGTGTGAGGCCGGGGGTGGTGAGACCCAGGGTGAAGCCGTTGCGCAGATGCCGTGGCAGGGGGTTGTTGAACCGCGTGATGAGCGGGACGCACCAGAAGAACAGATAGATGAGGAACAGGCAGGCGATGAGGAGAGGGATGGCGATCTGTGCCACACCCATCGTCGGCGCCAAGGAGAGGGTGAGAATCGCGACGACGGTGAAAGGAATGCCGATGAGCGCGACGATCGTCGATTGCTTCCAATTCTCCCGGAAAGCCCCGGTGAAGACGTCGACGAGGGCGCCCTCCCCTTTCAGAAGATATTTCCGGCACGTCTCATAGGCCGCCGCGGTGCCGGCTCCCGCCGTCACGATCAGCATCAAGCTCACGAGCCACACGAGATTGACGATGATGATCGAGCCGAGTTTGTCCAGGATTCTCCACAGCCACGAGTCGGGGTTGAACTTGAAAATGGCGATTCCCTTTCGAGACGAACGATGACGCTCACCCCCGCGCCGACCTGCGCGAGGGTGAGCGTCGAGCTGAATTCCCGGGCGGGAAGACGGAGTAGGCGATTCAGCCCTTGACGGACCCGATCATCAAACCAGAGACGAAGTGCTTCTGCAGGAACGGGTAGACCAAGAGGATCGGCACGGCGGCGACGATCGTGATGGCTGAACGCAGGGCGATCGGCGTCGTCACCTGGCCGCCCTGCCCGACGGAGGCGGCAGTTCCCGCCATGCCGCCGGTGTTCGTGCCGGCGTTCATCGAACTGGAGAGGAGTTTCTGTAATTCGTACTGCAGGGTCGAAAGGTATTGCTTCCCGGAGTTGTAGAGGAGGGTGTCGAGCCAGGCGTTCCAACTGCCCACCGCCACGAACAAAGCGATGACTGCCAAGGTCGACTTGCACAGCGGCATGATGATGCTCCACCAGGTGCGGAACTCACCGGCGCCGTCGATTCTGGCCGATTCGGTGATCTCGTCAGGAATGGACTTCATATAGGTGCGGATGACGATGAGGTTGAAAGCGCTGATGATCGTGGGGACCCAATACGCCGAGAAGGAGTTCAGCATGCCCAAGTCTTTGATGAGCAAATAGTTGGGGATGAGGCCGGCGTCGAAGTACATCGTCAAGACGAAAACCAAGGTGATGGGTCGACGGAAAATGAACTCGCTGCGGCTCAAAGCATAGGCGAGCATCGAGGTGAAGAAGAGGTTCGTCGCGACGACGACGACCGTCTTGAGCACGCTCATGAAGAACGCCTGATAGATCGTGTGCATGTGGAACACGACGTCATAGTTCTTAAGCGAGAATTCTCGCGGCCACAGCCCGATGCCGCCCTTGACGGCGTCCATGCCGTCGTTGAAGGAGATCGCCAGGGTGTTGAGGATGGGGTAGACCATCAAGGCGGAGAGCAGGCAGAGGAAGGCGGTGTTGAGCGTCGTGAAAATCGTCCGCTCGAGTGTCCAGCGCTTGCGGCGCGGCTTGGGGATCACTCGCTTCTGGGGAGTGACGTCGTGTTCTTCAGGGGTGATCACTGCTGTTTCTGACATGACGCCCACCTATACGAGAGTTTCTTGGCCGAGACGCTTGGAGATGTAGTTCGCCGTGCCCACGAGGATGATGGCGACGATCGTCTTGAAGATGCCGGCGACGACGGCGAGGCTGTAGTTGCCCAACTGGTAGCCGTAACGGAGAACGAAGACGTCGATCGTCTCAGCTGTTTGCGAGACGAGGCCGTTGCCCAAGAAATAAGGGATCTCGAAGTTCGTCGAGAGGATCCATCCGGTGTTGATGATCAAGAGGATGACGATCGTCGGCCGGATCCCCGGGAGTGTGATGTGCAGCATCTTGCGGTAGCGACCGGCGCCGTCGATCTCGGCGGCCTCGTACAAGGCCGGGCTGATCGACGTGATCGCCGCGAGATAAAGAATGGTGTTCCAGCCCAACTCTTTCCACAGGTTGCTGCCGGCCACGACGCCCCAGAAATAGTTCGGCTGGGTGAGGAAGAGGATGGGTTCGTCGATGATGTGGAGATTCATGAGGGCTTGGTTGATGAACCCGCCCGACGAGGGCAGCGACAAGGCCACCGAGACGAGGCCCGCGACGATCACCCAGCTGAGGAAGTGCGGCATATAGGTGATGTTTTGAATGATGCGCTTAAAAGGAACGTTTTTGACCTCATTGATGAGCAGGGCCAAAATGATGGCGCCCAACGTCCCGGTGATGAGGCTGAGGCTCGACTGCCCCAAGGTGTTGATGATGACACGGGTGAAGCGTTCGCCGTTGACGCCGGTGAAGAGCTGGGCGAAGTTATCGAATCCGACCCATTCTTGATTCCAGATGCTGCCCCGCCCCGGCTTATAGTCCTGGAAGGCGATGGCCCAGCCATAGACGGGGACGTATTTGAAGAGAATCTGATAGAGGAGCAGCGGAACGCTCATCGCGATGAGGGCGCGCTGGGCCCACACCCGGTTCCAGGTGATCTTCTTCTTGGGGGGTATCTGCCTAGCTGCCTTCGATTTCTTATCGCTCACTGGGCTCATGACGGAAGCGCTCATAATCTATCCCAACTGCATAACGGGTGAGTGGCGTGGAGAATCAAGGGGATCGTGGTGGGGGACGGCGTCGTCCCCCACCACGTCATGCTTCCTTACTGCCAGTTCTTCAACCGGTCTTGGATTCCTTCGTTGATGGCGTCCTCATAGACGGCGACATCAATACCCGAGACCACGTCGAGATAGGACTGCCAATTCGCCTCGAAATCGGCCGTCGACCCGGAGATGATCTTCGGCAGATTCGCGACGTTGGCATCGGTCAATTGCTGGTTGACCATATTGGCGTCGTCGGAGAGCGTGATGCTCCACGCCGGGTAGTACACCGGGTTCTCCGGAGGATCGTTGACGAATTCACGCCACGTCTGCTTCTCGTACTTCTCCATGAACGTCCGGTCGTAATCCGTCAGCGTGTCATAGAACTCGGTCGGCTGATCGTCCGGCCCGTAGGCGTTGCCGTCGGAGAATTGACCTTGGTGCTTCGGCAGCACTTCGAGGAGAGCCTCGAGGCGATTGGAGGCGCGCCACGTCAAATCCTTGGCGTTGATGCGCTGCTGATCGGTGCGGTAGAACATGCCGTCCTCGCCGACCTCATAATCCTCACCCTCGATGCCCCACGACAGGACCTTCTGCCACGGTTCGCTCAACATGAGGTCGAGGAATTTGAGGGCCTTCTCCGGCTGCTCGCTCGACGTCGAAATGCCGAAGCCCTGGTTCGTGTTCATGACGTCGCGGTCGGCATACCACGGCTCGACACCCTCGTAGACCGGCATGAGCGGAACATAGGTGTACTGGTCCATCCCCGCGCCCTGGAGCGACTGGGTGGCCGTCTGGAAATTCCAGCCCTGATCATGCATGCCCAAAACGGCGCCAGTGGCGAGCTTGGCCTGGTATTGATCGAAGGTCAACGTGAAGGACTCGGGGTCGACGATGCCCTTCTCGTATTCCTCGTTGAGCTTTTGATAGAACTGCTTCGCGATGTCCTTATTGGCGTAGATCTCCGCGTGATCGTTCTCGTCGACGATGACGCCACCGTTATTGGGGGAACCGGCGAGGAGGGCCGGCGGGTTCGTCATGCCCCATTCACGCCCGGTCGAGGCGAGGAGTTCGAAGCCGATGGTGTCCATGCCCTCGGTCTGGGGGTTCTTCGCCTTGTAATTCTCGATCATCTCGAAGTAGCGATCGATCGTCATATCGCGGAGATCGGGATAGCCGGCGTCCTCGAGGACGCGCTTTTGAATCCAGAACGCGGCGCCATAGTAGGAGCCGCCGGTGATCTCACCGTAGAAGCGGTTGTAGTTCGGGAAGATGTAGAGCCCATCTTCGACCTCGCCGCCGGTGTAGCTCATCTTCTTGATGTACGGCTCGACGTGTTCGCTCAGGCTCGGGTAATCACCCGTCGCCAGCATGTCGTCGAGGCGCAACAGCGCGCCGCCCTCGAGAAGACGCATCCGCAAGTCCGTCGTGCCGACGAGATCGGGGTACTCCCCACCGGCCAACATGACACCGATCTTCTGATCGACGTTGTCGGGCGTGACGATCTCGTATTCGAGCGTGACACCCAGTTGATCCTTGATCAATTGGGTGATTTTGTTGTCTGGAGCGGGAGCCGAGGCGGCGGCGGTGATCCACGCCGTCAACGTCGTCGGGTTGCTGGGGGTCAACGTGCCCGATGCGTCGGCCAAGGGACCGTCCGGAATGACAACCTCACCAGCGGGGGTTTCACTGGTGGAATCCGAAGAGCACGCGCCTAGACCGACAACCATGGCAGCGGCGACTGCTAACGCTGCCCATTTTTTCTTTCCAGTTTTCACTGTTTTCCTCTCTCGTAGAGTTAAGTGAACTCCTCTCTTCCGTTGAGAGGGCCTGTCGAGGTAAAAGTAACATCCAAGCAATCCTTGAGAACCCCGAAATGGCGATCAATATCGCCAACCGGACAACGTCTTCGAAAGTTTCTCGACTGGATTCCCGAAATAGTTTCGAATAGGACGGCGAATCGTTCCTCCCGGGCGGTCGCCGTCGCCAGGTGGAGGAAAAGTAGTTACCTGATCACACCCGCTTCTGCATCTCCGCGCTGAACCGAGACACGGTGAACCCAAGTTCAGCGTTGATGGCGAGCATGTGCGTGTTCTCCTCCGCGTTCCACGTCCACACATGTCGCGCTGAGGGATGGTCGTGCTCGACCTGCTCAAGGCTGGCGATCTTGATGAGCGCCCCCAGACGGTGGCCCCGGTGGCGTGGATCAACGATCGTGTCCCGCTGGACAATCGTCTTGTCAGTAAGTTCGTAGGAGAGCTCGGTGAAAGCCGCAAGCTCACCGGTGGCGATATGCTCAGCAACCGTCACTTGAAAGCGCAGCCCGAAGTTCAGGTAGGAACGGATGACGGAGGCCACTTTTTCCGCGTCCCACTGCGCCTTCTCGACCTCGAGCCCACCAGCAGGAGCATCCGTCGCCATGCGAGCTTTGAGCCTCGCATAAGGCTCAAGCCAACGCTCGGGAATAGCATCGACCCACACATGGGTGCGGTAGCCCTGGGCTTTACCTCTGGCGTCATCGGCCAGACGCTCAAGCACACCTTCGGGGACGGGCAGATCCAGAGATAGCACGTAGAGGATCTGGCCGACCGTGAATCCTCGCCTCATCGCCCACTGAACAGATGGAGAGTCTGCGAGGATCGAATCGACTCCCGAGACGGCGATCCCCTCGTTGTTCGACGCCACCTCCAGCGATTCGTCTCCGAATAAGACCTCCACGGACGCCACCGTTCGTTCCTCGGTTCGAAGAACATCGTCGATCCACGACCACAAAGACGATCCAAGCCCTCGCCGCCGATAACCCGGAAGCACCAGGACATTCACCGTCGCATGTCTGCTGTCCTCGTCACGCGGCATCCTCACGTAGGCATGAGCAACCACCGACGCAGCCTCGTCGTCATCACCCTCGACGACTACTGCCCGCCGCTCTCTCTGGAGATCCGAGAAAAGTGCGGCAACGATGTTCTCAGCGGTGATACAAAATTCCTCCGTGCCCAGAACGGCGCGGTTCACCGCGTTCACTACTTCCGCCGCTCCACGGTAAGCCCACTCGAAGGGCCCATCCAGCGGAGTCGGCTCGATCTCGACGAGCCGGTATCCATCGGGGAGATTCATGGTTCGTCATAGTAACTGACGCACTCATTGCCGTCCGATGCCCACCGACGATTGCCGGGCGATTGCCTGCGAGTTGCCATCAGGTGACGTTGTGTTGCGGTCTCATGACAGTGCCTCAAAACAGTCTCTTCTCCCCCATCACCGTGCAGGCCTATTTCCTTGTGGGCGTCGCGCCCATGGAAGGTCGACCATCCAGCACCGTGAGAACAACCTTTCCGGCTTTCGGGGGAGGAGGGCATGTCTGTCACAATTGAGAGCATGGATTTTCCCCCTGACTACCGTCTCGTTGAAATCGAGAAAAGCCCCCTTGAAGGCCCCTACGAGTGGGCGTACCGCGGCGCGGCCCGGGTGGTGAACACGTCGGATCTTGCCGATTTAGGTCATTCCGATATGGATTCTTCTCCGGAGCAGTTCGCCGCTCAGTGGGTTTCCACCCAGGGCATCAAACGTATGGCCGTAATCGTCCATGGCACAGTTGACGCCGAGGAAGCGGTGGTCGGGTACGCCGGGTTGTCGATGCGACGCGACGAGGGCAGCACTCAGGGATGGTCCTCGATCACCGTGCTGCCGGAGCATCGGCGGCTCGGGCTGGGCTCGGCGATGCTCGCCTGGGTGGAGGACGCGATGCGCCAGGAGAACCGCACGGTCCTCAACTCCTACATCATGTTCAGCGAGCAAGTGGCTGAAGCGACCCCGGAGGATCAGCGTCTCGTCCCCACCTCGGGCATCGGTTGGGTCCCTGCGAACGATCCCTCCATCGTGTGGGCGATCAAGCATGGTTTCACTGTCGGGCAACAGGAGCGCCCGTCGATACTCGCCCTTCCCGTGCCCGCCGACAAGCTCGAACGTTTGTTCCAGCAGGCTCGGGACAAGTCTGGTGACTATCGCACCCATGTGTGGTTCGACACGATTCCTGAGCCGTGGATGGAACAGTACGCCCAGCTCAAAGCCCGGATGTCCACCGATGTTCCCCAAGGCGGCCTCGAGGTCGAGGAGACGAAGCCGAGCGTCGAGAAACTCGTCGACCAGATCCAAGCCACCCTTGCCATGGGTCGGCATTGCCTGGTGACGGTGGCCGAACACATCGCCACCGGTGAGCTCGCCGCCATCAACGAATTGTCGTACGAGCCCGATAAGAAGCAGGTGTTCCAGGAGGACACGATCGTCGATCCTCCCCACCGGGGTCATCGGT
The DNA here is from genome assembly GCA_031262485.1 of Propionibacteriaceae bacterium. Classification (GTDB taxonomy): domain Bacteria; phylum Actinomycetota; class Actinomycetes; order Propionibacteriales; family Propionibacteriaceae; genus WQYJ01. The sequence continues at coordinate 24,729 of JAISHO010000044.1, forward strand.
TAGGGATGCTCGTCAAAGCCACCAACATCGTGGAACTACAGGAGCGTCATCCCACGGCTGAGCGGATCTGGACGTGGAACGCGGAGGAGAACGACCACATGCTCGCCATCAATATCGACTTAGGGTTCCAGCCCTCCGGCGGAGAGGCCTCGATCCAAAAGCACCTCTGAAGCCAAGCGTCATTCCCGGCTCGCGAACGACGCTGGCGCGGGATAGGGGGTAGCGTTCGTCTATTCCCCTGCGGCCGTCGCGGCGGCGGCGACCGGGCGACGTCCCACCAAGCGAAGCAGCACGATGCCGACGATGAGGACGACGACGCCGAGCCCCATGATGAGGGCGGAGACGCCGAAGGCGAGGACGGAGACGAAGAGCGAGGCTTGCAGGAACGAGGCGTTCATCGCTGTCTGCCGGGCGCTATACGTCGCGGCGTCCTCTTCTGAGAGCTCGTCTCCGACCTTGTGGGCGGCGCCATCGGTCGACGCGCTCGCCTCGACGTCGCGGTTGTAGGTCTTTCCGTCCGAGGTCGCGACGTTGCCGAGTTCGGCGTAGGTCTTTCCACCCGATCGAGCAAAGGAATGTTCTTTGATGGCGTTGGCCTGGGCCAAGGCGCTGAAGGGGCCATTGACGTCGTCGCCAGCCAGCGGACCGGGGTCTTCTGCGGTGACGGCGGAGACGGTGATGCCCTGGGCGGAGAGCTGGCTCGAGGTGAAGATATAGACGGACGCGCCGATGAGGAGCATGAGCGCCCCGGCGATCGCCACGAGGAGGGACAAAAAGCGAGTGAGGGCTGAGGGCGACGATGCCATCGGTCGGCCTTTCTAACCAGGAGATGAATTTAGGTAAACCTTACCTAAGTTTTGCGTCTCATCGCAAGAGAAGAAGACGCGGATGAGGGTCGGCTGCCCCCGTGGGGACGGCCGACCCTCATTTAGTGGCTCGAAGCCGCGGCGATGAACTCAGTACGCGTTGACGCCACTCCAGATTCGCGTCTTCTCGCCCGGTGTGAAGGCGGCCAAGGGCCCGGCCGGGTAGAGCTTCCCGATCTCCTTGAGCTGGCCGAGAAGGTCGTGGTCGAGGAGGAGATCGGACCCGTCGAGGGCGTCGAAGTCGGCGGCGGCCACGCGCACCGGCGGGAGATCGGCGGTGGTGACGACACCGGCATACCCTTCGGCCAGGGAAGCCGGCCCTTCGACGAGGAGGGAGACGGTCTCGCCGTCCTCGACGATGGACACCGCCACCGACTCTTCGACGACACGGGGGTTCACCTCGTTCGCCCCGACGGGAGCGCCAGCGGCGAAAGTGTTGTCGCTTAAGAGGGCGGGCTGGAGGACGCGGTAGAAGCGCTGCTGATCGCCTTCGAGGGCGCGGGTGCGCTTCCCGTACTCGTCGAAGGACCCGGGGTGCTCGTCGTAGACGGCCGTTCCGAAGGTGCTGTGCTTGTAGCCATCATTGCCCTCTTCGTAGGCTTCTTCCACCGTGCCGCCGAGGAAGAGGTTGCCGATCCAGCGGTCGTCGCCACCGAAGATGAAGCTGTACCCGGCGACCTGAGTGGTGTGGGGGTGGTGATACGGGGTCGCTCGGTCGAGGACGGGCTCCAACCGCACAGCGCCGCAGATGATGTTGTTGACGAGGGCGCCGCCCTGGGAGAACAACTCGAGTGACGCCTTCGACCCGAAAATGTTGTGATCGACGACGTAGGGGCCGTGCGAGACCTCGATGAAGATGTCGCGGTTGTTGGCGTAGTAGATGTTCCGGGAGATCCGGGTGCCTTGGGTCTGCCAGTCGAGCCACGTGCCGAGGGTGCAGTGGTCGATCCTATTGCCGATGATCTGGGTGTCGATGGCGGCGTGCAGTTTGATGCCGCCGATCTCGTAACCGTAGAACTCACGCTTCGTCGCGATATCATGGATGTGATTGCCCTCGATCGTCGAGAACACTGCGCCGAGATGCCCGACGACGCCGTTCTGCCCACAATGGTGGATGTGGTTGCGCCGGACGATGTGCGAGCCGATGTGCTCACGATCCCACCCGATCTGGCGGGCGGAGAAGACCGACTCCAACTGGTACTGGTACCCCGGCTTGTCGCCACGTTCAGCGGCATAGTTGTGGCCGGTCGAACGCTCCTTGCCGAGGGAGACGGCCGAGCACTTGGCGTCGTGGATGTCGCAATCTTCGATGATCCACCCCATCGCCCAGTTCGGGCCGATGAGACCGGGCTGATCCGCCGTCGGCGGCGTCCACGGGCAGGCCGCCTGCGCCAACTCGAACCCACGCACGGTGATGAAGTCGACGTGGTGTTCCCTCGGCCAGAACACCGAGCGGCGCACGTTGATCTCGGTCAAATGCTCGTTCGGATCGACGCCGGGGAAGGTGGCCCAGATCGTCGTCGTCTCCGGGGCGACTTCGGCGTACCAGGTGAAACGGGTCTGATCAGGCTCGACCACCGGGCTCATGATCCCCGACCATTGATCCACCTTCTCGCTCCACCCCGCGCTGGAGAGATCGTCGCGTGAATCCACCTCGTAGAAGGAGCGGCCGTCGAGGTAGACGTCGCCGAGGTGGCGGGGGCCGGAGCCGTCGCGACGATCGAGCCAATCGCCCTCGATGAGCTGGGCGAAGGGGTTGAAATCACCGAAGAGTGTGTTGTCGACTTCGACCCGCCAGACGTCGTCGCTCTCCGCGACCCAGCCGCTGACCGGCTCGGCGCCGCTGATGACGGCCTTCTCCCCCGGCGCGGCGGCGTAGGTGATGCGGTTCCGCGCCGAACGCCCGCCCCGGATCGGTTCGACCCACTCCCGGTAGAGGCCCTCGTGCACGAGCACCGTGTCGCCCGGCTCCGCCAACGCGGCCGCCCGGTTGATCGTGCGCAGCGGCGAATCCTCACTGCCGTCGTTGTGGTCGAGCCCGGCGGGCGAAACATGGTACGTGGTCATCACGGTGCCTTTCTGAAATGGAGGTGGTGGGGATGGATCAGGTCGTCCGTCAGCGGAACGGGTGGATGGTCGGGATCATTCTCTCAAGGAATTCATCGGCTCACCCCTTGACAGCGCCGACAGCGAGACCGGACTGCCAGAAGCGTTGCAGCGAGATGAAAGCGATGAGCAGCGGGATGATCGTCAACAGCGACGAGGTGATGACGAGGTTTTGCAGCATCTCGGAATTGCCGGCCGTGTTGCCGAGCTTGTTCCAGATGCTGATGCCGATGGTGAGCGGATACCACTTCGGGTCGTTGAGCATGATGAGCGGCAGGAAGTAGTTATTCCAAATCGAGACGAAGGAGAAGAGGAAGACGGTGACCGTCGCCGGAATCATCATCCGCACCCCCACTTGGGCGAAGGTCCGGATCTCTCCGGCGCCGTCGATGCGGGCCGCCTCGAGAATGTCCTGGGGAATCGCGTCGCTGGCCGAGACCCACATGAGATAGAGCCCGAACGGATTGAGGAATGACGGGATGAGCACCGCCCAGGGCGTGTTCGTCAAACCAAGTTGAGCGAAGAGAAGGAATTGAGGGATAGCGATGGCGATGCCCGGCACCGAAATCGATCCGAGGACGATGAAGAGGAAGGCCCGCTTGCCCCGGAAGGGCAGTTTGGCTAGGGCGTATCCGCCGAGCGCGGCGAGGAACGTTGAGACCGTCGCGCCGACGAGGACGTACATGAGGGTGTTGAGCAGCCAGCGGGAGAAAATGCCGTCGTCGTAGGTGAAAACCTCGGCGATATTGTCGAACAGCGCGAAGTGGGAGCCGAAAGACAACCCGAAGGTGGAGACGAAATCGCCCTGGGATTTCGTCGCGTTGATGATGAGCCACACGAGCGGCAGCAGGCAGTAGATCGTGAACACCGCGACGACGATTGTGAGGACGGGGCTCTTCTTCGGATTGTCGACGGTATAGAGTTTGCGCGCCCGGGCACGGCTGCGCGGGACTTCGGGGGCTGTCGTGCTCATCGTTGTTCCCTCACCCGTTCAAGGCTTTCCGCATGCCATGGATTTGGACGGCGTAGGCGATGGCGACCGTCATCGCGGCCATGACGAGGGCCAAAGCCGCCGCGTACCCCTGTTGGGAGCCGGTGAACGCCAAGTTATACGCGTAAAGATTCGGCGTGTAATACGTCGTGATGCCGCTATTGGAGACCATCGAGGGAAGGATTTGCGGCTCGTTGAAGATTTGGAAGGTGCCGATGATCGAGAAGATGATCGTGACGACGAGCGAGCCCCGCATGGCGGGGAATTTGATCGCCCGGATCACCTGCCACTGGTTGGCGCCATCGACGGCGGCGGCCTCATACAACTCGTGGGGCACCGACTTGAGGGCGCTGTAGAAGATGAGCATGTTGTAGCCGGTGAAAGCCCACGTCACCATGACACCGATCGAGATCATCGTCGTCGACGGCGTGAAGGGGTTGACGTCGGTTCCGAGCCACTGGTTGAGCTGGCGGAACAAGCCGTAGCGCACCCCGAGCATGAACCCCCACATGAGGGTGGAGACGATCGCCGGCACCGCGTAGGGCAGGAAGATCGTCAAGCGGAGGAACTTCGTCCCGTAGAGGCGCCGTGAGTCGATGGCCAGGGCGAGACACATCGAGCAGAACAACATGATCGGCACCTGGATCGCCGTGAAAAGCGCGACCCTGACGACGCCGTCCCAGAACTGGGAATCGCCGAAGAGCTTCTGGTAATTCGCCACACCGGCGAAGACATCGCCCCCGACCATCCGCTGCTGAAACAAGCTGAGATAGCCGGCGTAGAAGATCGGGACGATGAAGACGAGGAGGAAGAGCACACAGAAGGGGGCTATGAACAACCATCCGATTTGACGATTGCGGAACCGCACGACGAACCCGGCACGCTGCTTGCGTCGAGGTGGGCTCGCGGGGGGCGCTTCGGTGGCCAAGGCCATGCGTCACTCCTGGGATCGGTTCGCCCTGACGATGTGGGGGCGGGGGGGCACGTGCGGGGAGAACAGGTGGGTGTCTCACGAGGGGGATCAGTCGCAAGACACCCACCTGGGCTTAGGAGAAATAAGCCGTGGTCAGAGGAAGCGCCACGGGACGCTTCCAAACGTCCATAGGTGGGTCACTTAACAGTGAATCCCTGTTCATTGCCGTACTCGACCATCCGTTCACGCCACGTCTCGAAGACCCCTTCGAGAGTGCCCTCATGGTCGGTGTAGAGCGGTGCGCAGATGTCGGCGTAGACGGTGCGAGCCCATTCGAAGAAGGGCGGGTACTGCCAGCCAGTCGCCGCGATCTCGGAGGCCTCAGCCAAGACGGCGCCCGTCTTCTCATCGCCGAAGAACGCGTTGGAGGCGTCCTGGAACTCGGGGCTGTCGAGCACCGAGAGGTTGGGGACGAAGGCTCCGGCGTCGACGCGCGGCTGCAGGCCATCGCCGTTGGTGAAGTATTCGAGGAACTTGTAGGCCTCTTCCTTGTGGGCCGCGTCGGTCGGGATGCCGAAGGAGGAGCCGCCGTTCTCGGCGCCGACCTTCTCGCCCGCTTCCCACTGCGGCAGCAGGGCGATACGCCAGTTGCCGGACTGGTCGGGGGCACGTTCGATGAGCGAGGAGGTCAGCCAGCCACCCATGTTCTGCGTGGCGAGGGTTCCATCGTTGAGGGCACGGTTCCAATCGTCCGACCAGGCCGTGACGGAGTCGCCGAGCAAGCCCTCGTCGAGCATCTTCTGGCGGAACTCGAGCACCTTGACCGTCTCCGGTTCGCTGAAATCGATGGTGATGTCGTTCCCGTCGACCTTGAAGGGGCGCCCGCCGGCTTGCCAGATCATCGCCAGGAGACCGAAGAGATCGCCGGTGTCATGGTCGATGTAGTAGTCGCCACCGAGAGCACGGATCGCCTTGGCCGCCTCGTAGTACTCGTCCCAGGTCGCCGGGGCCTCGGTCAGGCCGGCTTTGGCGAAGGTGTCGGCGTTCCAGAACAACACCGCGGGGCCATAGTCAGAGGGGAGAGCGTAAACCGCGTCCGTCCCCATCGTCACGTTGCTCCAGGCCGAAGCCACATAGTCGTTCTCAAGGTCCTGGGCGCCGAATTCCGTCAGATCCGTCAGCTTGCCCGGGATGGCGAAATAGGGAATCGCGAAATATTCGAACATGACGAGGTCGGGCACGCCGCTGCCCGCCTGAATGGCGTTGTCGAGCGAGGTGTACTCATCCATCGAGGAGCCGACGTTGGCGACCTCGACCTTGATGCCCGGATTGGCGGCCTCGAAACCGGCGACCGATTGCTCGACGGTGGCGTCCCAACTCCACACCGTCAAGGTGATGTCACCGGTGGCGGAGTCGCCGTCGGCCTCGTCTAGCGGCGCGGCGGTCGTGTCACCGGAGCACGCCGCGAGGGCCAACGACGCCGCCAAAGCCCACGGAATGATCTTCTGTTTCGACGAAAGACGCATCGTCCTCATCCCTCTTCCTTGAGTGTTGTGAGTCATCGCGCAACCGTCACGGACTGTGCTCATCTCTGAGTTCCGAAACTAATTCGCAACTATTGCGCCATGCGGCACACAGTAGCGGGGGATATTCACGAACGCAAGAGGGTATGGGATCATCGTGATCAGGTCGTTATCCGGAGGTGGACCATGACCACACGACACACGGTCGGCCACGACCAGGATCGAAGAACGCTCCCACGAGACCACGAGAGCGTCGCGCAGAGGCGACGGCCGCCGACCATCAGACGATCCAGATCCAGGGAGCACGCCGAATCCGACCGAGACGACTCCCCCTCATCGACTCGAACTATTTTCGAAAGGTAGGATGCGCCCATGGCCGAACCGTCTTCACATCGCCGCGTGACCCTGGACGATGTCGCCCAGGTGGCGGAGGTGTCGAAATCCACCGTTTCGAAAGCTCTCAACAACCGTAGCGATGTCTCGGAGTCGACCCGTCAACGCGTCCTCGAAGCCGTCGCCGAACTCGGCTACGAATCGACGACAGCCCCGAAATCCTCCTCCACCACGGTGGTGGCCGTCTTCGACGCCCTCGAATCGCCGTACATCAGCAACGTGCTCCGCGGCATCCTCACGACCGCGACGACACGCAAGGCCAACTTGCTCGTGCGCATGCCACCGGAACGCGAGGTGCGTTTGGACGCCGACGTCGCTCGCGAGTGGATCTCCGAACAACATCAGGCCGGTGTCGCCGGGATCATCGGCCTGACCCTGGCCCTGCCGACGAGCCTGCTGGCCGAAGCCGAACGCGTCGGCCTGCCCTTCGTCATGATCGACCCCGTCGACACCCACGACCGCACCGTCGTCAGCGTCGGCTCCGCCAATTGGTCCGGCGCCCGCTCCGCGGCCGAACACCTCCTCGAACTCGGCCACCGCCGAATCGGCATCATCGCCGGCCCCAAAGCCTCCGACGCCGCCATCGAGCGATTCCACGGCTACCAAGCCGCGCTCGACTCGGCCGGAATCCCGCGCGACGAAGCCCTCGTGCGCTACGGCCAGTTCTCCATCGACTCCGGCGCCAGCGACGCCGCAGACCTCCTGAGCCTCAAAGACCGACCCACCGCCATCATCGCCGGCGACGACGAGATCGCCGTCGGCGTGCTCCGCGCCGCCCGCACCCTCGGCGTCAACGTGCCGACCGACCTCAGCGTCGTCGGCTTCGACGACACCCCCCAAGCGATGTGGACCAACCCCCGCCTCACCTCGGTGCACCAACCGCTCACCAGCATGGGCCGCGTCGCCGTCGAGACCATCCTCACCATGGCCGCCGGCCACGCCCCCGTCTCCACCCGGATCGAGTTGACCACCTCGCTCACCGTGCGCGAATCGACCGGCCCGGCGCCAGCAACCGAGAGCGGAGACGAGACCTCAGGCAATATCTAGGTTCACACGACGTCCGTTCGCACTTTAGCTCACGAATTTCGCACTTTGGTCGGTGTTTTTAGCACTTTAACCGGTGTTTTTCGCACTTTCGGCGGTGGTTTTCGCACTTTAACGGCCATTCTTCGCACTTTGGCCGCTTTCTTCGCACTTTGAGTCGCACTTTCGCACTTTCAGTGTAAAGGAACAATGACCCTCGTGACTTGGTTGCGAATCATCACGGCGCAGCATCCGGGTAGACGATGTCGATCTCCCTGATCGTCGTCGGGAAATCTTTCCGGTTATTCGTGAGGAATTGATCGGCTCCGGCGTCGATGGCCGTGGCGAGGTGGATCGCGTCAGGGCCCTTCAAGCCGTACCTCACACCGAGAGAGACGGCCGTCATCGATATCTGGTCACTGCAAGGGATGAGAGTTAATCGGCCGAGAATGCTCATGAGGTTTTCCGTCTCTACCCCTGACGGATTAAGACGCAGAGGCTTGACTAGCGTCTCGACGCGCAGAAGAACTGATCCGATGGCGATCACAGAGGAATCACTGAGAAGACGCACCACGGGGGTGCCCAGTGGTTGCTGATCATCTGCGGCATAAATGAGGACATCAGAATCGAACGCGACGATCACCACGCATCCCTTTCGGCTCTCAGTTCAGCGACCCTAGCCTCAGCGTCATGGAAACCAGGTTTGATCTCCAAAGGCAGGTTCTTCGCCTCTTCCATCATCTGTTCGAGCTTTTCATTCATGGCATAAAGCACTGCCGTGCGCGGTGTCGCCTTGCGATGGCTCGTCAGATCAGCCACTGGCATACCGTTACGGGAAATCGTCATATCCTCCCCCGCTTGAACACGATCGAGGACCGAGGCCAGGTTGGCGCGCAGCTCGGTGAAAGTCACAGTCGTCATGTACATCAGTGTACATAGGCGGGGAAGCCGATGCCCCACCTCGCTGGGAGCGTTCGCTCAGGCGGCCAAGTCCCACGCCTCGACGGGGTCGGCGATCGTGGCGGCGTTGTGACGCTTCGCGGTGATCGCACGCTTGGGTTTGCTCGGGGGACGACGTTTGATGACGTCTCGGCTATAGGGGAGGAGGGCATGCTTCGGTTTAGATGAACGGCGGAACCACGAGAACACGGGAGAGTGCCTCGGTTCCGAAGGTTCGTCGGGGGTGGTGGTGATAGACCCGGTTATCACACCAGTGACGGCGATGGTCTCCGTCGCTGAATCGTGAGCCGGGGCCGCGAGTGCGACGTTGGGAAGCGGGATGGACATCGGTGGGGATTCGCCGTCGCCGACCTCGACCTTTTTGCGGGTGCCCCAGGCGGTGGAGTTGACTGTCAGGAGCGACCAGACTCGGGCGAAGGACATGATGGCGATCGTCATGAGGCCATAGACCGGGGAGAGGGCGAAGGAGTGGATCGTCGAGCGGGTCGATTGTCGTTGACGGGCGATATCGAAGAATCGCACCGAATGGGCCACCGCCATGACGACGACGAGCATGAGATAAACGCCGATCTGGAATGTCCCCGCGCTCAGTGAACGGATGACGATGCTGATGAGCAGGCCCGTCATGAGGATCCATTGGACGATCTCGATGATGATGAGCCACCATGCCATCGAATGGGCGCTGAGATCTTTGATGCCGAAGAGAGACTCGCGGAAGAACGAGCGGCCCCAGCGGGCTTGTTGACGCAGATAGTGCGTCAATTTCTCCGGCACCACGGTTTGGGCGACGCAATCCTCGGCCAATTCGACGCGACCGTAGCGCAGGCACAGATTCGTCAGGTGACGGTCGTCGCCGGCGATCGCCATGCTTCCCATGAATCGCTGATGGAGGAATTCGTCGAGGATACGGTCGAACGTCGATTTGCGATAGAGCGCGAAGCTGCCGCAGACGCAGAGCACCGAGCCGAGCGTCGAATAGGCCGCTCGTTCGGTGAGGAAAGCGTTGACATAGCGCACGTCGATGATGCGCGTGAGGATATTCGTCTCGTAATTCTCCGCCAGCACCACGGCGGTGATCGCTTGAATCTCGGGATCCATGAAGCGACGCAGGCTGTTGCGCACGGCGTCGGGCTGGGCGACGGTGTCGGAGTCGACGGCCACGATCGCCTTGATATCGGGGTGAAGATAGCCCGCGCCGGTCGCCATGGCGTGGCGTTTGCCCTGGTTGTGGTCATGAACGACGACGATGACATTGTCGCGCTCACGCTCGTAGCGATAGGCGATGTCGAGGGCACGGGTGTCAGTGGAGGCGTCGTCGACGACGATGATCTGGGCCAGCGGATAATCCTGAGTCAGGAGCGATTCGAGACATTTTCGGAAATATCCCGGATCCTCGTTGTAGAGGGTGATGATCGCACCCGCTTGGCCGTAATCCCGCCCCGTCGTCACGAGCGTCGCCGAACTATGGGTGCGGTTGAGCATCGACAACGCCATCTTCGCGCCGAGGACACCCAAGGCCAGCACCCCGTAGACGGTCACGGCGCCGAGGTCGTACCAGCGCAGCGACACCGCCGTAAGACAGATGAGATAGAGCAAGATCGCCAAGAGTGGCTTACGGCGCACCCCCACCCAGCTGGAGGCGACGCTGGGCGGACGCCTCCAGCGTCGGTCATTCCTCACCGCTGGTCATCCTTGAGAGGTGGATTCCGCGTAGGCGCGGGACATCGCCTGGTTGAGGTAGTCGAGCAGCTCGACGCGGGCGTTCTCCGCGTCGGCGCTCCCGTCGGAGTCCGCGATCGTGATTGCCGCGAAGACTGGTTGTGATCCGCTGTGGTCGATCGGTGGGCACGCCGCCATCAAATCGTCGATTTGTTCGGTCGTGATCGCGAGCGGCAAGACGACCTCCGGCAGCGCGGTGTCGGTGGCGGGATCGGCCACATCGGGCCAGCCGTTGTCACGGGCGCACTGGGCGAAACCGACGGAGGCGTCGCCGATCTGAGCGATCGTGTCGTCATCCCGGCTCTCCGCCTCCGTGGTCTCGTCAGCGCCGGGCGCGGCGTCCGCGGGCGCCTCCTCGACTGTGCCGGGATCACCTGCCCCATCTTCCCCGTTCATCGCAAAGGTCTCTGCCGTGTTAGCCCCACCCGTATCGTCGCTAGGTCCGTCGACCGGTTGGCCAGCCACCTCGACGACCTCGGCGGGAACGGGAGTTGACTCTCCGTCTGTGGTTCCGGAGGAACAACCGGCGAGAGCGAGGACGGCCAAGCCGGCCATCGCGAGAAGGGGGAGGGATCGGGAGCGCATCATGACCTCGGATCTCGCGCCGGATGACGACGTCCAGCGGCGGGGCTAAAGGGGTGGATGGAGGGAAGAGGGCGACGCTGTTGTCGGCTCACTGTCCGGGAAAGATGAGTGTGCCGACAACAGGGTCTATTTCACTATCGGTCCATCTCGCTTCGGGCGGCGG